>JAFWTG010000133.1 GCA_017519005.1 Oscillospiraceae bacterium | reverse complement strand
GTGTAGTTCTTGTTGTCGATGGTCACCTTGTAGCTTTCGCCCATGTGACGCTTGATGGAAGAGATGGTGCGGTCCGCGTTGGTGACGGCCTGACGCTTTGCAATCTGGCCGACCATGCGCTCGCCGGTCTTGGAAAATGCCACCACGGACGGGGTGGTACGGCTGCCTTCCGCGTTGGCGATGACGACGGACTCGCCGCCTTCCATCACGGCCACGCAGGAATTGGTGGTGCCAAGGTCAATACCGATAATCTTACTCATTGTTTTTTCCTCCTATATATACAGTGTATGGTTTAACAGGTTTATATGGCGCACACTGTGCGCCGCTGCGGGGGGGGAGGGCCGATGTGGGCATCGGCCCCTACGGGGTCAATTTGCGACCTGCACGACGGCGTGGCGAATGACTTTGTCGCCGATGCGGAAGCCCTTCTGGAAGACCTGGGCGATGACGTTCTCTCCCAGCTCCTCATTCTCCACGTGCATCACGGCGTTGTGGGCGTTGGGATCGAAGGCGTCGCCCTTCTCGCCGAACTCCTCCACGCCGAGGCCGATCATGATCTTCCGGAACTCGGCCATGATGAGCTCCACGCCCTTCTTGTAGGCCTCGTCGGCGGTTTCGTTGGCCAGAGCCCGCTCCAGATCGTCGAAGACCGGCAGGAATTTCGCTGCGGTCTCGGCCTTGACGTCGGTGTAGAGGGCTTCCTTCTCCTTGCGGCTCCGCTTGCGGAAGTTGTCGTACTCCGCCGCCAGCCGCAGATATTGGTCGTGCTCCTGGGCCAGGGCCTTCTGAGCCTTTTCCAGCTCGGACTCCTTGGGGGTCTCCGCCTTGGGAGCTTCCTTCTCAGCTGTTTCCTCGGCGGAAGCTTCTTCCTTGATCTCTTCGACCTCGGAGGCGGTTTCCTCCGTCACAGTCTGGCCTTTCTTTTCTTTGTTCTTCTTAGACATAGCTGCTCATTCCTTTGCGATATTCATCTGTAGGGGCCGGCGTCTCCGACGGCCCGAACCTTTTGATTTCTGATACGCACAGGGCGTCGAGGACGCCGCCCCCTACAGCGGGAAAATGATCGTTTTGTGTTTTTCAAATGGTAATTTGAAAAACACCACAATTATTCATTCTTCATTTTTCATTCCGTCAGGCAAAGCCGGCGGCGGCGTGGGCTGGCCGCCCTTCTGGAACATCCTGCCCAGGTTCTCCGCGAAGTAGCCCAGCTTGGCGGTGATCTTCGCGTAGTCCATACGGGTGGGGCCGACGACGCCGATGGTGCCCTGCATGCCCTCGCCGATGTCGAAGCGCATCATGACGACGGAGGTGTCCTTCAGCTCCTTGGCCACGTTCTCGGGGCCCACCAGGAACTGCACCGGACCGTCCTTGGGCAGCACCGCCGGGAGATTGGAGATCAGCTCCTCGTCCAGGGTCTCGAAGACCTCCTGGGCCTTGCCAGCGGCGTCCTTGTATTCGGGCTGGCCCAGCAGCCGCATCTGGCCCGTCAGGTGGACGTCCCCGTGCTGCTGCCGCAGACATTCCAGGGTGAAGTCCATCACCAGGGGCGCCAGAGGGCTGGCGGGACCGGCGGAGCGGGTGATCTTATCCAGCAGCTCGCCGGTGATCTCCTCGGCGGTGAGGTCCGTCAGACTGGTGTTCAGCACCGCGGCCAGGAGCTTCAGATCCGCCTCCGTGACCCGCACGGGCAACTTCACCAGCTTGTTTTTCACCACGTCGCCGGAGAGCATCAGCACCAGGATGATGCTGCCGGGGCCGGCCTGAATCAGGTCGAAGTGCTTGGCCACGGCCTCGTTCCGGCGGGTGGCCACGGTGTAGGCCGGGAGGTTGGTCATTTTGGAGACCAGCTTGCCCACCTGGGACATCATCTTGTCGAATTCCTGGCTCTTCAGCTCCAGGGCCTCGTTGAGAGACTTGGTCTCGTCCAGGCTCAGGCGGTAGTCCTGCATCAGCTCGTCAATGTAGAGCCGGTAGCCCGCCGGGGAGGGAACCCGTCCCGCGGAGGTGTGGGGCTGCTCCAGCAGACCCATCTGGGTCAGCTCCGCCATCTCGTTGCGGATGGTGGCGGAGGAGCAGCTCACGTCGGGCAGGGCCGCGATGGCCTTGGAGCCCACCGGCTCCGCCGTGGAGACGTAGATATCCACAATGGCCCGCAGGATCTGCTTTTGCCGATCGCTTAATTCCATCGTGCCGCCTCCTTTGTTCGGAATTTCAGGATCCGGGTATCGAGATCAGAGCGCGTACTTGTCATTCTGAGCGGAGCGCAGCGGAGTCGAAGAATCCGTTCTCCTTCCGATTCGCCCTGGCACTCTATATATGGAAGTGCTTAGCACTCCATCTCTCTGAGTGCCAATATACACCAGCCCAAGGGAAAAGTCAAGGGCAATTTTGAATATTTACGAATTGTTCACGAGTTGCCGCGCGGGAATTGGGGTTTATCGAGCAGCGCCGTAGGGCGGCCTGACCCCAGGCCGCCGCCGATACGCTGGCGGTCATCGCGGCGGCCAGGGGTCTGGCCGCCCTACGCAGCATCCCGACATATCCCGATTTGTCTCTTTCCTGTTGATTTTTCCCAACCGACACATTATAATATATCCCAACTTACGAAAATTTTGCATTTTTGCATTCCAAGGAGGTTTCCCATGGCGAAAACCTTAGTTTTGGCGGAAAAGCCCTCCGTCGGCAAGGAGCTGGCCCGGGTTCTGGGCTGCAAGCGCGGCGGCGACGGCTACCTGGAGGGGGATCGCTACGTCGTCACCTGGGCGCTGGGCCATCTGGTGACCCTGGCGGACCCGGACGTCTACGACAAAAAGCTGGAAAAATGGAACATGGACGACCTTCCCATGCTGCCGGAGAAGATGAAGCTGGTGGTGATCCCCGAGACCTCCCGCCAGTACAAGGTGGTCACGAATTTGATGAAGCGGGGCGACGTATCGGAGCTGGTCATCGCCACCGACGCGGGCCGGGAGGGCGAGCTGGTGGCCCGCTGGATCATGGTCAAGGCCGGCTGGAACAAGCCCGCCAAGCGGCTGTGGATCTCCTCCCAGACCGACAAGGCCATCCGGGAGGGCTTCGCCAATCTGAAGCCCGCCCGGGATTACGACAATCTCTTCAAATCCGCCCAGGCGCGGTCCGAGGCGGACTGGCTGGTGGGCCTCAACGTGACCCGGGCGCTCACCTGCAAGCACAACGCCCAGCTCTCCGCGGGCCGGGTCCAGACCCCGACTTTGGCCCTGGTGGTGGAGCGGGAGAACGAGATCCGCCGCTTCGTCCCCAAGGACTTCTACGGCCTCTGCGCCGAGCTGGAGGGCTTCCGGGCCTCCTGGAAGGACGAAAAGGGGAACGGCCGCTCCTTCGACAAGGCGAAGCTCGAGGCCCTGCTGAAGCAGTGCGAGGGAAAGGAGGCCGTCATCACCCAGATCTCCAAGATGCGGAAGATGACCCCGCCCCCGGCGGCCTACGATCTGACGGAGCTGCAGCGGGACGCCAACAAGAAGTACGCCTACTCCGCCAAGGAGACCCTGAACCTGATGCAGAGCCTCTACGAGCGCCACAAGGCCCTCACCTACCCCCGCACCGACAGCCGCTACATCTCCGACGACGTGGTCCCCACCCTGCCGGACCGGCTCCGGGCCGTGGCCCAGGGGGAATACAAGGAGCTGGCCTGGGCCATTCAGCGGAAGAAGCCCTTCCAGACGAAATACCTGGTGAACAACGCCAAGGTCACGGATCACCACGCCATCATTCCCACAGAGGAGGCCGCCAGCCTTTACGAGCTGACGGGCCCCGAGAAGAATATCTATGATCTGGTGGTGCGCCGCTTCCTGGCGGTGCTGCTGCCGCCCTTTGAATACGAGCAGATCTCCCTGACCGTGAAGATCGGGGAGCAGAGCTTCACCGCCTCCGGCAAACGGGTCCTGGACCAGGGCTGGAAAGCGGCCTACGACAAAAACTTTGCCGCCCTGGAGGACGAGGACGCCGAGGCCGAGGAGGAGCAGCGTCTGCCGGAGCTCCAAAAGGGCCAGCGGCTGAAGGTCCGGAAGCTGCGGCTCACCAACGGCAAGACCGCGCCCCCGGCCCGCTACACCGAGGCCACGCTGCTGACGGCCATGGAGCATCCCCAGGGCCAGGTCAGCGATAAGAACCTGCAAAAGATTCTGCAGGAGACCTCTGGCCTGGGCACCCCCGCCACCCGGGCGGACATCATCGAAAAGCTCTTTTCCAGCTTCTACGTGGAGCGCCAGGGCAAGACCCTGATCCCCACCTCCAAGGGTATCCAGCTGGTGGACCTGGCCCCGGCGGAGCTCCGCAGCGCGGAGCTGACGGCCCGCTGGGAGGACCGGCTGGCCCGGATCGCCAAGGGCCAGGAGCGGGACACGGATTTCGTGGCGGAGATGCGGCAGTACGCCGCCAAGCTGGTGAAGGACGTGAAGGCCAGCGAGGCCTCCTACTCCCACGACAACCAGACCCGCAAGCCCTGCCCGGAGTGCGGCAAGCTGCTGCTGCTGGTGAAGGACAAGCGGGGCGAGCTGCTGGTCTGCCCGGACCGGGAGTGCGGCTTCCGCCGCCGGACCACCCAGATCACCAACGCCCGCTGCCCCAACTGCCACAAGAAGCTGGAGCTCTGGGGCGAGGGGGACAAGCAGACCTTCGCCTGCGCCTGCGGCTACCGGGAAAAGCTGTCTGATTTCGAGGCCCGCCGCAAGCGGGACGGCGCCGGCAAATCCGACGTCCGCCGCTTCATGGCCCAGCAGGAGAACAAGACGGAGGCCAACCCCGCCATGGCCGACGCGCTGGCCAAATGGATGGAGAAGAACAAGAAATAGGGATCAGGGATTTCCCACCCGTAGCGGCGAGCAGTGCTCGCCACCCCGTACCCCGCCTGGGGCAAATGAAAAATGAATAATGAAGAATGAATAATTGTGGAATCGTTCCAATTGCCATTTGAACGATGGAAATGAAAGGGATGCGTCTGTATGGAATATCTTGCCGCCGCCCTTCTTGCCGCGGAAATCGTATATTGTATCGTCTGCGCGACGCGGCTCCGGAAGACCGGGCGGACGGGCAGGCTGGCCGCAGGGGCCGCCTCCCTCTGCGCGGCCTCCGATCTGGCTTTTCTGCTGCCTCTGCTGCTGACGGCCTGGCTCCCGGCGCTCCGCGGGCCCTGGCCGGCCCTGGGGGAGCTGGCGGACTGCCTGCTCTCCACCGGAGCCTGGCTGCTGCTCTATCTGCTCTGGGAGAAGCGCTTCGGCGGGGAGATCCGGGACGGCTGGAGCTTCTGGACCGCCGTGGGGGCCGCCCTGGTCCGGCTGCTGGTCTGCGCCGCCTCCGCCGCCGTGATGCTCCGGGGGGAGGCTTCCCAAGCTTGGACCCTGCTGCGCCTGCTGCCTCTCTGCTTCCTGGCCGCCGCCGTCGCCGCCGTCTGGCGCAGCGTGCGCCTGACCCGGCAGCGCTGCGTCTGGCTCCTGCTGATCGCCGCCCTGGGCCTGCGGCTTCTGGCGGCGGCTTTGGATACGGTCGTCGACCCGACGCTGCTGCGGCTGCCGCTGCTTTTCGTCCACACCGCGATCATCGCCTGCCTCTTCCCAGCAAGTAACAAGTAAGAAGTAAGAAGTGAATGTGTTTTTCAAATCGCAATTTGAAAAACTCCAATCATTCTTAATTCTCAATTCTTAATTCTTAATTTTTTAATTCCACCCCCAAAAAGGAGGAAAATACGATGACGAAACTTTACCTTGCCGCCGGGTGCTTTTGGGGCGCCCAGCACTTTCTGCGCCAACTCCCCGGCGTGATCTCCACCCGCGTCGGCTACGCCAACGGGCGTACCGAAAACCCCACTTACGAAGAAGTCAAATACCGCCACACCGGCCACGCCGAGACCGTGGAAGTGGTCTACGACGAGACCGTCCTGCCCACTTCCGAGCTGCTGGACTGCTATTTCCTGTGCATCGACCCCACCTCCGTCAACAAGCAGGGCCCCGACGAGGGCGAGCAGTACCGGACCGGCATCTACTACACCGACGAGGCTCTGCTGCCGACGATCCGGGAGGAGCTTGCCAAGCTGGAAGCGAAGGTCGGCCAGCCCCTCGCCGTCGAGTGCAAGCCCCTGGAGCAGTTCTTCCCCGCGGAGGACTACCACCAGGACTACCTCATCAAAAACCCGGCGGGGTACTGCCATATTCCCAGGGACCTGATTCAGAAAGTAAAGAACCGGAAGCAATAAGCATATTCGGATTTGTAGAACTGTAGGGCGGCCTGACCCCAGGCCGCCGCTGACACGCTGGTGGTTATCGCGGCGGCCAGAGGTCTGGCCGCCCTACGCAACATCCATACAAATCCCGATTTTTCAAAAAGGAACAATCTTATGACACTGTTAGAAACCTACGAAAAAAACGGAATATCCAAAGAGGTCTACGCCTTCGGGGAGAAGGCGCTGGCGGCCCTAAAGCCGCGTTTTGAACAAATCGACGAGATGGCTGAGCTGAACCAGGGGAAGGTCGTTCTTGCCATGCGGGAAAACCGCGTGGACGCGGCCTGCTTCGCGGCCACCACCGGCTACGGCTACGACGACGTGGGCCGGGAGCGGCTGGAGCAGGTCTACGCCCACATCTTCGGGACGGAGGCCGCCCTGGTGCGGCCCCAGATCACCTGCGGCACCCACGCCCTCACCGTGGCCCTCTCGGCCAATCTCCTGCCGGGGGACGAGCTGCTCTCCCCCGTGGGCGCCCCCTACGACACCCTCCAGGAGGTCATCGGCATCCGGCCATCTCCCTGCTCTCTGGCGGAGTACGGGGTCAGCTACCGGCAGGTGGACCTGCTGCCCGACGGCAGCTTTGACTGGGACGGCATCGTCGGCGCCATCAACGAAAAGACCAAGCTCATCACCATCCAGCGCTCCAAGGGCTACGCCACCCGGCCCAGCTTCTCCGTGCGGCAGATCGGGGAGCTGATCGCTTTCTGCAAGGCCATGAAGCCAGACGTGCTGGTGATGGTGGACAACTGCTACGGCGAGTTCGTGGAGGAGCTGGAGCCCTCCCAGGTGGGGGCCGACCTGTGCGTGGGCAGCCTCATCAAGAACCCCGGCGGCGGCCTGGCCCCCATCGGCGGCTATATCGTGGGCACCAAGGCCTGCGTGGAGCGCTGCGCCTACCGGCTCTCGGCCCCCGGCCTGGGGCAGGAGGTGGGGGCCAACCTGGGCATCCTGCCCAGCTTCTACCAGGGTCTCTTCCTGGCCCCCACGGTGACGGCGGGCGCGCTGAAGGGCGCCATTTTCGCCGCCGCCCTCTACGAGCGCCTGGGCTTCCGGGTGATCCCCGGCTCCGCCGAGGCCCGACACGACATCATCCAGGCCGTGGAGCTGGGCTCCGAGGCCGGGATGCGGGCCTTCTGCAAGGGCATCCAGGCGGCGGCCCCGGTGGACTCCTACGTGGAGCCCATCCCCTGGGCCATGCCGGGCTACGACGACGAGGTTATCATGGCCGCGGGCGCCTTCGTCCAGGGCTCCTCCATTGAGCTCTCCGCCGACGGCCCCATCCGTCCCCCCTACGCGGTCTACTTCCAGGGCGGCCTCACATGGTACCACGCAAAGCTGGGCATCCTGCGCTCCCTGCAGGAGATGGTCAAAGCGGGCCTGGTGCCGCCGGAGACGCTGTGATGGGCAAGGGAACAGGGAACAGGGAACCGGGAACAGGGGACGAGGGACGCAAGGCAACAGTCACCAGTCACCAGTCACCAGAAAAAGCCTTCCCCTTGAGGGGAAGGTGCCCCAGTGCGCACACTGGGGCGGATGAGGTGGCGTCCAATGACACACCGGTCACAAGTCACCGGTCGCCAGGGGGCAGGGGAACGGATTGCCACGACCAGTCTCCGGACTGGTCTCGCAATGACAAATTTGGAAGCGCCTCCCCGTCTGACGACCGCTACCTGTCACCTGTCACTTGTGACCTGTCCCTTCCTCCCGCCCCTGCCCGCGAGGCCCTCTCCCGGCTGACTGCCGCGGGCTTCGAGGCGTACCTGGTGGGCGGCTGCGTTCGGGACGCCCTGCTGGGCCGGGAGCCCGGGGACTGGGATATCACCACCGCGGCCCTGCCGGAGCAGACGGAGGCGGTCTTCGCCGGGGAGCGCATCATCGAGACCGGCCTGAAGCACGGCACCGTCACGGTGCTGCTGGAGGGCCTGCCCCTGGAGATCACCACCTTCCGCACCGAGACGGGCTACGCCGACCACCGGCACCCGGATTCCGTGGCCTTTACGCGCTCTTTGGAGGAGGACCTGGCGCGGCGGGACTTCACGATCAACGCGATGGCCTGGCGGCCTGTCGATACGCCCCGCATCCGGCGCTGCGCGCCGCCTTCCCCTCAAGGGGAAGGCTTGGTTGACCCCTTCGGCGGGCAGGCTGATCTGAACGCCCGGATCATCCGCTGCGTGGGGGACCCCTATGCCCGCTTCAACGAGGACGCCCTGCGGATTCTGCGGGCCTTGCGCTTCGCTTCCCAGCTGGATTTTGAAATCGATCCCGCCACCGCTGCCGCGGCCCTGGCGCTGAAGGATACCCTCGCCCTGGTCAGCAAGGAGCGCCTTGCCGTGGAGCTGACCAAGCTGCTTCTTGGCCCCGGCGTCCGCCGGATCGTGACGGCATACTGGCCCATTCTGGCGGTCCCCCTGCCGGAGCTGGCCCCCATGGCCGGGCTGGACCAGCGCAGCCCCTACCACTGCTGGGACGTGCTGGAGCACAGCGCCGTCGCCGCGGAGAACACCCCTCCGGACAGGATCAGCCGCTGGGCCGCCCTGCTCCACGACGCGGGCAAGCCCGCCTGCTTCACCCTGGACGAGACGGGCCGGGGCCACTTCTACGGCCACGCCAAGCCCGGCGCAGCCCTGGCCCGGGAGGCCCTGACCCGGCTGAAATTCGACAAGGACACGGTCAACCGGGTCTCGAGGCTGGTGGAGCTGCACGACTACCCCATCGACCCGCCGGTGGAGCCCGCAGGGGGCGGCGCCCTCGACGCCCCGCAGGCATCAGCGTCCGGAGGGTCCGGGGCATCGAGGACGCCGCCCCCTGCGAAAATTTCCGCGGCGGAGCGCGCCGTCCGCAGACTGATCGGCAAGCTGGGCGAAGAGGACTTCTTCCGCCTCCTGGATCTGAAGCGGGCGGACGCCCTGGCCCACCACCCGGACTGCCGGGGCCGGGCCGCGGCCTGCGACCGGCTGGAGACCCTGGCCCGGGAGCTGCTGGCCCAGGAAGCCGTTTTCTCTCTGAAGGATCTGGCGGTCAACGGGAACGATCTGATGGCTTTGGGCATCCCCAAGGGCCCCGCCCTCGGCGCGGTCCTGAACGCCCTGCTGGAGGCCGTCCTGAGCGGCGCGCTGCCCAATGAAAAAACCGCCCTCCTGCAAGCCGCCCGGTCCGCTCCGGACGGAGCGACCTGACGGCGCAAAAGCCCGCCCTGCTGCGGAAGCAGCAGAGCGGGCTTTTCGTCGCGCCGGAGGCGCTTACTTGGCGTAATCCACGGCCTTGGTCTCGCGGATCAGGTTGATCTTGATCTGGCCGGGGTATTCCAGCTCGGCCTCGATCTTCTTGGCGATATCCCGGGCCATGAGGACCATATTGTCCTCGGACACGTCCTCGGGACGGACCATGATGCGGACCTCGCGGCCGGCCTGGATGGCGTAGGCCTTCTCCACGCCGGGGAAGGAGCCGGTGAGCTCCTCCAGCTTCTCCAGACGGCGGATATAGTTCTCCACGTTCTCGCGCCGGGCGCCGGGGCGGGCGGCGGAGATGGCGTCGGCCGCCTGCACCAGGCAGGCGATGATGGTCTTGGCCTCCACGTCGCCGTGGTGGGCCTCGATGGCGTGGATGACCTCGGGGGATTCCTTGTACTTTCTGGCCAGCTCCACGCCCAGCTGGACGTGGCTGCCCTCCATCTCGTGGTCCACGCTCTTGCCCAGGTCATGCAGCAGGCCGGCCCGCTTGGCAAGGGCTACGTCCTCGCCCAGCTCGGAGGCCAGCAGCCCGGCGATGTGGGCCACCTCCATGGAGTGGTTCAGCACGTTCTGGCCGTAGGAGGTGCGGTACTTCTGGCGGCCCAGCAGCTTGATCAGCTCGGGATGCAGGCCCTGGACGCCGGTCTCGAAGACGGCGCGCTCGCCCTCCCGCTTGATGGTCTGCTCCACCTCGCGGCGGGCCTTCTCCACCATGTCCTCAATGCGGGTGGGGTGGATGCGGCCGTCGGCGATGAGCTTCTCCAGGGCGACCCTGGCGATCTCGCGGCGGACGGGATCGAAGGAGGAGACGGTGATGGCCTCGGGGGTGTCGTCGATGATCAGATCGACGCCGGTGATGGTCTCCAGGGTGCGGATGTTGCGGCCCTCGCGTCCGATGATGCGGCCCTTCATTTCATCGTTGGGCAGGGCCACCACGGAGACGGTGGCCTCGGCGGCATGGTCCGCGGCGCAGCGCTGAATGGCGGTGGAGATGATCTCCCGGGCAAGCTGGTCGGCGTTGTCCTTGAGCTCCGCCTCGATGTCCTTGAGCTTGACGGCCGCGTCGTGGCGGGCCTCCTGCTCCACGTTCTTGATGATGAGGACCTTGGCCTCCTCCTGGGTCAGACCGGAGATCTTCTCCAGCATCTCCAGCTGGGCCTTCTTGATGGAGTTGACCTCCTCCTGGGTGTTGGCCACGGCCTGCTGCCGTTTGCGGAGCTCCTCTTCCTTGCGCTCGAAGTTGTCGAGCTTTTTGTCGAGCGTCTCTTCCTTCTGCTGCAGGCGGCGTTCCTGCTTGTTGAGATCGGAGCGGCGCTCTTTGATCTCACGTTCGTTTTCGGTGCGAGTTTTATGGATCTCTTCCTTGGCCTCCAGAAGCATTTCGCGCTTCTTGTTTTCACCGGCCTTGATGGCCTCGTTATACAGACGCGTGGCTTCCTCGTCCGCGCTCTTTATCTTATCAACCGCGTCCTTCTTCAGCTTGTTGAAGAAGAAAACGGATGCGACAACTCCAACGGCGATGCCCAGAACGGGCAGGAGGATATACCAAATCCATTCCATAGACTCCGCACACCTCCTTTCATAAAGAATTGGGTATGCCGAGAAAAAGAAAGCCCGCGCAAGCTTTCCCACAGCTCGGAGCGGGCAAACTAATCCAAAGATTATTCTACCGGGAAACAGCACGCTTGTCAAGCGTTAATTTATGTCAAACTTGATTTTTTCTTTTCCGTGGGGTATAGTAAAGAAAATCGGGATTTGTATGGATGTTGCGTAGGGCGGCCAGACCTCTGGCCGCCGCGATAACCACCAGCGTGTCAGCGGCGGCCTGGGGTCAGGCCGCCCTACGGCGAGAGCCCGACAAATCCAAATCTGCAGAACAGGAGGCCTGTCGGATGATACTGACCGTGACGATGACGCGCAAAACCAGGCTGCTCTCCGCCCTGCGGCGGGAGCTGCGGATCTCCGACGGCCTGGTGCGGCGGCTGAAGCCCCTGGACGCCTTTCGGGTCAACGGGGAGCCGGCCCACACCAACCGCGTCCTGGAGCCGGGGGATCAGGTGCGCGTCACCATCGAGGAGCGCACGCCGGACTTTCCCGCCGAGGACGGGCCGCTCTCCATCCTCTACGAGGACGAATGCATGATCGTCCTGGACAAGCCGGCGGGCGTCATCGTCCATCCCACCTTCCACCGCCAGACCGGGACCCTGGCCAACCGGCTGCTGGGCTACTATCGGCGTACCGGCCAGGCCTGCGCCGTCCACGTGCTGACCCGCCTGGACCGGGACACCATGGGCGTGGTGGTCTTCGCCAAGAACGCCTGGGCCCACTGGCTGCTGATGGAGGAGCTGGACGCGGGCCGGGTGGAAAAGGTCTACGAGGCCCTGACCGCGGGCGGACCGGCGGAGGACGAGGGGCTCATCGACCTGCCGATCGGCAGATGCCCGGCCCCCAGTCTGCTGCGCTGCGTCAGCCCGGAGGGCAAGCCAGCCAGGACCCGCTTCCGGGTCCTGGCACGGGGGCCGGAGCGCCTGCCGGACGGAACCCCCATTTGCCGCCTGGAGCTTCGCCCCCTCACCGGACGCACCCACCAGCTGCGGGTCCACTGCTCGTACCTGGGCTTCCCGATCCTGGGGGATCCCCAGTACCAGGGAACAGGGAACGGGGAACAGGGAACAGGGAACGGGGAACGGGGAACAGGGAACGGAGACCGGGGAACAGGGAACGGAGACCGGGGAACAGGGAACGGGCCCGCCTGTAGCGGCGAGCATTGCTCGCCACCGTTACCACGCACCGACGAGGCACCAGGCAATAGGCATCAGGCATCAGGGGACGAAGGATGCGGATTCCTCGCTGCGCTCGGAATGACTCCGCCTGCGGGGACAGGCATCGCTTGTCCGCCGTCCCCTGCTCCGGCAGGCCAGCAGCTGGTCGCCCGGCGGGTCTCCCTGGACAACCCGCTGACCGGAGAACGGCTGACCTTCGTCTCCCGGGCGGAGCTGAGAAGTAAAATTTAATAGTAAGAATTAAAAAGAAAGAGGTAAGAAGGACGTTGGACGTGCTTCTTACCTCTTGCCTTATTTTGCTTGTCGATGCGGGAACGGCGGACAAACGATGCTTGTTCGGTTCGCCGCAGGCGAACAATCGACCGCAGGGCGATCCCTCGCAGCCGGTCGGTGGTCGGGATTTGCCTCCGGCAAATTGCGTTCGTACCGAACGCCGGGCGATCAATGATCGCCCCTACGGCGTGGTACGGCAGGGACCCGGCGGGACGGGAGACCCGTCCCCTACGGGCGCTCCTGTTCCCTGTTCCCTGTTCCCTGTTCCCCGTTCCCTGTTCCCTGTTCCCTGTTCCCCGTTCCCCGTTCCCTGTTCCCTGTTCCCCGTTCCCTGTTCCCTGATTAATTGAGCGCGTTCTCCGGCGTCAGGGTGTCGTTCTCGGTGCTGGTGGCGAAGCAGGCGTCGAAGATCGTGCGGGCGATGGAGCCCAGGTTGCCGCCCTGCGCGCCCTTTTCCACGTAGATGGCGATGGCGATCTGGGGGTCGTCGGCGGGGGCGTAGCAGACCAGGGAGGCGTGGTCGGAGCCGGCGGCGCCGTGCTCGGCGGTACCGGTCTTGGCGCAGACGGGGACCGGATAGGAGCCCAGCGTCTTGTTGGCCGTGCCGTTGGGGGCGGCCACCGCCTGGCGCATACCCTCGGTATAGGTGGCGTAGGCGTCGTCGGAGATCTCCAGCCGGGAGGCCACGACGGGCTTCATCTCGTAGAGCAGCTCCTGATAGTCCGCGGAAATGATCCGGTTCAGCAGGGTGGCCTTGTAGCGAACGCCCCGGTTGGCCAGGGCGGCGGTGTAGACCGCCATCTGCAGGGGCGAAAAGCGATTCTCCGACTGGCCGATGGCCATGGCGATGATGTCGCCGTCGGTGAAGGCCTGGTAGGCGGGGTCGGAATAGAGGGTGCGCTTGGTTTCCGGGTTGGCCCGCCAGCCCCTGGTCTCGGAGAGCTCCACGCCGGTGGCCTCTCCCAGGCCCAGGGCCTTGGCCACCTCGTCCATCTTCTGCCAGCCGGTGAGCCGGCCCACCTCGTAGAAGAAGTAGTTGCAGGATACCGTCAGCGCCTGGGCGCAGTTGATGATCCCGTGGGTCTGGCGGCTGGAGGTGTAGAGATAGCAGGCGGGCTGGAAGTCCTCGTAGTAGTCGTAAATGCCCCGGTCCTCCACGGTGGTGCGGGGGGAGATGACCCCGTTGTTCAGCGCCGCGATGGAGGTGGACATCTTATAGATGGAGCCGGGGGGATAGGCCTGCATCAGGGCCCGGTTGAACATGGGGGCATATTTGTCCTGCACCAGATCGGCGTAGTCCCTGGAGAAGGTGGACAGATTGAAGGTAGGATAGGAGGCGGAGGCCAGCACGGCCCCGGTCTTGATATCCAGCACCACCACGGCGCCGCCCTCGGCGTCCTTGCCCTCCTCCTTGGCGCCCACGCCGGTCTCCCGGAGCTTCAGAATAAAGCTTTCCAGGGCCTCCTCCGTGGTGCGCTGCAGGCTGATGTCCAAGGTGGTCTCCACGTTGGAGCCCGCCTTGGGCTCCACGGCGTAGTACTGGGAGACGATATTCCCCTCCCGGTCCAGCGTCGTCCGCAGAATGCCGTCGGTGCCGTGAAGCTGCTCCTCAAAGGCCCGCTCCAGGCCGTCCTTCCCCACGAAGGCGTCCATGGCGTAGCCCTTCTCCCGGTAGACCTCCCACTCCTCGGGGCTCATGGCCGCAGTGCGGCCCAGAATGTGGGCGGCGTAGCTGGTGTTGTACTCCCGGACGGTGCTGGCCTGGACCTGCATGCCGGGGGTGTTCAGCTCCATGAGCTCCGCCAGCCGGGCGGCGTCCACGTCGGAGAGCAGGGTGTAGGTGGGCAGATTGGTGTAGTTCCGCAGGTCCAGCTCGTAGCGCAGGCCCAGGACGCCCCGAACGTCCTCGTCGCTCCAGTCGTTGGGGATGCGGAAGCGGCTCCGCATCAGCTTGATCAGCTGGGCGGCGGAGACGTCGGCGTCCCAGTCGTTCTGGCGCAGGAAGCTGCGGAAGTAGTTGTTCCAGCTGTCGGAATAGCTGGCGGTCTCATATTCGTAGGGCTTGCCGCGGGTGACGGGCAGATGGTCGGTGTAATCGATCTCCAGCTCGCGGCAGAGACGGACCAGCTGGCGCAGGCTCTCGTTGGGGCTGTCGGAGTTGAAGAGGGCGTAGCCGGAGATAATCAGATTGTAGCTGGCCCGGTTGGAGATCAGCACGTTGCCGTTCCGGTCCAGAATTTCACCCCGGGCCGCGGTGACGCGGGTGTCATAGGTGTAGGTTCCGGCGCCGGAGGCGCTCTTGCGGGGGCTCACCACCTGGAGCTGAATCAGCCGGTAGACGTAGACCCCCAGCAGCAGGGCGAAGAGCGACACGAAAAGGCCCAGCCGCAGCTTCATATTATAACGCATCTCGCACCCCGATTCTGCTGATGAGCTTCACCAGCAAGTAATGGAGCGGCACAAAGGCCATGGAAAGGGCCGCGCCGGGCAGGAGGACCCGCCAGAGATTCTCCAGGGCGATGGTGGGCGGGAGAATCAGCTTGAAGACGAAGATCACGGCGGCGTTGGCCAGGGTCACGGCCAGACAGCACAGAGCCGTGGGCAGGAAGCGGAGCGTCAGCACCGCCCGGCAGAGCACGGCGGAGAGCATGGCGCCCACGGGGATCACTGCCAGGGAGAGGTTGCCGTAATCCGCGCCGGACAGACACCAGAGCAGAGAGGCCAGGAGGGCGTAGAGCCCACCCTTCTCCGGCCCCTCCCGGACGCAGACGCAGACGATCAGCGCCGGCAGCGGCGTCAGCTTTGCCCCCCAGACCGGAAGCTGGGACAGCACCACGGTCTGCAAAAGCAGCACCAGCAGAGTCAGCAGCCCGTAGAGGGACCATCTCAGAATCCCTTGCCACTGCAGCTTCGTCAGGTGAAAGTATTTGAACAACGCGGTCCCTCCTTTCAAAATGCAAACTGCAGAATGCAGGATGCATAATTACTGGTTCTCGTAATCCGTAATGATAAACACCTGCTCCAGATCGTCAAAGTCCGCGGCGGGCCTGAGCAGGGCGTATTTGGCCACGCCGGTCTGGTCGAAGTCGGCGTCGGTGATGTAGCCGATGATGAGGCCCCGGGGATAGACCGTGGAGCCGGTGGTCAGGACCTGGTCGTTGTTGCGCAGGACCGAGTCCGTGGGCAGATAGTTCATCCGCAGCAGGCCCTGGGAGCCGGTGGCCAGCGCGCCCTCCACCACGCCGTTGTAGCCCGTGGAGGCTACGGTGGCGGAAATGCCCAGAGCGGAGTCCAGCACCGTCGTGACGGTGGCCCAGTTGGGACCGGCGGCAGTCACCAGGCCCACCACCTGGTTGTACTCCGTGACGGCCACCATGCCCTCATGGATGCCGGAGTTGGTTCCCTTGCCGATGGTGAAGGCGGAGCGCCAGCTGCTGTCCTCCCAGGCAATGATATAGGCTGAGGCAGGCACCCAGTCCTCGTGCTCCTCCAGCATACCCAGCAGCTGGTGGAGCCGCTCGTTCTCCCGCTGCAGGGAGTCCGCGCTGCGGACGTCCTCCTCCATGGTGAGAATCTGCTTTTTCAGGGCGTCGTTCTCCGCCTGGAGGGACTCGTAGCGGAACACGTAGTCGTAGTAGCGCTCGATCTGCCGCACCAGGGCGCTGGCCGCGGAGCGGAAGGGCGTCAGAGCGGTCTGGACCAGGCTCTCGCCGGGCCGGCCCCGGTTGGTGGCCGCGGTCACGGTCATCAGCCCCGCCAGCAGAATGGAGGCGACGATCAGCCATTTGGTCTTGGCGGATAAATGCTTTTTCATAGCTCGTTTCTCCTGAATTGAAGATGCGGCCCGCAGGGGCCGGCGTCCCGAACGGATCAGAGAACGGGAGGCGCGGGGCGTCCCCGGAAGGACTTGCCTTGCTTCGGAGGACGCCGCCCCTTACGGGGAAAGCGGGTCGAGCCCATAGCGCTTCAAGGCCAGGGTCAGGGCGCACACCGGCAGGCCCATGACTGTGAAGAAATCCCCCCGGATGCCCGCCACCAGCATGGCCCCCAGGCCCTGAATGCCGTAGGCGCCGGCCTTGTCCATGGGCTCGCCGGAGGCCGTGTAGGCGTCGATCTCCGCCTCCGTCAGCTCCCGGAATTTCACGAGCGTTTTTTCACAGTGCGTACAGGCTCCGCGCTGGTCGTCCTGAGCGGAGGCGAAGCCGGAGCCGAAGGACCCGCGTCCCCCGTCCCCCGCCGTCTCGTTCGCTGTTCCCCCGACGGGCAGCAGGGTGAAGGCCGTATACACGGCGTGCTCCCGGCCGGAGAGGGCCCGCAGCATGGCCTTCGCCTCGGCCGCGTCATGGGGCTTGCCCAGAATCCGTCCGTCCAGCACCACGATGGTGTCGGAGGCCAGTACCAATTGAGAATGGAGCGCTGAGAACTGAGAATTCTCCCGCTTCAGGCGCTCCGCCACGGCGGCAGCCTTGGCCCGGCAGATTCGGCGCACGGAGGCCTCGGGGTCCTCCGTCTCGTATTTCGTTTCGTCGATATCGGCGGTCAGGACCCGGAATTTCAGGCCCATCCGCTCCAGCAGCTCCCGCCGCCGCGGCGACTGGGAGCCAAGGATCAGTTCCATATTTTCACTTCTTACTTCTTAATTCTGAATTCTTACTTACTCTACTCCCCGGTAGTACAGCCCCCTGGTGCAGGCTCCGGGGTCGAAGCTTCCTCCGCTCCGGAGGGCGGAGATCACGGCGTCCACCTCCAGAGGGTTCTCGGTGGTGAACTGGAGCCGCAGCGCCCAGAGCCCCAGGCCCCGCAGCTCGGGGAGCTTGTCCAGCAGATAGAGCTTCTTGCCGTTGTAGATGACGCTGCGGCAGCTGTCCTGGTCCGGCAGGACCCGGAACTCCTCGCCCTTCCGGTCCACCAATTTGGTGGGACCGGCGTGGCAGGCGCAGCGGCCGGAGCGATTCTTGATAACGCAGTTCTCCGTCAGCATCAGCGGCAGGCGGCCGTAGGCCAGCAGCTCCGTGGGAATGGGCTTGCCGAGGTCCCGGATCCGGGGCAGAGTCAGCTCAAAGCTCACCGTGGCGCTCTCCAGGCCCAGGCCCCGGGCGACGTTCATGGCCCGGGAGTTGAAGAGATTCAGGCCGAAGTCGCCGCAGACCGCGAAGCCCCGGGAGCGGGCCAGGTCGATATGGCCCAGATTTCCGCAGAGGGCCAGGCGGACCCCCAGGCCGTGGGCCAGATCCAGAGCGGCCAGGACCTGCGCGGTCTCGCCGTCCCGGATCACCCGGGGCAGCACCGCCGCCAGCTCCGTCTGCGCCGGGACCCGGGCCATCCAGCCGCTGTCCTGCTTGAACATGGACAAGGGAACGTAAAGCCGGGCGGGCTTCATGGCCAGCAGCTTCGGCGTCAGCTGCTCCGGGCTCAGGACCCCCACGGTCCAGCGGGGCGGCTTGCTCTGGCCGGGATAGCGCTTGACGGGAGAATAGGAGTTCAGCTCCCGGTCCCGCTGGCGGCCGCGGACGGCGGTGAGATGGGCCAGCAGCTCCCGGCGCATGGCGTTGATGGCCGCGGCGGAGAGGCTCAGCCCCGGCTCGATGATGCTCTTTGCTTCCGTGCAGCGGTAGGGCGTGCCGCCGGTCTTTGCCAGGCGCTCGGCCAGGGCCTCCTGGGTCAGGGGCCGGGAGACGGCGGCCTGCGGGACGGGGCCTTCGGTTTTGCAGAGATTGCCCAGGTCGTCCTCCACCGCCAGCATGGCGTTCTGCCGGTGGTTAAGAACGGCATAGAAGCGCACGGGGACCAGCGGAGCCTCGGTGTTCTCATAGCCGGCCCGGGCCCGCTGCAGCAGCTCCTTGTTTTCCTGCTCCTTCTGGCGGGTGCCGAACATCTCCGGCCCGGTCTGGCCCAGGTAGTAGCCCTGGGTGAAGCCCTGGCGGGAGAAGACGTCCCGCAGATCCCGCATCTCGGCGGGAGAGACGCTTTGCCCGTCGATGGCGGCCCGGTAGAGCCGGGTGGCCACGGCCACGTATTCCGGCCGCTTCATGCGGCCCTCGATCTTGACGGAGGCCACCCCCAGGCGTTCCAGTTCCCCGACCCAGGGGATCAGGCAGTTGTCCTTGAGGCTCAGCGGGTACTTGTCCTCGTAGCGGCCGTAGCCGTAGGCCAGGCGGCAGGGCTGCGCGCACTGGCCCCGGTTGCCGGAGCGGGAGCCGACGACCGCGGAGAAATAACACTGTCCGGAATAGCACATGCACAGCGCCCCGTGGACGAAGACCTCGATCTCGACGGGGCTGTTGCGGCAGATATAGGCGATATCCTCCCGGCTCAGCTCCCGGGCCAGCACCACCCGGCTGACGCCCAGAGCCGCCGCCCGCAGAACCCCGTCCAGCGAGTGGATCGACATCTGGGTGGAGGCGTGGATGGGAACCTCGGGGGCCATCTGCCGCAGCAGGGACACCAGGCCCAGATCCTGGACGATGAAGGCGTCCACGCCGGCCTGAACGGCGGCGGTGATGGTCTGAGCGGCCTGCTCCAGCTCCCGGTCCGTCACCAGGGTGTTCAGGGTCAGATGGACCTGAACCCCCCGGACGTGACAATAGCGCACGGCGTCCGCCAACTCATCCAGAGAGAAGTTCTTGGCGTTCTGTCGCGCGTTGAAGGGGCCGGAGCCCAGATATACGGCGTCGGCGCCGCTTTGTACCGCCGCGCGGAGCGAATCCATGGATCCGGCGGGAGAGAGCAGTTCCAGCATGGCAGACCTCGGGAGATAAATCAGAATCGTGGGAGCCTATCATACCATACGGGCGCGAAAATTTCCAGAGCAAAACGCATTTCCGGCGTGGAAAAATTTTCCGCCCTTCGGCATTTCCACGGAGAAGTAACAGTTCGACACTCTTTTCCCGCCACCACAAGGGATTGATTTTTGGGTAACATAATCCCCCAAAATAACAGAGGCCGCCCGGTGGAAAACGATCCGGTTGTCCACATTTTCCACCGGGTTTTCCACTTGGGCCCGGGATTTCCGCCCCGGAAAAGCGTCGAATTGTCGGGCTCTCTGAAAAAATTTGTAGCTTTTCCACAGACAGGGGGAAACCCCGTCGGGTTTCCCCGACGGGGCCGAAGCAAGCTGCAATGACGTTTCCATAATATGGGCGCCGGATCGCGGGAAACGGCGATTTCTCCGGCGCCGCGGCGTTTCGTTTCCGTTTCCGGGGCCCAAGTCCCCGCCTCAGGCCTTGTGGCCGCCCACCTGCTCGTTGCGGTCCATGGCCGTGCCGGCCTCCTGGAGGTTCATGGCCTTGACGATGGCGTTTTTGCCGAAGCGCCTCCGGATGGAGAGAATGGCCTCCTGCTGGCGGCGCTCCTTCTCCTCGCCGGCCTCCCGGGCGCTCCGGGAGGCCGGGTCGTCGAAGAGGCTGAGCTGGGCGGGCTCCCGGGCCAGCTCCTCCCTGCTGCGGACGTGGTTGGCCCCCAGGCCCAGCCGCCGGACGCTCAGGGCCGGGTCCGCGATCTGCTCGAAGAGGCTGACCGCCGCCTCCACGATCCGCTTCATGGAGGCCGTGTGGCCGCCCAGATTCCGGGAGCCGTTGACGGCCTTGGGGGCGACGCGGCCGTACCAGTCCCGGTCAACGGCCCCGTCGAAGAAGCTGCGGGCCTCCGGGGTCTTCAGATTTTCCGCGTCGTAGTTCACGGCCAGGACCAGCTGGTCCGTGACCAGGCCCTTCTCCGCCAGATCCAGCGCCAGGGCGTCGGCCATCTCCCGGACGATCAGCCGGGTCTCCTCGAAGCTGTAGGGCCGGTGCAGAACCTGACCCGAGGAGAGGGAGCTGGACCGGGGCTTATAGGCCTTGATATCGGCGAGGGTGCAGGGCTCATAGCCCCAGGCGTGGTCGATCAGCAGCTCCGCGTTGACGCCGAAGAGCCGGAACAGCAGGCTTTCGTTGTGCCGCTGATGGTCTCCGCCCAGGGAGCAGCGAGCGATATCCCCCATGGTGTACAGGCCGTTGGCCTCCAGCCTCCGGCTGATGCCCCGGCCCACCCGCCAGAAGTCCGTCAGGGGGCGGTGGTCCCAGAGCAGCTCGCGGTAGCGGCGCTCGTCCAGCTCCGCGATGCGGACGCCGTCGGCGTCGGCGGGCAGCTTTTTGGCGACGATGTCCATGGCCACCTTGCAGAGATAGAGGTTGGTCCCCACGCCGGCCGTGGCGGTGATGCCGGTGCGGCTCAGCACGTCCCGGATCATCCGGGCGGCCAGCTCCCGGGCCGTACATTTATATATATTAAGGTAGGGCGTGACGTCGATGAAGACCTCGTCGATGGAGTACACGTGGACGTCCTCCGGGGCCACGTAGTTGAGATAGGTCTGATAGATCCCCGCGCTGCAGTCCATGTAATGGGCCATCTGGGGCGGGGCCACGATGGGCTCCAGCTTCAGGCCCGGGTTGGCGCGGAGCCGGTCCGCGAAGGCGGAGGCGCCGGTGAAGCGCCGCCCCGGCGCGTCGGCGAGACGGCGGGCGTTGATGCGCTCCACCGCCTGCTTCACCTCAAAGAGCCGGGGGCGGCCCGGAATGCCGTAGGCCTTCAGGGCCGGGGAGACCGCCAGGCAGATGGTCTTGTCGGTGCGGCTCTCGTCCGCCACCACCAGGGCGGCGTTCAGCGGGTCCAGGCTCCGCTCCACGCACTCCACGGAGGCATAGAAGGACTTCAGATCAATTGCCACGTACTGCTTTTGACGCTCCATCCGATCCGCCTCCTGTTATTCATAGTTTTAAAAAATTATTCATCGCGCCCGCAGCCGACCCGGGCTGCGGCCCCTCTGCCGCTATTATAACAGATAGTAACCGATTTGCAATCAATGAATCCTTTTTTGTGAAGCTTTTGCAAACTTTTTTCAAAATTTCGGAAAAAAGTAATTGCATTTTCGCTATCCGCAGATTATAATATAAACGAAAAATTAGGCAATGGATAGAATGCCAAATTTGACTTTGAAAGCGAGGCGAACGACAATGACGAATAAGGAACTGCGTCGTCTGCGCAAGACCGAGCTCATGGAGCTCCTGGTCGATCAAATGAAGCAGAATGAATGGCTGCAAAAGAAGCTGCAGGATCAGGAATCTGAACTCAAGACCTCCAACACCCGCCTGGAGGAGGAGCGCCGTCAGTTCGCCGAGAAGTCCGAGCAGCTTGCCGAAAAGGACCGTCTGCTGGCCGGCAAGGACGACCAGATGGCAGAGAAGGACCGCCAGCTGATTCAGAAGGATCAGCAGCTCAGCGAGAAGGACGAGCGGATCGCCGAGCAGGCCCGGCTCTTTGCCGAGCGGGACGCCGTGCTGAACGATAAGGATCGGCTGCTGCGGGAGAAGGACGATCAGATCGCGGAAAAGAACGGTCTGCTCGAAAGCCGTCTCAACGACCGCGAGCAGGAGCTTGCCCGCCACGAGGCGGTCTACGTGGAGAAGGATCGGCAGCTGGCCGAGAAGGACCGCGTCCTGGCTGCCCGCGACGAAAAGCTGGGGCAGCAGACGGAGCGTCTGTCCGAGCTGGAGCTGAAGAGCGCGGAGCAGGAGGCCCAGCTGCAGGACGCCCTGCGCAAGCTGGCCGAGACCGAGGCCCGGCTGCAGGAGCGCGAGGCCGCTCTGGAGCGCCGCGAGGCCATCCTGAAGGAGGCCGGCTCCATCGCCGAGGCCAGTCTGCAGCTCAACGGCGTCTTTGAGGCCGCGCAGGCCGCCGCCGACGAATATCTGAATAACGCCGCCCGGCTGGAGGCCGATCAGCGGGCTGCCAGCGAGCAGCTGGAGTCCGAGTCCGCCGCCCGGGCCGAAGCCCTGCTGCGCGAGGCGGAGGAGAAGGCCGCCGCCCTGCGGGAGGACGCCGCCCGGGAGACCGAGGCGCTCCGCACGCAGACCGAGCAGGAGACCGCCGCGCTCCGTGCGCAGACCGAGCAGGAGACCGCCGCGCTGCGCGCCAAGGCCCAGAAGGACGCCGACGATCTGCTCACCGAGGCCCGGGAGCAGGCCGATACCCTGCTGGAGAACTCCAGAACGAAGGCCAGCATCGTCGAAAAGGAAGCCGATTTAATCAGCTCCCAGAAGCATAATATGGCAAATTCCACCCTGCTGGAGGCGCAGATGAAGGCCACCTCCTCCCTGACGGAGGCCCAGAACCGGGCGGACGCCATCCTGAGCAAGGCCCAGGAGGAGGCAGATCGGCTGAATCAGGAGTCCCGCCGACAGGCGGAGGAGCTTCTGGCCGCCGCCCACAGCGAGGCCGAGCGGCTGAACGCCGAGTCCAGGCAGCAGGCGGAGGAGCTGGCACAGAGCTCCAGGCAGCAGGCTGACGAGCTGGTTCGCGACGCCAGGCAGCAGGCCGATGGGCTTCGCCGCGGCGCCGAGGAATACGAGAACGCCAAGAGGACCGAGGCCGATCAGCTCAAGACCGACGCCCAAAAGGAAGCGGACCGCATTGTCCACACCGCCAAGCTTCAGGCGGACCGTCTGGGCCGCGAGGCCGCGGATCTCTACGTCCGCAAGGTCCGCGAGGCGGACGATCACTGGAACAAGATCACCGACAACCTGGAGCAGTTCTACGACGAGCACCAGGGCCTGCGTGAGATGCTCAAGATGATCGGAAACGTTCAGGTATAACGCGGGAACAGACCGATCTCCGGTCCTTCCCCGTGGAGTTTGGAAACCATGAAGAAGAAAAAACCCATTGAGCTGCCCACCATTGCGGAACTGGAGGCGGAGATCCAGCGGAAGAAGCACAAGCAAAATCAGCATCATCTGCTTCGCAACGCGCTCTACGCCCTGATTACGGTGGCGGCCGCCACCGCTCTGATCGCGGTCCTGTTCATGCCGGTGCTGAAGGCCTACGGCAGTTCGATGTCCCCCACCCTGACGGACGGGGAGATCGTGACGGCGATCAAGACCAGCAAGGCCAAGGTCGGCGACGTCATCGCCTTCCACTACAATGGCAAGATCTTCATCAAGCGCGTGATCGCGCTGGGCGGCTCCGTGGTGGACATGGACGAGGCCGGCAACGTCTCCGTGGACGGCGTCCCGCTGGAGGAGCCCTATCTGACCGAAAAGGTCGCCGGCAGCGGCGACGTGGAGTTTCCCTTCCAGGTGCCGGACGGCCAGTACTTCGTCCTGGGCGACAATCGCGTCATCTCCGCCGATTCCCGCAACAGCATTCTGGGCTGCGTGGATCCGGAGGATATGCTGGGCCGCGTGCTGTTCTGCGTGTGGCCCCTCGGGAGCTTCGGCTCCGTTCGTTGAATTCCGGGCGGAGAGCCGCCCGCTGCAGAAAAAGATCAGAAACCAGACTGGATGAAATAAGGATTCGGAAATGAAGAACGATTTGTCTCAAAGCGCCGTGACCGTGTTTGCGGAGCGCCGTAAGAACAAGTCAATATGGCTTCGGAGCTGCATGATCGTGGCACTCGTGGTGGTGCTGTTGACCAGCTATGCGCTGATCTTCCCTGCCCGCACGGTGGAAAAGGAACTGATCTGCGGCCGGGCGGAGCACGTCCACGACGGGTCCTGCTGGCTCGTCGCGTTGAGCTGCGGCCAGGAGGAGGGGGAAAACCATACCCACACCGACGAGTGCTGGACGAAGCTGCTGGTCTGCGGCATGGAGGAGCACGTCCATACGGACGCGTGCTACGCCGAGCCGGAGCCCGAGCCGGAGTTGACCAAAGCGCCCGCGACCACCGAGGAGCCCGTTGTGAGCACCGAGCCGGCCGAGCTGCCCACCGAGCCGGAGGAGCCGGCCCCCACGGAGCCTGAGGAGCCCGTCGTGACGGAGCCTGCCGACACCGAGCCGGAGGAGCCGATCCCCGCGGAGACGGAGGCGCCCGAGGAGCCCGTCGTCACCGAGCCGCTTCGGCCGGAGCCGATCATCCGGGTCGTGACCGTCCCCACGTCCATTGCCTCGGAGGACCCCGGTTACGTCTTCCCGGAGGAGGGCATCGACCTGGCTCCCTATCTGGACAGCGCGATCTTCCAGCGCCAGCAGGGCGGCGTCTTCGTGGAGGACACCTGGTTTGAAAACGGCGAGACGGCCAAGGCCGCCATCGTCTACGATATTCCCAAGAATACCGTCACGCCCGACAGCCGCTACGTCTACTACCAGCTGCCGGAGGGCGTCCGGCCCATTCAGGAGACCTCGGGCGAGGTCATGGACGAGGGCGTGCCAGTCGGCGTCTACACCATCACCGAGGACGGCCTGATCCGCATCCTCTTCAACGAGGATTTTGCCAACGGCAACGCCATCATGGGCACGGTGGAGTTCAGCTCCTACCTCTACGCCAACGACGACGGCACCGACCGCGTGGTCGAGTTTGAAAACGACGCGGGCACCATCACCATCACCGTCCCCGACACGCAGCGCTATGACCTGAGTCTGGAGAAGACCGGCGAATTCGGCGAGGACTACAGCTGGGCCGACTACAGCCTGACCGTCTCCACCGAGAAGGGCACCGGCGCGCCGATCTCCATCACGGATCTGCTCACCAACCAGACGCCGGCCACCCTGCTGCACGCCGCCTACAGTCAGAGCGAGTTCTCCGTCACCCGCATCGGCGCCGACGGAAGCAGAACGGCCGTAAGCAGCTTCGCGCTCTCCTGGACCCCGGACGGCATGGGCTTCAGCATTCCCGAGCTGCCCGCCCTGGAGGCCGGAGAGAAATATGAGATCCTTTACCGGGTGGATCTGGAGCCCGACCTGAGCGCCAGCTTTGAGCTGGACAACGAAGCCACCGCCACCGCCGGCGAGCTGGAGGCCGCCACCACCTTCTTCATCTCCTACACCTGCGACGTCACCAAGAGCGGCACCTTCAATCCGCTCACCGGTCTGATCGACTGGGTCATCACCGTGAACCCTGAGAGCCGTCCCGTGGCGGGCTGGAGGATTGAGGATACGCTGCCCTATCCCGCGGTGGGCAAGGTCATTCTCTCCAACGCCAACGGCGTCCGCTACGCGGACCTGACGCCCGCGGACGGGCGGACCATTTCCTACGTCTTCCCGCCCAACGCGCCCGCAAAGCCCTACTTCATCCGCTACAGCACCACCGCCCCCACCACCGCCGAGACGGTCCGCAACACCGTCCGCCTCATCAACGAGCGGGAGACCGTCGTGGTGTCCGAGGTCACGGTGGACGAGCGCAGCGAGGGCGTGGACAAGACCCTGGGCTCCAAGCACGTCTTCCCCGACGGCATGGTCCGCACCAACTGGAGCTTCCACGTGACCCTGCCCGTGGGCGAGCTGGACGGCTACAGCTTCCGCGACAACATCTCCACGCCCGTCATGGACGTGAACGACGGCGAGTATCTGGACAACAATCTCCACTTCGGCTACGCGGCCGAGCTGGAGCAGGCCCTGCGGGGCAACCTGCGCCTGATCAGCGACGGAACCGCCTACTACTACGGCGACGAGGCCAACGACTACGTGGACTTCGTGCTGACCTACTACGATTCCCAGGGCAACGTGATCCAGCCCGACGACGGTGAAACCCACGTTTCCCGCGTGGTCTTCGAGCTGGTCCCGCTGCGGGGCAACAGCTTCCACGGCTATGAGGTCGTGGCGGAGGATTACCCCACCTGGCTGGACGCCAGAGCCGCCCAGGAGGGCGACTACTGGTCCTATCAAAACTATATCTACCTGCGCGGCGGAGTCTACGACGTGGCGCTGGCCTTCCACCGCAAGGGCAAGGCCTTTGAGAAGCAGCTCAACGTCAACGGCCACTACAGCTCCGACGACCAGACCCTGTACTACGATGATTTTGGCGGCGAGCTGGAATACCGGCTGCTGCTGGATCTGACCGCTGTGACGGACGGCGAGCTGACCGTGACGGACCTGCTGCCCGCCGGGACGGAGTTGATTCCCAACAGCGTCCGCGCCTTCTATACCGGCGTGAATTACCACGGCGAGTACGACGGTGCCTTTGCCGCCGGCGACAACTTCCATTATACGGCGGCCCCCGCAACGGACGGCAAGACCCTGCTGAGCTTCACCGCCACGGGGATCACCGATCAGATGAAGCAGACCTACGCCTACATCGGCATCGTCTACAGCGTCCGCCTCACCGACGAGTCCCTGTGGAACGATTATACCCACGCCAGCGAGACCTTCACCAACGTGGCGACCTGGGACGACTACACCGCAACGGAGTCCGTCACCGTCATCAACGAGCCCAAGCGGATCTGGAAGAACGGCGTGCAGCTCAGCGACGACGAGGGCAATCCCACCAATCGGCTGCGCTTCTCCGTGCTGATCAATGCCGGCGCCGAGGACCTGAACCCGGAGAGCGAGTGGCTCACCCTGACCGACAGCTTCAGCTCCGCCATCGGCTCGAACCTGGAGCTGGGCAGCGTCAAGCTCTACCGCTACGATCCCAGCAAGCCGGACAACCTGGGCAACCGTGTGATGCCCTACGATTTCGGCCTCTCCTTCGATCCCGCCACCCGTACGATGACAGTCACGCTCCGCGATGAGACCGCCTACGTGCTGGTCTATGAGTATACGGTGGACTTCACCGCCATCCTGGACGGCCAGACCAACGTGGGCAACCGCGCCATCCTGGAGGGCTGCTTCGAATCCAGCACCTCCATCGTCCTGCACGGCGTCAGCTCCAGCGCAACGGCCTGGCAGCGGGTCATTACCATTACCAAGGTGGACGCGGACAACTATGCCAAGGTCCTGCCCGGCGCGCTGTTCCAGCTGGAATACTGGGATCCCGAGCACGGCGTATGGGCGAAGATGGCGGACGAGGACAATCCGGAGCAGTACTACGAAACGAATGAATCCGGCAAGATCATCCTGACGCTGATCGGCTCCAACAAGGATCTCTTCGTCAGCACGCTCTACCGCTTCACGGAGATCCGGCCTCCGGTGGGCTATGACGACGACCATACGGTAGTCTGGTTCGTTTGCCTGCCCAAGGGTGACCAGACCAAGGAAGAGGTGTTCGAGGAGGCCGGAGCAGGCTCCGGCGTGGCCATCGAGGACGTGAGCTTCTACGGCCAGAACGGCGGCGCCGCCGTGATCCCCAATCCCTTCAGCGGTCTGACCGTAAACAAGCGCTGGTTCACGCCCTACGGCGAGGAAATGCTGAACCCCGACAAGGCCCCCATCACCGTTACCCTCTACCGCACCACCGATCCCACCGGCGAGACCGGTATGGTCCAGGTTCCCGCCACCGAGAAGGTCGAAAACCCCATCCATCTCGGAAAGGACAACGACTGGACCTACACCTGGGGCGATCTGCCCTCCTGCGATGAAAGCGGCAGCGATTACTACTACTACGTCGCAGAGGACCCCGTTCCCGGCTACACACCCGTTTATATAAACAATGGCATCACTGGAGGCATCATCGCAATCTCCAATAACTGCGAACCCTATCAGCTGCCCAAGACCGGCAGCGTGGGCAATTCGTTGTATGTAGAGATTGGAGCACTTCTTATGCTGCTGGCTGTGGTTCTTGTTTATGTAATAAAACAACACAAAAGAATGGAGGACAAACAATGAAGACCCTGAAGAAAGTTGTCAGCCTTCTGCTGGTTGCCGCCCTGGTTTTCACCCTTGGCCTGACCGCGTTTGCTGACTCCACCACTCCGCACACCATTACCATCGAGAACCCCGATGCCGGTGAAGCGCACGAATTTACCGCTTACCAGGTTTTTGCCGGCAACTATGACCCCAACACCACCGCTCTGTCCGACGTCAGCTGGGGCAGCGGCGTGAACGGCGTTGCGCTGCTGGAGGCCCTGCGCACTGAGCTGCCCGACTTCGCGGGCTGCCAGTCTGCCGCTGAGGTCGTCAAGGTCCTGGCGGACTATCCCTCCAACAGCGAGGAGCTCCGTGCCTTCGCTGCTGTCGTGGATCGCTTCACCACCACTCCCGCCGGCTCCGCCACCGGCGACGCCGCGAATGACGCTGTGATCAACGTCGTCGGCGACGGCTACTACTACGTCAAGGATACCTCCGCCAACCTGACGGTTGACACCTACTCCGACTACATCCTGCTGGTCGAGGGCGACGTCACCATCGAGGCCAAGGACACCACCGGCGTTGTCTCCTACAAGAAGGTGAAGGATATCAACGACTCCACCGATCCTGTTGGCGGCTACAGCGACTGGCAGGATTCCGCCGACTACGACATCGGCGATCCCGTTCCCTTCCAGCTGAACGGCACCGTTGCTGCCGACTACGACAAGTACGACAGCTACAAGCTGGTCTTCCACGACAAGGAGAGCGAAGGCCTGACCTTCCAGCCTGACACTGTCAGAGTGTTCGTTGACGGCGTGGAGATCTTTGCCGGCTTCGAAATCGTGTTCCCCAACGACGGCTGCACCTTCGACATCCTCTTTGAGGATCTGAAGGCCATCCCCGAGGTCGAGGGCGGCTCCCTGATTCAGGTTGAGTATTTCTCCATCCTGAACGAGGACGCCATCATCGGCGTGCCCGGCAACCCCAACGAAATGCGCATGGAGTACTCCAACAACCCCACTGATGAGACCACCACCGGCTTCACCCCCTGGGACAAGGTCGTGGTCTTCACCTACGAGGTCATCGTGGACAAGGTCGACGAGAACGGCGAGCCCCTGACCGGCGCTGAGTTCCAGCTGGAGAAGTGGGTCATCGACGAGGAGCATCCCGAAGGCCACTGGGTCGTTGTTCCCGGTGAGGTCAACGGCGAAGAGAGCAGCACCGGCGACGGCGAGATCATCAGAATCAACGACAAGATCGTCCGTACTTACGTTGATCCCGCTACCGGCGAGCTGTACTACGTCGTTCTGGATAAGCCCGGCCAGGCTCCGGAACCCTTCGACGTCTATCTGAAGGCTTCCGACGTGGAGGCCATTTCCGGTCTGGTTGCCGGCGGTTCCGCCATCGGTATCCAGTACTACAGAATGGAAGGCAACACCCTGGTCCCCGATACCAGCGCCTTCTCCTACACCATCAGCAGCATTGCCCGCAAGAGCAACGCCGGCACCACCTTCACCTGGAAGGGCGTTGACGACGGCCACTACCGCATCACCGAGACTGTGACGCCTCCGGGCTACAACACCATCGAGCCCATCGAGTTCGACATCATTGCCGAGCACTCCATTGAGAGCGAGGATCCCATCCTCATCAGCATCGACGGCGATCCGTTCCTGCCCACTGAGGAGAACATGGGCATTCTGCACGCCGACATCGAGAACCACAGCGGCGGCATCCTGCCCTCCACCGGCGGCATCGGCACCACCCTGTTCTACGTCCTGGGCGGCCTGCTGGTCCTCGGCGCCGGCATCCTGCTGGTTGTCAAGAAGTTCTCTGACGCCAACTGAGCTGTCGGAATTCTGAGCTGAATTCAAAAAGAGCCGCGGTGCGGGGTCTCCCCGCACCGCGGCAGGCAAGGAGAATCCTGCATGAAACGATGGCAATCAATTCTGTTGATCCTGGTTTTTCTTGCAGGACTGTCCTTGCTTGTGTATCCGCCAGTGAGCAACTACGTGAATTCCCTGCGGCAATCCCGGCTCGTGGCCGAGTATATGTACGACGTCTCGCAGTTGGAAAACACCCAGAAAACCCGCTTTCTGGAGGCCGCCAACGCCTATAACCGGGAGCTGGCAAAGCTGCCGCTGCACTTCAATCTTTCGCTAAACGAAATGAAGGAGTATACGGAGACCCTGGACGTCAGCGGAACCGGCGTTATGGGCTATCTGGAAATTCCCAAAATTGAAGTGTCTCTGCCCATTTATCATGGCACGGAGGACGCGGTTCTGGAGTTCGCGGTGGGGCATCTGGCCGGCACTTCCCTTCCGGTTGGCGGTTCCTCCACCCATGCTGTCCTGACCGGGCACACCGGTCTGCCCAGCGCGAAGCTGCTCAGCGACGTGGAAAAGCTGGAACTGGGCGATATCTTTTACGTTCAGGTCCTGGATGAAACCCTGACCTATGAGGTGGATCAGATCCGTAAGGTTCTGCCGGAAGTCACCAAGGACCTTGCCATCACCGAGGGGGAGGACTACTGCACTCTCGTCACCTGTACGCCCTACGGCGTCAATTCCCATCGGCTTCTGGTACGCGGCACCCGCATCGAGACGGCGCGAAGCGCGATCATGCGCTTCTCCGCCGACGCGCTGCAGATCGATCCCATGATCGTGATGCCCTGCCTGGCCCTGCCCATCCTGCTGCTGCTCTTCCTGCTTGCCATGCTGCGGCCAAATCGCAAGAAACAGAGAGCAGAGCAGATGAAAGCGCTGCGGCACGTAGAATGAAAGAAAGAATCGGAGGAACCTGTTATGCTGCGAAAAACGCTTTGCCGCCTTCTGTGCGTCATTGCCATCATCTGCCTGACAGCGACCTCGGTGTTCGCCGCAGGCTACTTCAACGGGTCTGACCGGCTCGGCTCCATTTCCTTCCATTTCAATAACGGGGAGATCTCCGTCACCGGCGGCTCCGTGGAGCTTCGGATGCTCGCCTTCTGGAATGACGAGATCAAGTCTCTGCAGTGGTGTGAGGACTATGCGGATGCGGGCCTGACCATTGACGATCTGTTTGGCGAGAACGCGGCGTCCAAGCTCTTCGAGTACGCGCAGAGCAAGCAGCTCCCCGCGCAGGAGATTCAGATCGGCGAGGACGGAACCGCAAAGGCAGAGGATCTGCAGTTGGGCGTTTGGCTGCTCAGCCAGACGAAACCCTTCGAGGGCTATGAGACAATGCTGCCCGCCCTGATCTCCATCCCCATGGAGATCAACAAGGAGTGGATTTTCGACGTCGAGGCCGTCCCCAAGCTGGAGCCCCTGGTGGAGGAGAGCACCGTTCCCACCACCGAGACGCCTCCGCCGGACCTGCCGCCCACCGGCCAGGTCAACTGGCCCGTGCCGCTGCTGCTGCTGGGCGGCGTATTCCTGATCTTGGTAGGCTTGTGCATCCGCAGGGAGCGTCGTCATGAGAACTAAGCTCGGCGCGATTCTGATCGGGCTCGGCATTCTGATGATTTTGGGGGCCGCCGGCCTGCTTCTGTTCAATCAACAGGAGTCAGATCGGGTGGCCTCCTTTTCTGCCCGTGTGCTGCCGGTGATTTCCGAACGGGCTGCAGCTGCCCGGGAGACCGCCGCGCCACCGCCGCTGGTGACGGATCCCCTGGCGCCTCCGCCGGAGATGCCTACGACGGAGATCGATGGGCGGCGCTATACCGGCGTCTTCTCCATTCCGGCCATCGGCTACGAGGTCCCGGTATTCGACAGCTGCTCCGAATCCCTGCTGAAGCTGGGAGCCTGCCGCTTTCACGGCTCCACCTACAGCGGGAATCTGGTGCTCTGCGCCCACAACTATAACCGGCTCTACAGCCTGATTACCAGACTGCGCCCCGGCGACGCCGTCCGCTTTACGGATATGGACGGCCTCACCTGGTCCTATGAGGTGGCGGATCTGGAGACCCTGGGCCCGAATATGGTCACGGAGATGAACGATTCCGGCTACGATCTCAGCTTCTTTACCTGTACCTACGGCGGCCAGGCCCGCCTCACCCTCCGCTGCGTCCGGAACTGACCTGCGGAGGGTTTCGCATATCGACGCGCGAGCGCCCACGAACGAAAACCATAATGCGCTGAAACGACAGGAAACAAATCATGAAGTTATATCTGCACGGTCACAGCGACCGCTACGCGCTGGAGCAGCTCCAGCTCTGCCTCTTCCCGGAGGAGCCCATGGAGTTTTGCGACAAGCCCTTCCGGGGGGACGGGGCTGTCTCCCGGCTCAGCTATGGAAAGAAATATCTCACTGCCACGGCGAAGATCACCCGCAACGGCGTCACGACCCGGGGTATCCAGCGGCTGGCGCTGGAAAAGGAGACTTACGCCCTGCGGCGCAGAATCCTGCAGCGGGCCTACTATCTGGCGGCCCTGCCCCAGCTTCCCGCGGCCCCGCCCTGGGGCGCCCTGTCCGGCGTCCGACCCACCAAGCTGAGCACCCGGCATCTGCTGGCCGGCGGGACGGCGGAGAGCGCCGACCGGCTCATGGAGGAGACGTTTTTCGTCACGCCGGCCCGGCGGAGGCTCTGCGTGCAGGCCAGTCTGGCCTCCGTGGAAGCCGCCCGGCTCCTGGCCCCTTCGGACGTTTCGGTCTACGTCGGCATCCCCTTCTGCCCCACCCGCTGCTCCTACTGCTCCTTCGTCAGCCAGACCGAGGGCAGCGCCGGCAAGCTGCTGACGCCCTATCTGGACTGCCTGCTGCGGGAGATCGAGACGGTGGGAGCGGGCATGCGGCGCTCCGGTCTCACGCTCCGGACCCTCTATATCGGCGGCGGCACCCCCACCACCCTCTCGGCGCCGCAAATTCGCCTGCTGATGGAGGCAATCAACAGGCATTTTGACCGCTCCCGGCTGATAGAATATACGGTGGAGGCCGGACGGCCCGATACCATCGACCCCGAGAAGCTGCGGATCATCCGGGAGCTGGGCGCCGGGCGGGTCAGCATCAACCCCCAGACCATGAACGACGCCGTCCTGCGGGCCGTGGGCCGACGCCACAGCGCCGCCGATATCGAGCGGGCCTTCTTCCAGGCGCAGGAGGCGGGCTTTGCCAGCATCAACATGGATCTGATCGCGGGCCTGCCCGAGGACGACCCGGAGAGCTTCGCCCGTTCCCTGGACCGGGTTCTGGCCCTGAACCCCTCCAATATCACCGTTCACACCCTGGCCCTGAAAAAGGGGGCCGAGCTCTTCCACCGCCGGGAGGCCCTGCCGAGCCAGGCCGCCGTGGAGGAGATGGTGGACTGCGCCAACGCGGCCCTGTCGGCCCGGGGCTACGCGCCATACTACCTCTACCGACAGAAGTATATGACCGGAAGCCTGGAGAACGTGGGCTGGTGCCGGGACGGCGACGCCTGCCTGTACAATATCTATATGATGGAGGAGCTGAGCTCCATCCTGGCCCTGGGCGGCGGCGCCGTCAGCAAGCGGAACCTGCCGGAGAACCGGCTGGAGCGCCAGTGCAACCCCAAGTACCCCAAGCAGTACGTGGAGCGCATACAGGAGGTTCTGGCGGAAAAAACTGCCCTGCTGGAACAATTGACAACGGATGAAAAACCGGGTATAATAACTTAATACCTGAGCGCCGACGCCCGGAGTCGGCGCGGAACTGCGAAAAACGGAAAGACCAAAAATGATAGATAAAGGAGTCCACGACCATGCGGATCGAACTCGACGAAATCAACTTTGCCCTGCGCACCGACCCGAAGGGCTTTGTCCGGCGCTGTGACAATCTCTACGACAATCGGATCGACAAGGCCGCCGACGTGGTGCTGAGCCGCCTGAAGCAGAGCCGCGTGGCCCTGCTGGCCGGCCCCTCCTCCTCCGGCAAAACCACCACCGCTTCCCGGATCAAAAGGGCCCTGGAGGCCCGCGGCGTTTACGCCCACATGATTTCCCTGGACGATTACTACCGGCCGAAGTCCGACCCGGACTATCCCCGGACCAAGGAGGGCGAGTTTGATCTGGAGGCCCCCGAGGGCCTGGACACCGCCATGCTGGGCCGCCATCTGGAGGCCCTGGACAGGGGGGAGGAGATTCTGGTCCCCTATTTCGACTTCAAAATCCAGGCCCCGGTGCCGGAGAAATTCCATCCGCTGAAGCTCCGTGAGAACGAGGTGGTCATCTTCGAGGGCATCCACGGCCTGAACCCCATGCTGACCGACAAGAACCCCGAGGCCACCCGGCTCTTCGTCTCCACGGCCTCCTCCGTCTACGACAACGACGTGGAGGTTTTCGACCGGGTCTGGATGCGGGTCCTGCGGCGCATCGTCCGGGACTTCTACTTCCGGGCCTCCAGCGCCGAGGAGACCCTGGGCCTTTGGCGGAACGTGCGCCTGGGGGAGAAAAAGTACATCACCCCCTTCAAGAGCAGCGCCCACTACGCCATCGACTCCTCCCTGGGCTATGAGGTGGCGGCCTTCCGCCCCATCGCGGAGCCCATGCTGATCGAGGCCGAGGAGCACCCCCAGCCCAAGCTGGTGGACCTGATTCTGGAGGGCCTGGAGTCCTTCGACCCCCTGGACCCCGCCAGCCTGCCGGAGAGCTCCCTGCTGAAGGAAGAATTTTTGCCGAAGGGATAAACCATGGATACTCTGTTTTCGAACGTCACCCTCGTCACCATGGACGAGGCCATGCACGTATACTACGCCGCCTTTCTGGGCGTGACCGACGGGAAGATCTCCTACATCGACCGGACGCCGCCCAGGGAGCAGCCCAAGCAGATCATCAACGGCGAGGGCATGGTCCTGATGCCGGGCCTGATCAACTGCCACACCCACCTGCCCATGAGCCTGCTGCGGGGCTACGGCGACGGCCACGACCTGCACACCTGGCTCTATGAGTATATCTTCCCCCGGGAGGCGAAGCTGGACGACCGGGCCGTCAAGGCGGCCACCCTGCTGTCCATCGCCGAGTGCCTGCGCTTCGGCACCACCTCCGTTTCGGATATGTACGACCACTGCGGCGCCATCGCCGAGGCCGTGGCCGAGAGCGGCATCAAGGCCAATCTCAGCCGGGGCATCACCCTCTGGTCTGAGGACTTCGACTTCGAGAACTACCCGGCCTGCCGGGAGCTGCGGGAGCTGCATGAGAAGTGGGACGGCTACGACGGCGGGCGAATCAGGGCGGAGTGCTCCGTCCACGCGGAGTATACCTCCAACTACCGCCTCTGGGAGGCCCTGGGGGAGTACGCCGTCAACGAGGGCCTGGGCATGCAGGTCCACCTCTCCGAGACGAAAAAGGAGCATGAGGCCTGCAAGGAGAAGTACGGCCTGACCCCCGCCCAGCTCCTGGACTGCCACCACGTCTTCGACAGCCGCACCCAGGCGGCCCACTGCGTCTGGCTGGAGCCGGAGGATATGGCCCTGCTGGCGAAGCGGAGGGTCACGGCGGTCCACTGCCCCGTCTCCAACCTGAAGCTGGCCTCCGGCAAGGCGGACGTGATCGCCATGGTGAAGGCCGGGATGAACGTGGCCCTCGGCACCGACGGGGCCTCCTCCAACAACAATCTGGACCTCTTCGAGGAGATCAAGGCGGCCTCCCTGATGGCGAAGGACGTCCACGCCGACGCGGAGGCCCTGCCGCCCCAGGCGGCTCTGATGATGGCGACGGTCTGCGGCGCGCGCGCCCAGGGCCGGGAGAAGGAATGCGGCATGCTGAAGCTCGGCATGGACGCGGACCTGATTCTCCTGGACTTCACCCAGCCCCATCTGATGCCCTGCCACGACGTGCTCTCCCATCTCTGCTACGCGGCCGGGGGCAGCGACGTGATCATGACCATGGTTCGCGGCAAAATCCTCTACGCCGCCGGCAAGTGGCCCACCATCGACCTGGACGCCGTGGTCAAGGAGCTGGCGGAGCACGCGATGCCCACGGTGTTTTTGGATAACGACCCGACCGGAGGAAAGGACTGATCTCGTGTCGAATACGAATAAGAAGCAAACCTTCCTGGGCGGCGCGGCGGTATTGGCGCTGGCAACGGCCATCGTGAAGGTCCTGGGCTTTCTGTATAAGATTCCGCTGTCGAATATCATCGGAGACGACGGCTACGGCTATTTCAACACAGCCTACGACATCTACTCCGTGCTGCTGATGGTGTCCACCACCGGCCTGCCCGTGGCCATGTCCCGGATGATCTCCGAGGCCCAGACCCTGGGCCGGACCAAGCAGATCCACCAGATCTACCGGGTCTCCCGGGCGGTCTTCCTGGGCATTGGTCTGGTGGGCGCCCTGGGCATGGGCCTGCTCTGCAAACAGCTGGCCTCCTGGATGAACTCCGAGAAGAGCTGGTTTGCCATTCTCTGCCTGTCTCCGGCGGTGCTCTTCATCGGCATCATCTCCTCTGAGCGCGGCTTCTTCCAGGGCCAGGGCAATATGGTGCCCACCTCGGTCTCCCAGGTCATGGAGGCCCTCTGCAAGCTGGTGGTGGGCCTGGGCCTGGCCTACGTGGTCATGTCCGTGGCCGTCAAAAACGGCCTCGTCACCGAGCTGCCCGAGAATCTGCCCGAGACGGACCCCCGGGTGGCGGCTCTGACGCTGGCCCATTCCAAGGCCGCCGGCTATTCGATCCTGGGCGTCACCCTGGGGACCGTGGCCGCGTCGGCCTACCTGGTCTGGAAGCGGCGGAAGGCCTCCGCGGCTCTGCTGGAGGAGTGTCGGGACGACACGGTCTATTCCTGGCGCACCACGGTCAAGCAGCTGCTGACCATCGGCGTCCCCATCACCCTGGGCGCGGCGGGCCTGCAGATCATCACCACCATCGACATCGGCGTCTACATGGGCCAGCTCAAGGGACCTGCGGGCTTCGACGAGACCACGGCCGACCGGCTGAAGGGCGTCTACAACTTTGCCCAGACGGTCTTCAACATGCCCTGCGCCTTCATCACGCCCCTCACCGTGGCCGCCATCCCGGCCATCACGGAGCAGCTGACCCTGCGGCGCACCCGGCGGGCCAACACCGTGGCGGAGTCCGCCACCCGGGTCATGAGCCTGATCGCCATGCCCTGCTCCATCGGCCTGGTGGTGCTGGGCGAGCCCATCATGCAGCTGCTGAAGGGTTACTCGGGCGAGACCCTGCGGGTTGCGGGCACCCTCATGAGCATCCTGGGCTTCTGCGTCTTCTTCAACGCCTTCGTGCTGGTGATGAACGCGATCATGCAGGCCCACGGCTACGTCTATATCCCGGTCATCAATATGGTGATCGGCGGCGTCGCCAAGGTGCTGATTAACTTTATTCTGGTGGGCAACCCGAAAATCCACATCGTCGGCGTGCCGGTGGGCACCCTGATATGCTACATGCTGATCGCCGTGCTGGACATCGTCGCCATCCGGCGCATCCTGCGCAACCCGCCGCGGCTGATCCCCAACGTCCTGAAGCCCGCCCTGGCCTCTGTGGTCATGGGCGCCGCGGCCTTCCTGCTGAACAAGCTCTGCCTGCTCATCGGTCTGCCGCTGGTTCTGCGGGCCGGCTTCTCCATCCTGGGCGCCGCCGCGGTCTACGCGGTCATGGTCCTGCTGCTGAAGGTCGTCACGAAGGACGACTGCACCCTGCTGCCCAAGGGCGACAAGATTGCGAGGCTGCTGCGAATCGAATAGCGAAAAACCCGAAATTCTTTGAAAAAAACCCGGTATTTTCAGAATTAACACTTGCGAAAGCGTGCAAAATATGATAGATTTTACGGAGAAATCCGAATACGGCTTTTCCGACCTGGTCCGCCTGGTCGCCGCGCTGCGGGGACCGGGGGGCTGCCCCTGGGATCAGGCGCAGACCCACCAGTCCATCCGCCGGAATTTTCTGGAGGAGGCCTACGAGGCCTGCGAGGCCCTGGACGAGGGCGAGCCGGAGCACCTGCGGGAGGAGCTGGGCGACGTCCTGCTCCAGGTGGTCTTCCATGCCGGCATCGAGGCCGACGCGGGACGCTTCGACGTGGATCAGGTCTGCGACGGCGTGTGCAGGAAGCTGATCACCCGCCATCCGCACCTGTTCCGGCAGGGGGAGAGCCGTATGGATTGGGAGGACCTGAAACGGGCGCAGCGCGGCAATCAGACCGTCGCCCAGGCCATGGAGGGCGTCTCCCATGCCCTGCCCGCCCTCTGGCGGGCGGACAAGCTCCTGTCCAAGGCGGAGCGGAGCGGGCTGTACAGGCCCGACGCCGATGCGGCCCGGGAGGAGCTGACCCTGCAAATCGCGGGACTCTGCCGGACGGAGGGGCCGGACGCGGAGGAGCATCTGGGCCGGGCGCTGTTCGCCCTGGTCCGGCTGGCCCGGAGCGCGGGCCTGGACCCCGAGACTGCCCTGGCGGAGACCTGCCAGAAATTTGTCGCCGAATTCTCCCGGAGGGAGACGGCGGCGCAAGACGAAGAGTAATCAAAGAAAGAGGTATCATTCATGAACAAGACCGAACTCGTGGCAGCTGTTGCCGCAAAGACTGAACTGACCAAGAAGGACGCCGAGAAGGCCGTCACCGCCGTGCTCGAAACCGTCGCCGAGACCCTGGCTGCCGGCCAGAAGGTCCAGCTGGTGGGCTTTGGCACCTTTGAGACCAGAGAGCGCGAAGCGCGCAGCGCCAAGAACCCCCGCACCGGCGAGACCGTTGAGGTTGCCGCCAGCCGCGTCCCCGCGTTCAAGGCCGGCCAGGCTCTGAAGGCCAAGGTCGCGAAGTAAGACCATACTCGCCGCAGCTCCGAGTCGGAGCTGCGGCGTTTTTCATTGGAAGCACGCGCCGGTCAATTGGCGAAATGCACAAGATTTTCAAAGGATTTTCTCCGACGGAATCTCCGCCGGAACCCGGAAAAACGCTTGTCCGTACTTTCAATTTGTGCTACAATAAGAATGCTGAAAAAGCAGGAAACGCTTTCAGAAAATATCATGAAAAGGAGTACGCAGTATGAAAAAACACCTTACCAAGCGAGTCCTTGCGCTGCTTCTGACACTGGCCATGGTACTCTCCCTGTTGCCCATGAGCTTTGCCGAGGAGCCGGCTGCCGACGAGTACGTCCTTGCTGCTGAGCTTCAGGCCGGCAGTCAGGTCGTGATCGTCAACGCAGCCGCCGGAAAGGCCATTTCCAATGCCGACAGCACGGCTGCCAACAACCCCGAGCGCTATCGCCTGGGCGTGGACGTGGCTCCGGCTGACGGCAAGCTGAGCGCCCCGGAGGCGCAGATCGTCTGGACCGTGGAGGTCACGGACGACGGGATCGCCTTCAAGGACGCCGAGGGCAGGTATCTGTCCGTTCCCTCCGGCTACAACAACCTGGTTCTGGACAGTGACTGCAAGTACTGGACCGTTTCTCAGGCCGCCACCGCGGACAGCGTGTACCTCGTGTCCACCACCTCCGCCGGCGGCCAGGGCGACCTGCGGGGCATCGAGTACTACGGCGGAAAGTTTACCACCTTCTATGCCTCCGAGACCAACATTGCCGCCAACGAGGCCGCCTTCGCGCTACAGCTCTACGTCCGGGCTGAGTCTGTGGAGCCCCCCGCCGGCGAGCTGAGCGGCAAGACGATCATTCTGCACACCAACGATACCCACGGCGCGCTGATGGGCTTCGCCCAGGTCGCCAAGGTGAAGGCCGACCTGGAGGCCCAGGGCGCCACGGTGCTCCTGGTGGACGCCGGCGACTACAGCCAGGGCAATCCCTACGTGTCCCTGAGCAAGGGCGAAACCGCGATCACCGTGATGAACGCCGCGGGCTACGACTACGCGACCCTCGGCAACCATGAGTTCGACTACGGCTGGCCCCAGCTGCGGGAGAACCTGAGCAAGGCGGCGTTCCAGCCCATCGTGGCGGACGTGATCGACGAGGCC
>JAFWTG010000132.1 GCA_017519005.1 Oscillospiraceae bacterium | reverse complement strand
TTGATCAGCTCGGCGGTCGCGTCGGCATTCTCGCGCCAAAGATCGGCGCCGCCGCAGCCGAGTATCGCGTTGAAGCTGTATGTGATCCCGGCTTTGGTGAGCCGCAGCAGCTGCTCCTTCGCTTCCGCCGCCGTATGGCCCTTATTCATATAGGTAAGCGCCGCGTCCAGACCACTCTCCACGCCAATGTCCAGCCCTCCGATGCCGAGATCGCAAAGGCGTCTAAGCTCAGCGTCGGTCTTGTGCTTGATATTTTGAATGGATGTGTACATGGCAATGGTTTTCACCTTCGGCAGCTTTTTGTGTATCGCTGTTGCGATCTGCGAAAGCCTGTCCGCCGAAAGCACGAACGCGTCGCCGTGCTCAAGAAACACCCGCTCGACATCCGGGCACACCTGCGCCGCTTCTTCAATATCGGCTTCGATCTGCTCCATCGGACATACCGTGAATTTCACATCTGGGTACATATAGCAGAATGTGCACTTGTTATGGCTGCAGCCAAGTGTGACCTGCAGGAGCAGTGAGTTTGCCTCATACGGAGGTCTGTAAACCATTCCGGTCAGATTCATTGCTTTTCGCCTCCGTCCATCTGTGCGATATACTCGTTCCCGAACGTCTCCATTGCCGCGATTACGGGGTGGAACTTTTTGCCGATCTCGGTAAGCGAGTATTCCACTCTCGGCGGAATTGCCTCAAACTGTTCGCGCTTGACCAGTCCGTATTCTTCCAGGGATTTTAACTGAACGGAAAGCGTTGCGTGCGTCATCTTCGGCATCTTTCGAAGAAGCTCGTTGAAGCGGATCGGGCCTTCCTCCAGATAGAACAGGATAAGCACCGCCCACTTTCCGGAGATAAGGCTTTGTGCTGTTGCATAGGGGCACTGCCCGAAGCGTTCCTCTAATGTGGTTTGTCTTTCCATATCTTAACCTCACAGTCATATTATCGAACTGGTATAATTATATGACTGTTTTGAGATGCGTCAAGTACGATTTTCAAAGATACTCGGTATGTTATATGATACCTTCTCTAAAAAAACACCCTCGGCTTTGGCTTCCTGCCTCTGCCGAGGGATAATACTATAAATCTTTGCCTTTGGTGCCCTTTTCCTCCGGGCCGCTCCGACTCCTATCCCGGCTTTCTGTGCACCCACGGGTTTGACTATCCTACACGCAATTTCGAGGTCAATTCGCTGATGATACGCCTCGCCGAGCCGCGACCTGCAGATCTCGACCCGGTTGCATTGGCAAAGCTTTATTTGCATTCCGTTGTGATGAAGTCGTACAGTGCCTCCGGTTCAGTAAGATCCCATTCTATAGATTCATCTTCGTTCCAGATCTTATAGTCGGGAGCTCCCCCATACAACCACCAATCGATGTAGTCATACTGATCATTGATGGCATCCTTGAGAACTATCAGGAGAGCTTCTGAGTCATCACTACAAAGTGTGGGTTAGCTAACTGCCTGGAAGAACGACAGGGAGATTACCGCAGCGGAGGAATATAGACCTTGACACCGTTGCCGAAATCCGGAGCCCGCCATCTGCGCAGACCTTTCCCTCGGTCAAAGCCAGAGCATTCACGGCCGCAAACACCGCAACGCTTTTGAGCGATCTTCCATGGCCTTGCTCGAATGACAAGCTGTTCGCCCTTTTCAGTTGTTTCCAAATCAACATTTCCTACGACGATGTTATTGATACCGATGATCTTTTTTGCTAAACTTGAAACTGTCACGGGACTCAACTCCCTACCTTGATTTCTCGACAATTTCAAGTATAACATGTGGAGTTCCGTGGCGCTTTATTTTTCACGCTTTTTGCCCTTTCCTACCCACACTTTTTTTAGGGAAGAGCCTATAATTTCCAAATTATATGGAACCTTTCTTCTTGCTTGTCGTCTAAGGTAAGGTTTGGCAGGTGTATCACCTGTCTGGCCCGATACATCTATAGTTTCATAGGAGGTAATGAAAATGAAACGCAATCTTATATTGATCGTTCTGTCTGTTCTGATGGTCGCGCTGCTGCTGGTCGGCTGCTCTCAGCCCACTACTCCTACGGAGTCCCAGAATGCCGACTCCACTGCCGCCCAGAACGGCGAAACCACCGAAGCACAGACCGAGGCTCAGACCGGGGCGCCCGAAGGCCCCATCGACCTGGAAGCGCTTTACGAGGCCGGCTTGGCCAAGATCAACGAGTCCCAATCCGAGCAGCCCCTGGTTCTGCTGGAAGAGACCGACCCCGGCTTCCTGAACGAGCTGTTCCCCGGGATTGCCGACATCGATATGGCCCAGTCCAAGTTCATGCTGTCCCCCGTGACCAACGGTCCCGTGGAAGTGGACTTCGTGGAAGTTAAGAACGCAGAGGACGTACAGAAGGTCATCGACGTATTCCAGGCCCGTGTGGACGAGCTCTCCGATGATCCCACTTATCCCGATAACGCCGAGGCGTGGAAGAACAACTCCCACATCACCTCTCGCGGCAATCTGGTCATTCTGGCTGTCCTGACCGACTACTACGGCGAGGTTCCCGCTGAGTTCATCCTGGACTGATTGAATTCTGACAATTCCTGACAAAAGGGCGGCCCTTGCGGCCGCCCTTTGGGGGTTCTTATGGTTTTTTCGACGCCACTGTTTTTATTTGCCTATCTGCCGGTGGTTCTGCTGCTCTATTATCTGGCGCCCCTGAAATGGCGGAACTTCGTGCTGCTGCTGGCTTCCCTCTTCTTCTACTTCTGGGGGGAGCGGATCTACACGGTGATCATGCTGGCCTCCACCCTGGTGGATTACACCCACGGCATGCTGGTGGACCGCTTCAAGCGGGCCGGAAACATGAAGAAGGCCCGGATGGCCGTGGCCTCCTCCATGATCTTCAACCTGGGGATCCTGTTCTTCTTCAAGTACTGGGATCTGATCGCATCCGGGCTGCAGAGCCTGGGGCTGAGTTTTGTGCCGGTATTGGGGATCCACCTTCCCATCGGCATCTCCTTCTACACCTTCCAGACCATGAGCTACACCGTGGACGTGTACCGGGCCGACGCCAAGGTGCAGAAGAATCTGATCACCTTCGGCACCTTCGTGACCCTGTTCCCACAGCTGATCGCCGGTCCTATCATCAAATATAAGGAGTTGGGCGAGCAGCTGGATCAGCGGACCTGCACCGCCGACCGCTTTGCCGCGGGCGTGCTGCGGTTCACCGTAGGCCTGGCCAAGAAACTGCTGCTGGCCAACAACATCGGCCAGCTCTGGGACATCTGCAAGGGCTCATCCTCCCTCTCGGTGGCCGGAGCCTGGCTGGGGGTGCTGTCCTTCTCCCTGCAGATCTACTTTGACTTCTCCGGCTACTCCGACATGGCCATCGGCCTGGGCAAGATGTTCGGCTTCGAGTTTTCGGAGAACTTCCGCTACCCCTACGTGGCAGATTCCATCACGGATTTCTGGCGGCGGTGGCACATCTCCCTGTCCACCTGGTTCCGGGAGTATCTGTACATCCCCCTGGGGGGCAACCGCTGCTCCAAGGCCAAGTGGATCCGGAACCTCTTCCTGGTCTGGGCTGCCACCGGCATCTGGCACGGAGCCAGCTGGAACTATCTGCTCTGGGGCCTCTACTATTTCGTCTGGCTGCTGGCGGAAAAGCTCTTTTTGGGCAAGCTGGTGAACAAGCTGCCGGGGCTCTTCCGGCGTCTTTACGTGATCGTGATCCTGCTGGTGGGCTGGGCCATCTTCGCCCTGGAGGATTTCGGTCAACTGGGCCGTTATCTGGCCGTGATGTTCGGCCTGGGCGGCGCGCCGCTGTTTGATCCTCTGGCAGGCTACGAACTGCGGAATTACCTGGCTGTGCTGATCGTCGGGATCCTGGGCTCCACGCCTCTGGCGGCAGACCTGTTCCGGAAGCTGCCGGAGGGCTGCAGAACCTGGGCACGGCCTGTGCTGCTGGTACTGGGCCTGGCGCTGTGTACGGCTTACCTGGTGGCGGGGACCTACAATCCCTTCCTCTATTTCCGGTTTTAAGGAGGCGGCAAATCCATGAAACACAAGCAATCTGTTTGGATCACAGGGCTGTTCTGCCTCTTCCTGGGGGCTATGGCCCTGCTTACCCTGCTCCTGCCCCCGAAAAAGTTTTCGGAACTGGAAAACCGCAATCTGGAGCCCGCTCCCAAGCTCAGCGCGCAGTCCGTCTCCTCCGGCCGCTTTATGAAGGACGCGGAGAACTGGGGCTCCGACCATGTGGTGCTCCGGGACCGGTGGGTCCAGCTGAAGGCCCTGGCCGAGCGGCTCAGCGGCAAGCTGGAAAACAACGGGGTCTGCTTCGCCGGGGAGGACACTCTGCTCCGTCTGGTGGAGGAGCCGGATGAGACCCAGGTGGAGAAGAACATCTCCGCCGTCCGGGGCCTCATTGACAAGACGGACATTCCGGTCCGCTTCGGTCTGATCCCCACCGCCGCCTCCATCTGGGCCGACCGGCTGCCCGCCGGGATCCCCACCCTGGACGAGACCGCATGGATCGACCGGCTGTACCGGGAATTTGGCGGATCCACCCTGGATCTGCAGGGAACTCTGGATGCTCACAAGGCGGAGCCCATCTTCTACCGGACCGACCACCACTGGACCACCCTCGGCGCCAGATATGCCGCCGACGTGATCCTGGAGGCGCTGGAGCTGGACCCCCTCCGGGAGGAGGAGCTGCAGCCCAGAACCGTATCGGAGGATTTTTACGGCACGGTCTACTCCCGGGCCGGCGCCTGGTGGGTAAAGCCCGATGAGATGACCACCATGGTGCCGGAGGAGGGAATCGAAGTCACCTCCAACTTCACCGGCAAGGAAGAGCCCGGCAGCCTCTACGTGCCCGCCCACCTGGCGGAGAAGAACAAATACGCCTTCTTCCTGGGGGGCAACCAGCCGGTGTGCGTGATCCGCACCCAGGCAAAGGGGCCGAAGCTGCTGCTGATCCGGGATTCCTACTCTGACAGTCTGGTTCCCTTCCTGGCTCTGCGCTGCTCAGAGATCCACCTGCTGGATCTGCGGTACTACCGGCTGTCGGTGCCGGAATACATCGAGGATCATGACATCGATCAGGCTGTGGTGCTCTACGGTCTGTCCATATTCCTGGAGGACCGGAATCTGTATCTGCTCCGGCGATAACCAACCTGAATCCCTGCCGCGATTTGGCCGCTCTCCCCTCCGGGAGGGCGGCCAAACTGTGCTTTTTCGTGAAGTTGAAAAAAAGGTGTAAGCGGATGTCAATCTCGTGATCGACGTTTTTGATTCTGATTTTGATCATGGTGCTCATTCCTTTCGCAGAAAATAAAAAAGGGCTGACTTCATAGAATTACTTCTGCAAAGTCAGCCCATAATTACGGTGTTGTTAATTCAAGTGAGGTTTGCCCTAAAATGTAGGGAAAACCTCTTTCCTGAACAGGCGGGGAGGTCATCCTTGTTTTTTGGAAAGACCTCATAGAAATTTTTCTTGGGAAACGAAAAAAGGCGGCTTTCGGGAGAATACATCTCTCAAAAGCCGCCTGAAATAGTGGGGGTCGGTAGTTCAAATCCTCCGGGCAAAGAAAAATATCTTTTTGTTTGCACCCCAAAATCGGGGCACGAAAAAACCCCGAAACCGCTCGGGTATCGGGGCTTTCCGGTGCAATATCTTTTTTGGTTGCACAACATGGTTGCGGGGGCAGGATTTGAACCTACGACCTCCGGGTTATGAGCCCGACGAGCTACCGGACTGCTCTACCCCGCGACATCTCTTAAGCCTTGTTATAATATCACGGAGAATGCGGCATGTCAAGGGGTATTTTCATGCGCTGATCCCCAGATAAGAACGAAGCATTTCCGCCAGAAGGACGTCCCGGTCAATGGAGCCGGAGAGGATCCGCGCATTGTCATAGGGCGTGATGTGCGTCGGATCTCCGGACAGAAGGAAATCCTCCAGCTGGTGTATCGGGTCATATCCTTTCTTGCAAAGGGCGGAGTAGATCCTTTCCATGACTTTTCTGTACATATCTGCGAGCCCCCTTTCCGCTGTCAGAATAACAGGGAAACTGGACGTTAATCCGGACAAAAACGCTTGAAAAAAGAAACAACAGGCCACCGGACGCGGCCTGTTGACTGGATATGAGGAATGATTATTTGGGATACAGATTGAAGCACAGAGCAATCACGATGACAAGAAGGAGCGCGAGTCCCCACAGCGCCCATACCGGGAAATGGTAATTGAAACTGCTTTTGACGGCGCGTGTGCTTTCGGGAAGCGGGACGGCCCCGTCCAGACGGAAACCGCGGCGCTTCTGTTTCTGAACCATATAGGTATAGTAGAAGCGGCGCAGGCCAAATATCAGTACGACACACAGGAACAGCGTGAGGATACCTATTCCCCACAGAAGTACGCGCCGCCCTTTCAGTTCTCCCTCGGAAAGGATGCGGGAGAAGGTTACCGGGATCTCCGCCAGGGTGTTCCCGTCTGCGTCCCTGTAGACAGCGGTACCGGAATTGTCCTCGCGTTTTTCGATGGCAACGGAAATGCCGCTCCGGTCGAATGTATCGGATATGGAAATCTCACCCGCCGGGAAGGAGGGCGTCACGGAATACACGGCGCCGGCGGCGCTGGTATAGGACAGGGGAACGGAACCGAGAAGGTCGGAAATCGGAACATTTTCCATGCGTCCGCCGCCGTAATCCAGAAGACCTTCGGTATCCCGGAGCATAGCGGAAACGTCGGATCCACCGAGCAGGAGGCAGAGGAGAGGTGTCCCGTATATGGTACCAGCAGAAGCCATACAGCCGTCATCCCGGAGGACAGGGCCGCAGAAGCCGTCTGAGATGATGCGCAAGGAAGCAGGGTCTCCGCCGCTGTCAGCGGCATCGGAAACCAGAGGATTCGTGTTGGAAAGTGTTCGGGCGGGGGAAGCGGAAGTCTCCATCGAAGGAGAAGAGAGGATATCCGAGAGGATCGGATCGTTACGCACGGCGAGCATCAGTTTCAGCACATCATTCACCGTGGTGGTCTGAGGATCCAGATTCACGTTCTCGTCGGAGGGACTTCCGTCGGGCGTGGAATAGACGGTGGCTGTCATTCCCAGCATGGCGGCCTTTCCGTTCATGACGGAAACGAAGCCCGCCATATCATAGCTCACAGCCAGCGCGGCGGCGGAGGCGGCATCGGAGGAGCCGCTCAGCAGAACAGCGGCAAGCAGATCGCGGACGGTCAGCTGTTCTCCCTGTGAAAGGGGAGGAGACAGACGGTCGGCTGAGGAACCCGAGAGTTCTATGGTGACCGTTCTGCCCGGATCATGAAGCGCTTCGGAAACGGCCAGAGCCGTCATCAGAAGGGCGGAACCGCCCGGAAGGACAGGGCCGGAGGCGTTTTTTGCGTAGAGCACTTCCGCAGTCTCCGTATTGTACAGAATGGCGGAGGCGGCGCTCACCTGGGCAGAGTAACCGGCCGCGGCGGCCGGAAGGCACACCGCGGCGATCAGAAGCAAAATGAGGAGCAGTGATAGTACTCGTTTCATGAAAGCCTCCTGCCGGGGAGCGATGACCGCAGCGGGCGGTTCCCGCTGCCGGACAAAGGAATACGGATCAGAACGTCATCGGCTTCAGGTCCTTCGCCACTTTCACGGCGAAGGGGAGCCGGTCCAGGATATCCTTCTGCAGGTCGACGCCTGGCGCAATCTCGGAAAGGACGAGACCGTCGGGACCCAGAGTAAATACGCAGCGCTCCGTCACGTAAAGGACCTCTTGACCGTTCTCCCTTGCGTTTTTCACGCTGAAACTCAGGCTGGTTACTTCCGGAACAAATTTCTGAATGCTTCCCTCTCTGGTGATCGTGACCTTCTCGCCGTCAAAGGTCCCTTCCAGTCCATGGCTGGTAAAGGTAAGGCAGAAGACCACCCTCTTGGTCGTCTGGGTGATATTGGCAAAGCCGCCGATGCCGGAGAGCTTGCCTTTTGTGTAATGGCCGTTGACATTGCCGTGTCCGTCAATCTGAAGAGCGCCGACGCAGCACAGATCAAGACCGCCGCCCTCATAGAAATCGAACTGGCGGGCCATATCCATCATGCTGTCGGGGCCTATGACCACGCCGAAGCCCTGCGCGCCGAGCGGAAAGCCGCCCGTGTGACCGGATTCCACGCTCAGGTGCACCTGCTCCAGCATGCCGCTGTCCAGAACAGCCTCAGCCACCAGTTCGGGGATGCCGATGCCGATGTTAACGATGTTGCCGGGACGGAGTTCCCTCATCGCCCGCCTGGCGATGGCGGTGTGCAGCGAAGACCGGCTGTTGACGGAACCGATGGCGCCCCGGATCTCTTCGCGGCAGGCCTTCAGGATGGCACCTCTGGGGACATACTGTCCGCAGATGAAATCGAAATATCCTTTCATATTGGTCAGCTGCTGCTGGACAGGGCATACGACGATGGCGTCTACCAGAGCAGCGGGGATATTGACCATGCGCGGAGGGATATGTTTGCTCTCGGTGCGGAGCACCTGGACGATGACCTTGCCGCCCACCCGGTGAGTCGCCTGGGCGACGGACAGAGCGTCGATGGAGGCGACCTCGTTCTGGAAGGAGATGTTGCCCCAGTCGTCGGCGAAACTGGCCTTGATGAAAGCAATATCCACGGACGGGATCCTGTAAAGCAGGCCTTTTTCACCATATCGCTCGGCGGGAACGACGAGCTCCTGCGTGCTCTTCTCATTCAGCCTGTACTGGCTTCCCAGAGCCGGATCCACGAACAGGTTCAGACCGGTCTTGGAAAAGAGATACTTTTCTCCCCTGGCGCTGGCACGGATCATGTGGCTCAGCACGCCACCCGGAAGGTTGTATCCTTCGATTTTGTTGTCCATGATCGCCTGGCAGGTGTCCACCAGGCTGGAAAAATGACCGATGACCACCCGGTCCACGGCACCTTCGCAGATGTAGCCTTCCGTCTCGCTGCCGTGTGTCCAGTCGCCGAAGCTGAAGGCGCTGTACACGGAAAGGTGACGGGGGGACCCGGTCTCCCGGAAGCGCCGTGTCAAAGCACGGTTCAGATCTACCGGCGAGGCGCATCCGCCAAAGGCGTTGACCCAAATGGTGTCCCCGTCCTTGACGAGGCCGACGGCCTGTTCCATCGTCATCAGTTTGCTCATTTACGGAATCCTCCTCTCAGGGGGACGTGATCTCAGTAGGCGACACCCCAGATGATCATTTTGTCTGCGGGCTTTCCACAGACTGCGCAGCAGTCGTCCAGATGTTCCTGCGCATAGGGGATGCAGCGGGAAGACATGCCCGCCTGTTCCTTCATGGCCATCTCACAGGCCAGATCACCGCACCACATGGTCTTGATGAAACCGCCGTTTTCCTCTTGAAGCGTCTTGGCTTCTTCCAGAGAGTGCGCGACGAAGGTGTGGCTGTCCAGGTTGGATTTGGCCTTGTCGAACATCTGACTCTGTACGGTCTCCAGCAGCTCGGGAATGCGGGTCTCGAGTTCATCCAGCGGAACGGTGATCTTCTCGCCGGATGTCCGGAGGACAGCAACACACTGTCCGTTCTCCATATCTCTGGGGCCGATCTCCACGCGGAGGGGGACTCCCTTCATCTCATACTGGGCGTATTTCCATCCGGGGCTGTTGTCACTGAAGTCGCCCTTCACCCGCAGACCGGCCACCTTAAGACGGGAGACCAGCTCCTGCGCTTTGTCCGCCACTCCGGGTTTGTGCATCGCAATGGGAAGAACGATGACCTGGATGGGGGCGATGGCGGGAGGAAGGACAAGGCCGCTGTTGTCGCCGTGCGTCATGATGATGCCGCCGATAATACGGGTGGAAAGACCCCAGCTGGTCTGGTGGGGATAGCTCAGCTTGTTTTCCTTGTCGCTGAAAGTGATGCCGAAGGCGCGGGCAAAGCCGTCGCCGAAATAGTGGCTGGTGCCGCTCTGAAGGGCTTTGTGATCGTGCATCATGCACTCAATGGTGTAAGTATTCTCTGCCCCGGCGAATTTTTCCTTATCCGTCTTGTTGCCGCGGATGACAGGCATAGCCAGATAATTCTCGCAGAGGTCGGCATATACTTCCAGCATCTGCAGGGTTTCCTCAACGGCCTCCTGCGCGGTGGCGTGGAGCGTGTGACCCTCCTGCCACAGGAACTCTCTGCCGCGGAGGAAGGGGCGGGTGGTCTTCTCCCAGCGCAGCACGCTGCACCACTGGTTGTATTTCATAGGAAGATCCCGCCAGGAATGGACCACATGGCTCCAGTGGTCGCAGAACAGCGTCTCGCTCGTGGGACGGATGCAGAGTTTCTCCTGCAGAGGTTCGCTTCCTCCCATGGTGACCCAGGCGCACTCAGGAGCAAATCCCTCCACGTGATCCTTCTCCTTCTGGAGCAGGGATTCGGGGATAAGCATGGGCATGGACACGTTCTCGTGACCCAGTTCCTTGAACTTTTTGTCCAGAATATTCTGTATGTTCTCCCAGATCGCGTATCCGTAGGGGCGAAGGATGAACAATCCTTTCACGCCGGAATAATCCACCAGTTCCGCCTTGGTGCAGACATCGGTGAACCACTGGGCGAAATCCACCTCCATATCGGTGATCTGTTCCACTTTTTTCTCTTTGGCCATAATAATCCTCTCCTGACAGACGGGCCGAAGACCCGCCGGGCTTAAGCATTAACCTATTTAATATAATAAAACGGCCTGGGATTGTCAAGTGAAGGGAGGCCTGCGCAGTTCGGCGGGATGTAGGTGTTACAATGATGCTTAACAGATGACCTTGCATTCGAAGACAAAGGAAACTTGTCATCGAATGCACGGAGAAGAAAAAAGATAGCGAATG
>JAFWTG010000131.1 GCA_017519005.1 Oscillospiraceae bacterium | reverse complement strand
CAAAGCGATGACCGCGATGCACACCGTCGAAGAATCCGATGGTGGCAGCATAGCAGCCTTTCAGGCGTGTCTCATCTGTCAGGGAAATGACTTTCATTCAGGCTGCAAAGGTACAAATAAGGGGGTTGTTCTTCGTCTTGCGGGAGAGAATACGGATCAGGTTGCGGATCTCCTCGTCCCGGCCGATGACCGGGTCCATCTGCTTGTCCCTGGCCCGCTGGACCAGATCGGTGCCGAATTTCTCCAGGGCGGCGTAGCTGTCCTCCGGGTTGTCGGAGGTGACGCGCTGGTTGCCCCGGACCTCCTGCAGGGCCTGCATGGCCTCCTCCCGCTGGATCTGATAGGTCTGGAACAAGGCGCGGATCGTGTTGTCCGGCCGGTCGATCATGGCCAGGAAGATGTGCTCCACGGAGACGAATTCGTCCTTCATGGACTCCGCCACCTCCTCCGCCTGGGAGAAGAGCTGGTCCACGGAGCGGGCGATGTAATACTTGCCGCCCTCGCGGCCGGAGCCGGTGACGGCGGGCAGCTGGCGGAGCTTCTCCTCCACCGCGGCTTCCAGGCTCTCGGGGGTCTTGCCCATCCGCTTCAGCAGCTGGGGGATCAGACCGTTCTCCTGCTTCAGCAGGGCCAGCAGCAGATGCAGCTGCTCGATCTGCTGGTGGTTGTGGCTCAGCGCGATGCTCTGGGCGCTCTGGATGGCCTCCATGGAGCGCTTGGTGTACTTGTTGGCATTCATGGCAATGCTCCTTTCTTTGCGTCGGATACGCAGGGTTTTAGCACTCAACTCATTGGAGTGCTAATCTCTTTGTCCCCATCATATACCCGAAAGCGCCGTTTGTCAAGAGCGTCACAAAAAGTTTTCAATTCAATTATGTAAACTTAATACTTTTGTAAAAAGATTTGACTTACATTCTTAATATTTCTTGTCTAAAATACAAACATAAGAGATGTTTTCATTTTTCATTCCTCCTTTCTTCTTTGATATTACCCGGGAGCTTGCTCCCGGGTAAGTCATTTCCTGTTCCCTTTTCGCGGCGCGGCCCGGCTTCGGGCCGCGTTTTTCGTGTGCAGGGACTGACGCCTCGTCAATACGCGCGGGGCGTCGAGGGCGCCGCCCCCTACAGGCGAAAACGGCCCGTTTTTGTCATTCCGAGCAAAGCGTGGAATCCGCGTCCCCCATCCCCATTTTCAACGTTTTCAAATGGCAATTTGAAAACACCGCAATTTTGCATTTTGCATTTTGCGTTCCCGCCTGGGCGGGGTGAATGGCCGGCAGATTGCCGGCGCTGCAGGCGGGCTGGAGGGTGGCGCACACTGTGCGCCGCTGCAGGCGGGCGGATGCGGAAAATTCTGCTTTGAACTTTCGCGGACTTCCTCTTGACAAGCGCGGCGGATGGTGCTATAATAACATCAACAGTTGAACAATCGTTCAACCTTTCAATTGTTCTTGCTTTGACGAAAGGAGACCCTGGGATGAAGTTCTACGATCTTGAGCTGGACCGTACCGACTGCACGGTGATCCACCGGGAGGTGGTGGACGCGGTGCGGGGGAAAATGCCGGACGACGAGCTTCTGCTGGACCTGGCGGACTGCTTCAAGCTCTTCAGCGACTCCACCCGGCTGAAAATCCTCTACGCCCTGATGGAGGCCGAGATGTGCGTCTGCGACATCTCCGTGCTGCTGGGGATGACCAAGTCCTCGGTGAGTCACCAGCACCGGGTGCTGAAGCAGTCGAATCTGGTGAAGTACCGCAAGGCCGGCCGGGTCATCTACTATTCCCTGGCCGACGACCACGTGCGGACCATCTGCCGCATGGGCATGGAGCACGTGCGCGAGGATGAATTGGGAATTGAGAATTGATATCAAAATTCTGCGTTTCGGAGGGATTGACAATGAAAAAGAAGTTTAAAATGGAAAACCTGGACTGCGCCAACTGCGCGGCCAAGATGGAGGCCGCCATCAAAAAAATCCCCGGCGTCACGGACGCCAGCATGAATTTCATGACCCAGAAGCTGACCCTGGAGGCCGAGGACGCCCGCTTCGACGCCATCCTGGCCGAGGCCCAGAAGTGCTGCGACAAGGTGGACAAGGGCTGCCGCATCTTAGTTGAAAATTGAAAGTTGAAAGTTGAAAATTATCGGAGTTTTTCAGATCGCGATCTGAAAAACACATCCATTTTCAATTTTACATTTTCAACTTTCAATTTGGAGAGGTGTTGGCTATGACAAAGAAACAAAAGTGGACTTTATGCAGGATCCTTGTCTCGGCTCTGCTGCTGATCGCGCTGATCGTGCTGGATCACGCGGGGACGCTGGCGCCTCTGCACCGGCTGGCGCGGCTGGGGCTCTATCTGGTCCCCTATCTGATCATCGGCTGGGATATCCTGCGGGAGGCCGCGGAGCACGTTCTGCACGGCCAGGTCTTTGACGAAAACTTCCTGATGGCCGTGGCCACCCTGGCGGCCTTCGGCATCGGGGAGTACCCCGAGGCCGCCTCGGTAATGCTGCTCTACCAGGTGGGTGAGCTCTTCCAGAGCGTGGCCGTGGGCCGATCCCGGAAGTCCATCGCGGACATGATGGACATCGTGCCGGAGTACGCCAACCTGGAGACCCCCGAGGGGCTGGCGGAAACAGACCCCGACGAGGTGCCCGTGGGCGCGGTCATCGTGGTCAAGCCCGGCGAGCGCATTCCCCTGGACGGCGTGGTGCTGGAGGGCGAGTCCCTGATCGACACCGCCGCCCTCACCGGCGAGTCCGTCCCCCGGACGGCGAAGCCTGGCAGCGAGCTGATCTCCGGCTGCGTCAACGGCGGCGGGACCCTGCGGGTCCGCACCACGAAGGCCTACGCCGACGCCACCGTGACCCGCATCCTGGAGCTGGTGGAAAACGCCTCCTCCCGGAAGGCCAAAACGGAGAATTTCATCACCCGCTTCGCCCGCTGGTACACCCCCATCGTCACCCTGGGCGCCGTGCTGCTGGCGGTGCTGCCGCCGCTGCTGCTGGACAGGGACTGGGGCGAGTGGATCCGCCGCGCCTGCATCTTCCTGGTGGTCTCCTGCCCCTGCGCCCTGGTGATCTCGGTGCCGCTGGGCTTCTTCGGCGGCATCGGCGCCGCCTCCCGGAAGGGCATTCTGGTGAAGGGCAGCAACTATCTGGAATCCCTGGCCCGGCTCTCCACCCTGGTCTTTGACAAGACCGGCACCGTCACCAAGGGCGAGTTCAAGGTCCGCGCCATCCTGCCCGCCGTCGGCAGCGCCGAGGAGCTGCTGGAGCTGGCGGCCCACGCCGAGGCCTTCTCCAACCACCCCATCGCCGCCTCCATCCGGGAGGCCTGGGACCGGCCCGTCGGCACCGGCCGCGTCGGCTCCGTGGAGGAGAGTGCCGGCCAGGGCGTCATCGCCCAGGTGGACGGCAAGGAGGTCCTGCTGGGCAGCCTGCGGCTGCTGCGGGAGCACGGCGTCCCCTGCCGGGAGTCGGACCGGGAGGGAACCCTGGTCTACTGCGCGGCTGACGGGCAGTATCTGGGCCTCATCGTGATTGCAGACGGGCTCAAGGAGGGCGCGGAGGAGGCCGTCGCCGCCCTGCGGACGGCCGGCATCCAAAAGACCGTCATGCTCACGGGCGACCGGCGGCAGTCCGCCGAGGCCTTCGGCAAGGCCCTGGGCCTGGATGAAATCCACGCGGAGCTGCTGCCCCAGGACAAGGTCGCCATCGTGGAGCAGCTTCTGCGGAAGCAGCGCGGCGGCGAGACCCTGGGCTTCGTGGGCGACGGCCTCAACGACGCCCCGGTGCTGGGCCGGGCGGACGTGGGCATCGCCATGGGCTCCCTGGGCTCCGACGCCGCCATCGAAGCCGCGGACGTGGTCATCATGGACGACGATCTGCGCAAGCTGCCCGCGGGGATTTCCGTCGCCCGGAAGACCCTGCGGATCGTAAAACAGAACATTGCCTTCGCCCTGGCCGTCAAGTTCGCGATCCTGGTTCTCGGCGCGCTGGGCCTGGCCAGCATGTGGCTGGCCGTCTTCGGGGACGTGGGCGTGTCGATCATTGCGATTCTGAATTCCATGCGGATGCTGCGGGAATAAGCGGCCGCGCCGCCGCGAGCCCCGGGAGGATCGGAGAAAACGGAAATTTTTGCCGTTTTCCCCGATCCTCTCTGCGTTATCTTGATTTTGTGCGCCCGCGGTGGTAGAATAAGAACAAGCAAATCAATTTATCGGAAAAGGAGCGCTTGTCATGCCGACCATCAAAATGCCCACCGAGCAGGAATACCGGACTTATATCGACAGTCTGCGGGAAAAGCCCGACGCCTTCCTCTTCCGGCGTGAAGAACGAAAGGCCATGCTGCAGCTGATTGGCAGCCTTCGATACTACGCCGCCTCCCTGGACAGGCCCGAGGACCATGCCGCGAAGCACTCGCTGATGCAGGCCGCCGTCTCCCTTCAGCTGATGACCGCCGGCAACACCGGGGACGTTCAGCCGGTGAAGAACGAGAAATATCTGAAAAACATCTACAACCTGAAGCCGATTCTGGGAGCTGAGGCAGCCAACGGCAAGTCCCATTTTGAAAACGTGATGGACTACGCCTACGCCAACAACGTCTCCAAACAAAATCTGCGCAGCTCCATCAGCATGCTCTCCGATCGCTGCGGTCTGGAGCTCCGCCCGCCCGAGACCAAGCGCAGCCGGATTGAGGACCGGCCGGCCGCGGAGACCGGCCCGAAAAAGAGCGCGCTGGACTGGATCAGCGACTACAAGCAGGCGGCCAAGGACGTGAAAGCCGGGAAGCTCAACCGAGCGGATTGGATCGTAAACTGCTTTGCGGTCCGCTCTCTGGCAGACTCCGCCCGCCACCACAAGAGCGCCCTGAGCCAGCAGTTCACCGAGGCCCAGATCCGCGAACGGGCGGACCGGCTCATGGCAGACAAGCACTTCAGCGAGTATATCGACACGATCAAGTACAGTCAGGACGGCAAGCTGCTGAACAACGCCGCCAACCTTCTGCTGAAGGGCAACGGCGGCCGGCTGGAGGATCAGTTCACGGCCTATATGCTCAAGCGGGGCTCCTTCTCCCACACGGAGCTCTGCAAGCGCTACCTTCCCACCGCCAAGCAGCTCATTACCTGCGAGCAGGCCCGGCTCTCCGAGGACGGCCTCAGCGCTGCCCAGCGGGACGCCTCCATGGCCAAGATCGTCGCCGCCCGTCAGCTGGTGGGCGCAGAGCCGGATTCCCTGTTTGGCTCGGGCTCCGCCAAGCTGGAGACCAGGCTGAACCTGACCAACTTTGAGGGCAAGACGCTGGAGGTGAAAAAGGCGCTGGGCAAGCTCCCCGAGGAAGAGCGCAGCGCCCTGCAGGAGCTGGCCGCCAGCGGAAAGGGCGGCAAGCTGGAGAGCTCCTACAACGAGACCCTGGACGACTACGGGATCAAGCAGAAGGCGCCGGAGCCCAAGCCGAAGAAGGTGGAGCCCGTCTTCACGGAGATCAAGCTTTAGAAGACCTGCGCGGCCCCGGGCGCCTTTGCCGCCCGAGAGAATCCGGATCTTCGCCGCAAAAATGGTAACTGTTCAGCCCTGCAGGGACGGCACTCTTGCCGTCCCTGCAGGGCTGAACAGTTGCCAAAAAAGCTGTTTTTTGTCGGAAAAAATGCCGATTTTGCTCTTGACAAATTGCGCGCTTTCTGCTATTATATAGCGGCTGCCAAAGACAGCGGGTGGTTTCGACCGTAAATCCCGCCGAGGTTCCGCAAACCTGACATTTTCGGTGTCCTTGCGTTCTTTGGCCGCACGGACACATTTTTTATTTCTATTCGGAGGTGACAACCAAACATGCCCAACGCAAAGGTACTCGAAAGCAAAAAGGCGATCGTAGACCAGCTGTCCGACCGGATTGGCAAGGCTACCGCCGTTGTCTTTGTTGACTACAAGGGCATCAGTGTCGCTCAGGATACCGAGCTCCGCAACAAGTTCCGCGAAGCCGGCGTGGAGTACTCCGTTGTCAAGAACACCCTGACCCGTCTGGCCGCCAACAAGGTCGGCTTCAACGAGTTCGACGAGGTTCTCAACGGCACCACTTCCATGGCCACCACCACGGACGACCCCATTGCCCCCGCTCGTATCGTCAGCGAATTCGCAAAGAAGAACAAGAACGTCCTGAAGATTAAGGGCGGCATCGTGGAAGGCAAGGTCCAGACCGTTGACGCACTCAACGCGTTCGGCGAGCTGCCCTCCAAGAATGCCCTGATCGCCCAGGTCCTCGGCACCTTCCTGGCTCCCATCACGTCCCTGGCGTTCGTCATCGACCAGATCCGCGAGCAGAAGGCCGGCCCCGCTCCCGCAGAAGCCCCCGCTGAGTAATCCCACAAACAAAAAACTATTACTAAAAACTGGAGGATATTACAATGTCTGAAAAGATCGCTGCCCTCATCGAGGAAGTTAAGAATCTGTCCGTGCTCGAGCTGTCCGAGCTGGTTCACGCTCTGGAGGAGACCTTCGGCGTCTCCGCCGCCGCTGCCGCTGTCGCTGCCGGTCCCGCTGCCGGTGCTGTCGAAGTGGAAGAGAAGACCGAGTTCGACGTCATTCTGATGGCCGCCGGCGCTTCCAAGCTGAACGTCATCAAGGTCGTCCGTACCGCTACCGGCATGGGCCTGAAGGAAGCCAAGGAGCTGGTTGACAACGCCCCCAAGGCCATCAAGGAAGCCATCTCCAAGGAAGACGCGGAGAAGCTGGCCGAGGAGCTCAAGGCTGCCGGCGCCGAGGTCGAGGTCAAGTAATCTCACCCAAGCTGAATAAAATCGCCCCTCCCGCTGCGCGGGAAGGGCGATTTTTATGTCCTTGTTCCGATTTACGGTCTTATTCCGGCTTCCCCAGCGCCTCCAGCTCCGGGCCGAGAACGGCGGTGATCCGCCGATACGCGGGGCCGAATTCCGGGGAGCTCATCTCCAGATTATAGGGATAGACCACCGGCACCACCACGTAGTCCTTCCCCTGGAAGTATGGGAAGACCTCGCAGGGAATATAGCTCTGCTCCGTCAGCCGCGCATTTCCGGCCTTGTCCCGCTTCAGCACCAGCCGCAGGATCAGCGTGTCCTTGGACACCTTCCGGCTCTGGTGGGAGACGAAGTTGCCCATGGAGTAGACCACCGGCACCTCCCGGCCGTCGGCGCAGGCGATCCGGGCATAGGGCTGCAGGGCGTGGGGATGGGAGCCCACGATGAAGTCCGCGCCGGCCTCCGCCAGCTCCAGGGCCATGGCCGTCTGCTTCTCGTTGGGCTCGTTAGTGTATTCCTTGCCCCAGTGGACGTAGACGATCACGAATTCCGCCCCGGCCTCCCGGAGCCGGGCGATATCCTCCCGCGCCCGCTGGGCCGAATAGCGGTTCAGAAGCAGCTCCTGCCCTTCCGGGCTCAGATGCTGCTGCTTGCGGTTGAAGTAGGTAGCGTAGCTCAGCAGCCCCACCCGGATGCCGTCCACCTCCGCCAGGGTCCAGCGGCTTTCCCGTTCGCTTCGGAAGAGCCCCGTGTGCATCAGCCCGTATTCGTCCACCCGGTCCAGCGTGTCGTAGATTCCCCGGGCGCCGGCGTCGCAGTTGTGGTTGTTGCTCATGACCACCGCGTCGAAGCCCGCCCAGCGCAGACCCTCCAGGAAGCTGGCCGGGGCGTTGAGATGGGGCCGCTCCTCCACCTCCTTCTGCTCCGACATGTAAGGGGCGTGCTCGCTGAGCACGGCTTCGAGATTGCCGACCACGAAATCCGCCCGGGCAAAGATGGGCCGGACGAAGTCGAAGCTGCGCCGGAAGTCGTAGCCGGAGGCGGTCCGGGCCGCCTGCTGCTGGAGGGTCTGGCACATCAGATCCCCCGTCAGCAGCAGCACTGCCCGTCCGTCGCCCGCCCGGTCGCTTCGCCAGACTCCGTCCGCGCCCAGGCTGTAGCGGGCGGGCGGCAGGGGCTCCGCGGGCTGCTCCGCCTCACGCTCCAGTGGCGTGTAATCATAGGGCTCTCCCTCGAACAGGGCGATGGCCGCCTCCCGGTCCGTCGGCGTCTCGAAGGGCGCTTCCGTCTCTGTTTCCGCGGGCGGCTCTGCGGGCGGCTCCGATTGCGGTTCCGCGGCTTCCGCGGTGGCGGAGGTCACGATTGCGGACGAGGCCGCGGCAGTCTCCGCTTCCCTGCCCGCGCCGCAGCCGGAGAGCAGCAGCGCACAGAGCAGCAGCAGACAGAGGATTCGTTTTATCATGGCGTTTCAGGTTCCTTTCCAAGCGGTACAATCATTCAACGCTCAAAGAGCCGCAGCAGCTTCATTTTCAGCTCCGCGCCTTTCCCGGTGTAGGGGTGCTCCCGCAGGGAGAGGTTGAAGCGGGTCCTGCCGTAGAGTACGGTGGCCGGGTGGGTGAACTCCCGGAAGCCCCATTCGCCGTGATAGCTTCCCATGCCGGAGTGCCCGACTCCGCCGAAGGGCGCGCCCTTCGCCATCAGGTGCAGGCAGACCTCGTTGACGCAGCCGCCGCCGTATTGCTGCGTTGACATCACTTTTCTCGCCCAATTCAGGTCTCTCGTGAAGACGTAGAGGGCCAGGCCGTGCTCCCGCTCCGCCACGGTCTCCAGCAGGGCGTCGATCTCGGCGTCCTTGAAGGGAACCACCGGCAGAAGCGGGGCGAAGAGCTCGTGCCGGACCAGGGGCTCGTCGATGCGGACGGGATAGATGAGCGTGGGGGCGTATTTCCGACTCTCCTTCTCCCCTGCCCCGCCGCAGAGGATCCGGTCCCGGTATCGCTCCGCCTCGGCGGCGCAGCGCTCCCAGGCGGCTTCGGTGATCAGGCAGGGATATTCGGGATTGTGGAGCGGATCGGCCCCGATCTGGCGCAGCAGCTCCTCCCGGAGGGCTGCCAGGAAGGGCTCCGCCGCCTCCTCCGCCACGGCCACCTGGTTGACGTTGATGCAGATCTGCCCGGCGTTCAGCAGCTTGAAGAAGACGATCTTCCGGGCCGCGTCCCGCAGGTCCGCATCCTTACGGACGATGGCCCAGTTGCCGTTCTCGCCGCCCAGCTCCAGGGTCACGGGGGTCAGATGCTTCGCCGCGGCCTCCATCACCCGGACGCCCACCCGGGGCGAGCCGGTGTAGAAAATCTTGTCGAAGCGCTGGGCCAGGCAGAGCTCCGCGACCTCGTGGCCGCCATCCACCAGGGCCGCGAAGTCCTCCGGGAAGGTATCCGCGATCAGCTTCTTCAGAAGCTCCGTGCTGTGGGCCGACTTGGAACTGGCCTTGATGACCGCGGTGTTGCCGCCCGCGATGGCGGCCGCCAGCACCGCCAGGGAGAGATAGAAGGGGAAGTTGAAGGGACTGATGATCAGGCTGACCCCGTAGGGCTGCTTGTAGACCTTCGTGACCGTGCTGGGAAAGCAGGCCAGACCGCTGAAGCGGGTCTCGGGCTTCGCCCAGCGCCGCAGGCCGTGAATGGCCTCGTTGATCTCCATGACCACCGGGCCCACGTCGCAGAAATAGGCCTCCATGGGGGCGCGGCCCAGATCGGCGGCCAGCGCCGCCTCGATCTCCCGCTCCCGGGCCAGCACCGCCGATTTCAGGCGCCGCAGCTGCTCCAGCCGCCAGTCCAGGTCCAGCGTCTTTCCCGACCGGAAGAACCGCCGCTGCCGCTCCACCAGCTCCTTGATTCGCGCCTCTGTCCACATATCCGCCGCCCCTTTCCTTCCCGTCGTTTCACGTTCCCGCGCGGAGCCGGGCCCCGCCTGGCCGCCGCGCATCCTTTGCTCTATTATATCACAGATTTTCCCCGGATAAAGAGAAAAATTTCCGAAAAAGCAAAAAAATCTCTTGACAAACTGCCCCCTTGCCGCTATAATTATCCATGCTTGTTCGAGCCGTGCTGGTATAGCTCAGTTGGTAGAGCAGCTGATTTGTAATCAGCAGGTCGGGGGTTCGAGTCCGTCTACCAGCTCCACCAACTCCAGCGGCACACAGCTCCGCGGCAAAGCCAAAAGGCCTTACGAACCGGACTGGGTGGAACAATCAGTCAAGAATATGGGGGAATTCCCGAGTGGCCAAAGGGGACAGACTGTAAATCTGCTGGCACTGCCTTCGGTGGTTCGAATCCACCTTCCCCCACCAATCCCGGACGTGAGAACGTCCGGGTTTTTCGTCTTTTCAGGGTGAATTTCGGATGAAAACCGGCGTTTTTTGCAAGTTTTGTATCTCTTGTGAGTGATCTTAGGGCGTGCTTGAAAAGTCTGACCCGTTAGCTGACCCGTAAACCGTTTTCACGGTATGGGTCATTTGACCCATTATAGACAAGCTGTCACGGTGCGGCTGCGGGAACGTGGTTTTCGCCACCTTCCTGCACGGAGCGAATAAAAGCGTCCATTCTGTTGGCACTTTCCCGCTTCATTCCAAGCGTCGCGTGGGCATAAGTGGCCAGAGTGAAGGACGCGGTGGCGTGCCCAAGATTCTCCTGGACCGTCTTGATATCGTCCCCTGCCTGCAGGCTGTTGATCGAAAATGTGTGCCGCAGATCGTGGAAGCGAAGATCAGGCATCCCAAGCTCTGTCACAATACGCTTGAAATTCATCCAAAGGGTCTTGTTGTTGATATAACGTCCCGTTTGCGTCGTGAAGACAAGGTTCTTGGAATTGTCCCATGCCGATCCCAGCTCCGCTGCCCACTGTGCTTGTCTGCGCTGCTGGTCCCTCAGCGCATCCATCACGGCGCTTGCGGCGGTCAGGGAACGGGGTCTGCTGTTCTTCAGCGGAGAAAAGTGAAACTCCTTTTCTCCCTTGGCCCGATTGTGCTGCTTGTTAATCAGCAGGGTTCCCTTTTCGAAGTCCACACAATCCCAGGTCAGGCCGAGCAATTCTCCCTGCCGAAGGCCAGTGAACAAGGCGACAAACAAGGGCAGTTCGTACTCGTCTCCTTTGATGGCCCGAAGAAAAGCCCCTACATCCTGGGAGTCCATGACCTGGAGCTCCTCCTTTTCTATCTTCGGAAGGGTTGTCCCTTCTGAGGGATTGATGCGAAGGTAGCCGTTGATCTTCGCCTGCTCCAGGGCGGCGTGCAGAGCCCCGTGAACGTTCTTTACCGTCTTAGGAGATAAGCCGCGTTCGTTGATCAGCTTGTTATAAAGATGCTGGATCTGGTGGGTCGTAAGTTTGTTTAACCGGATCTTCCCCAAATCGGGTTTCAGGTGAATCCGAATGTGCATTTCGTAGCTGGCCTTGGTTTCCGGGCGAAGATTGATCTTGTATTCCTTCAACCAGGTGTCCAGCCACTCCCCAACAGTAATGGAAGTCGGCTCAATATAAGTCCCTTCCTGAATGTCCGTCAGGGTCTTGTTCAGCTTCTCCCGAACCTCACGCTTGGTTTTTGCGTAGACGGAACGCATGATTTGTTTTCCTGTTTCTGGGTGGTAGCCGACAGTATATCGGCCCTCCCATCTGCCGTCCGCTCTGTGACGGATAGTGCCGTCACCTGCGTCACGGCGTTTCTTTGCTGGCATAATACCTCTCTTTCTGTAGAATAGAAATGTTCTTGCCAGTCCATTTCGGTTTACATAATACCGTCTTTTGCGGTGGATTGCAAGAAGTTTCTATCTGACGTTTTTACTAAAATTTTTCGTTTTCTTTTGGTTGTTTCGACAACAAAATAAAATATGAGGTGAAGTTGAAAATATCCGTACATGCGTACATGTGTACGGCCTGAAGGATCAAGCAAAATTACCGGGTGATCACCCGGTAAAACTGCTCTTCCGGGACTTGTGTACGGTTGTACGCATGTACGGATAAATTGGAGTTGTCTCCACTTTTTTTGCGCGAGGGCTTGACTGCGTGTTTTCAGAGCTTGCCCCTGCGCTCCAGGATCTGCTGCACCTTCTCCGTGGGCTCGATGCCGATATAGCCCCGGACCCGGCGGCCGCCCTTGAGGTAGACGTTGTTGGAGGTGCGGATTTGACAGGCCTCCTGGTTCTCCGTCAGGTGCAGACTGAAGCTGCGCTGGGACAGGGGCGTGTAGGCGTTGTCCTCGCACCAGAGCTTGTACGCCTGGTAGAGCTCCGTGGTGCTGGCCTCGGCCTCGGAGAAATAGGTGATATATCCCTCCGACTGCAGAAACTCCACCACGTTGTTCCCGTCGGAGACGGCGGCCTCCATGTTGGCCTTCGCCTGATCGCTGAGCGTAAACTGATAATTCTGCTCGATCAAACGCTGCAGGCCGTAAAAGCACCAGAGAAAGACGCCTTCCGGGTTTGCAGAGAGCTTTTCGGCGAGATCCGGATCGTCCTTGCGGTTCGGGTCTTTTTTCTTTGCCGTGAGGATGATCTGCCGGCGAAAGAAGCCCTGGCTGCGATCATAGAGGGCTTTCAGCGGCCCGTTGCCAAACCCCATAAAGCGGGCGTAGATCTCCCCTTGGTAACTCTGCTTGCCCTTCTTTTCCAGATCCAGGGGCAGCTCCGCGGTGATAATCAGCTTGAGATAATTCGTCTCCGGCAGGGCCTCCATCTTCATGTCGTCGTCCACCATGACCAGGGCGTGCTCCAGATCCGCCCGGGCAAAGCGGTTGGTCTCCACCTTGGCCAGACTGCCGTTGACCATGCTCTCTCCGAATATGGAGCGCATGACGACGCCGACCCGGGATTTGCCCTCGCCGCCCTGGCCGACGATCATCAGCATCTTCTGAGCCTTGGTGGTGGGGATCAGACAGTAGCCCATGAATTCCTGCAGGGTGTAGATGTCCTTCGTCTCCAAAAGTTGGTCCAGGAACATGATCCACTCCGGCGGGAAGGCCATGTCGGGATCGTAGCGAACCGGCAGTCGGTTGCGGCAGTATTCCTTTTCTTCGGTGAAGGTGCCGTCCAGGAACAGGGTGCCGTTTGCCACGTGGATGCGGTCTGTCTGAATGGGGAGATCGGGCTGGTAGGCCTCCTTCCGAAGCGTGTTCATCAGGCTGTCCACACGGCGGGGCAGGCCGGTTTTTACCCAGGTGCTCAGCTTGTCGTAGATCAGCTTCCCCAGCGCGTCCTCATCGGCGATACGGCCCTCCGTCGTGAAGAAGCTGCCCTTGACGCAGATCATGGGATACTCTTCCAAAAATTCCCGGCAGAAGCCGACCTCGTTCACCTTCTTGCCGTCGTACCAATCTGGCCGATACTCTGTGCGGCTTTCATTTGCTGCGTCGACGTCTGTGAAAACGGTGCTGAAATCAATATCATCCATGGGCTTCACCCCCTTCCGTGTTCAGCCGGGTGTGGATGCCCTGTGCCTTTCCGCTTTCGCGGAGCTGACGCTTCCGTTCCTCGGAATACGGCGCGGTCAGCTTGAAGCTGCAGCGGGTCTTGTCGATCTCCACGCTCATGCGTCCTTCGTCGATCTCGATGATCCGGCAAAGGTCCGGGTACTGCTCCGCAAACCGGCGCAGCCGGCGCTTGAGGTCGGTGTTGTGAGTGGTGATTTCCATCTTCGGATCGGCTTCATTGAAGTAAGCCTGGGTGAACTTTTGCTTTTTATTCAAAATTGATTCCTCCTAGAAAAATGTGTGTTTTTCGGCCCTCTGCGTCCAGGTCAAGACCTGAAAAAAGAGGCCGATTTTTTGATAGAAGCAGCCCCAATGACCCGTTTATCATCGGGACTGCCTCTATGGGATAATTTGCGATTTTGCCGGGTCTACACGGATTATCTGGCGTCTCGATCATGCCGGGATTTGGCGGCGCGTTTTGCTTCCTGTCGGGCAGCTTTTTCCGCGGCCTCCCTTGCCTTGGATCGGGCGATCAGACCCATGATCTGCGTCGGACCGAGCTCCTGCTTCACGCGATCGTAATCCTGAAGCTCCGTTCTGAGCGTTTCGTTTTCTGCGTCGGCCTTTTCCCAGCGGCGCTTGTAAATGTCGCGGTCACGGGAGACGGATTCAAACTTGCTTTGCAGCGACCGGAAGTCCCGGCGAAGCTCCTGCAGCTTGTGATACAGGGACAGCGCCACCTTCCAGAGGTGTTTCAGAATCGGCATTGCCTTTTCCTCACGGTAATGCGTGCCGCGTTCGACCACGCCGGATTCCGGGAGCAGGGCTTCCGGTTTCCCGAGATGCTTTTCAATGAAGGCCTCCGCATCCTTGATCCGCGGCGTCAGATCGTTCAGGCGATCTTGGGCGGCGCTGACCTCCATCGTCGTATCGTGCAGATCTCCCTCGGCTTGGGCCTTCAATTCCTCCAAGCCGAGGATGGCCATTTCCTTTTCGCGGGATTCAGCCTGCAGAGAAGCAAGGCGCTGTTGTTCCTTTTCCACCTTGAACTGCGTCACGGTCAGATGTTCCTCGGTGCTGCCGTATTCGCCGCGCTCCATATCCGTGTACCCGGCGTTTCGCATGTAATTGTAGAAATTGTCCTGGAGATCGGAATAGGAATTGTGCAGCACGGGTTCGCCCTTTGCGTTGTACATAGGCTTTCCGTTCTCATCGAGGGCCTGTGCGGAGTGCCATTTCTTTACGCGTGAGACCTGAGGAATGATCTTTTTCACCGTACCGACCAGGGATGGGTCCTTGCACCGCTTCGTCCAGAGGATTTCTTTCTGCACCACGGGAACGTAGACCACGTGCAGATGATAATGGTAAACGTCCTCGCCCAGAGCCGCCGACATTCCGCGGTTGCGCTCGTCGGCGTGCATGACAGCCGAGATGATATACTGCTCGCCGCCGACGATTTTGATCGCAGCCTGATAGGCGTCGGCATAGAACTGTTTTGCAAATTCATATCCGCCATGGTTGTAAAAGTAAGCGGAGTTGACGTCGAAGATCAGCTCGCACATTTTGGTGGAATTGGGCTTCATGCCCCAGGTGGAAATGACGTTTTCCCGTTCCAGCGCGTCGAAGGTTTCCTCGTAGGTGCCGGTCGGTGATTTGAAATGGACGTTCATGGGCGTGCGTTCGTTGACAACATCCACGTTGGAATAGAATTGCTTTTTTCGCTCGTTGTGCTCGTAGGCGCTCTGCGGCGTGGCTTTTTTATCAAGGCGCAAATCGCGGTTTCTGACAAACGTGCGATCCACGCCATCGTTGCGTGCCATCGTTTTTTCACTTCCTTTGCATTTTGGTTTTGCCGTTTTTCGGTTTTGTCCGGACAGACGGAAGGCCGTTTTTAGGACGAGGGCCCCTCGGAGAGCACTTCTGCGGAAGTGTATTAACCCACTATGGTACTTTCATCCACAGGCTGCAAAGTACCGTGGGCTCTCCGAGGGGGATGCGGCTGTTGCGACAGCCTGCGCCGGGAATATGAAGCGTTTT
>JAFWTG010000130.1 GCA_017519005.1 Oscillospiraceae bacterium | reverse complement strand
GCCGCACAGCCTGAGCATAGGAGGGCGTGCAGTCGTTTCGCTCCATGGCGTCCAGCAAATCATACTGGGCCTCGTCGGGGAGATAGGACAGCTCCACGCCGACAGAGAAGGCAATCCTGCCTTCGTCCATCATGGTAATCAGAGCTGGCAGCAGATAGGTCAGGCGGATCTAGCGCTTGATCGTATCCTTGCAGGTTCCCACATCCTCCGCAATCTGCTCCGTCGCCAACTTCGGAGCAAATTGCGCCGAAGTCAGGTTGCTCCGCTTGCCTTGATGGTACAGGGCTTCCGCTTTCAGCTTGTACGCAAACGCCTTCTCGGAAGGCAGCAGCCGTTCCCGGTGCAGATTGCTGTCCACCAGGGCAATGGCGGCCTCATTCCGGTCCAGGGAAACAACAAAGGCAGGGACCGTTTCCAGCCCTGCCTTTGCTGCTGCGTATGCCCGCCGATGTCCGGAGATCAGCTCGTAGTCCGTCTCGCTGCCCTCCATCCGCCGCACCAGCAGCGGGGTCAGAATGCCCTGCTCCCGGATGCTTTCCGCCAGTGCCTCCATCTCCTCGTTGTCCTCCACCTTGTAAGGGTGCCCCGGGAAGCGGTGCAGCCGCCCCAACGGGATTTGGACTGTTGCCTGTTTCTTCAATTCATTCTGCATTTCACAGTTCCTCCGTTTCGTTAATCGTTCATCACATAAGCGTCCACAACGGCCTTCTCCGCCAGATAGACCTGAGCCATGACCTTCCGCATCTGCGGCGCGTCCAACAGATGGGTGCTCTCCGCGATTTTCAAAAGCTGGTTTGCGTTGGAGCCCGCCCGCCGGAGATCCCGAATCAGAATCGGAATATCGGGAGACGGTGCCTGCTTGACCTCCTTGTTCGTGATGGCCCGGCGACAGAATTCCTCCCGGGAGAACACCGTCTGCCCGACCTTTGCGTTCAGCTCCGCCAGTTCTTCATCGGTCAGGCGGATCTTGATTTCGCATGTTCTTTTCTTCATTTTCATTCTCCTGTAAATCTCCGTTGATAAGGGGGTTTCATGGGATTTCCCCCTGACAAGCGGTATCGTGGGCCCACGATACGTTGCTTGGGGCAGCTTCAGCGGAATCAGCTTGGCAGCTTCAGCGGAATCAGCTTGGATGAACTTGTGCCGCTCGGGTATGAAACATTGTTAAGGCTCAATATGATAGAAGAACGGCACAGTATTTCGATGAACTACTGTGCCGTTTCTTTGTTATTCGAGCTTTAAGAAGAGACCGTCGGCCTCATTCCACTACAGCAGCTCTCCCCGGTCCATCATGGCCACGCCGTTGTCGTTGGTGCCGATCCAGAGCCGATCCTTTTGATCCACGTACAGACGCACGACGCTGGCAAGGCCGTTGGTGGAATCCATCCGCTCAAAGCTTTTGCCGTCATAGCGGATCAGACCGCTGTAACTGCCGATCCAGATAAAGCCCTCGCCGGTCTGCGCGATATCGTTTGCCTCCGAGGTCGGCAGTCCGTTGGTGTTGTTGTACAGCACCGCCGTGAAGGAATCGCTCTGCGAGACGGGGTCCACAGCCGGGACCGTCTGAGGGGCTTCGGCGAAGGCCGGGCTTTGCGTCGGCAAAAGCAGCGCCGGCAGAAGCAGCGCCAGCAGAAGGCTCAGGAGCCTCCGACCGGTTCGGGGGAAAGCAAACTGACTTGTCATCGTGAGCGCCGCCTTTCCGTTTTTCAGGACGGCTCAGTTTTGGGCCGCAGGGCCTGCCTGACCGGGCGCTCCGTGAATGGGCTCTAGGCCGTGCTCCTGTTGGAGGTTTTGCGGGGCGGCCAGGGGCTGGTTTTCTATGGGAGCGGGCTGCTGGGGGATGGGCTCCGTGACCTTCTGCGCCATCTCCATAAGGAACTGGTTCCTGCTGTCCTCAAAGTTGAGCGCGTTTATCGCTTTATTGTAAGCGGCTCCGTCTGCCAGCTTACTCTCCTTCTCCCGCATGAAGGCCTGGAAGCGCTGGTCCTTCCGGATTGCCGCTGCGTACTTGTCGATCTCCTCTTGGGTGGGCTCCCTGCCCTCGTTCTTCCGGCGCAGGGTGGCGTCGGCAGCGACGGCGGCGCAGCGCTTTTCGTATTTCAGCGCAGCCTCATTCCTTTCAAATTCCATGCTCCCTGACGAGGACCCGTCCAGCGCCGCGGCATCATGCAGTTTCCTGATCTGCTCCACTGTCTTTCCTGCCGTGAGCCGCCGGATGGTCTCCTGGAAATCGGGATCCTTCATAATTTCCTCGGCCTTCGCCTGGAGCGCGGGGTTCCGGGAGGCGTAGTTCTGCATCGTAAGATTGATTTGCAGCGCTTCGGCGGCCTTGTCCAAAGCGAAGCCCTTGGCACAGTCCAGCTTGGCCTGCTTCAGCCTGGGCTCCGCCATGGCACGGTCGTAGGCCTCCAGCCGTTGGGCGGCCATGTTCCTGGCAGCCCGCTTGAATACGCCGCTGTGCTCCACGGCCTGGTCGGCCAGGGTCTCCAGCTCGGCGGGGTTCTCGAAGCGATGCAGGCGCTTATTCAGGATGGAATCCACGCCCCTTCTGAAGGCCTCGGGACGGAAGGCCGCCGTCTGGTGCTCGGCGGGGATCTTCGCGTCCACGAAGGACTTGGCGTAGAGCATCTTCGCCATGACGGTCTTGCCCTCCGTGCCGTAGAGCCACTTGGGATCTCCGCGCTTGAGCATCAGCTCCAGCCGCGCGTCCTCATAGGCCTTCTGGGCCGGAGAACGCAGGCCCAGATCGTCCTGCAGCTTGGCCAGCTTCCTGAAGTTCGCCATGCCCTCCTCGAAGCGCCGACGACCGCTCTCGTAGTGGAAGGAGCTTTTCGAGCCGTTCTTGGTCTTGAGCCGGACGTACTCGAAAGCGTCCTGCTTGGCCTGCTCCAGATCCTCGCAGAAATCGGATCCGTACAGCTTTTCCAGCTTCATGGGATTGCCGCCGGTCAGAAGCTCCTTGACTTTTTGGATCTTCGCCAGGCTCTTCTTCATGGTTTTGTACTCTTCAGAGTCCGTCTTGACGAGCTGGTCGTCCTTCCCGGTCTGCAGGAAATCATAGGCCATGGGATCGTCCATGAGGGCGGCGCCCATCTTCAGGATCGCCTTGACGTCCTGATTCCTGGCCAGCTTCCAGGTGTTCTTCAAGCTCTCCCGGAAGGCCCGGAACTCCTGGCTGCTTTCGCCCTTGGCGGCGGCGTTTTTGGCCAGACGGTTCTGGGCGGAGAAGGCGTGGAGCAGGTACTGATCCGGGACGAACTGATTTTTGTAGGAGCCGCTGATCAGCTCCTCCCGGGCGGCGTCCGCCAGAACCTTCTGGTTGCGGCCGGCCAGCTCCACCCAGTCGTAGGCGGCGTCGCCGGAGGCATAGGCGTTGGCGGCGTCCATCTCGTCCTGCCAGGAATAGCGGATCTGCTCCGGCTTCGCGTTTTTCAGGCTGAGGCCGGGCTCCAGAACCTGATCCGGCTTGTCGAAGCTGTCAATCATCTTTTCCAGGTTCAGGGCGTTCTCCCCGGCCTCGGGACGAATGGCGGCGTTTTGGTAGAGCGTGCCCCGCATCCCGGCGTATCTTTCCGCTTCGTCGGTGCAGACCTTGCTCATGGTCTCGTAGCGCCGGATCTCCTTCTGGATCTCCAGATTGGCTTCGCGCAGGCCGAGATGGAAGGCGGCTAAGAACTCCGCGCTTCGTTTGGGATCCTTTTCCATGCCCACGATGCCGCTCAAGGCGCGGGTCATGGCGGCGTCGAGGCCCACCCAGGCGGACATGAGCGCCGTATCCGCGGTGCCGACGGAGTATCTCCCCTTCATGCCGTTCTGTAGGACCGCGCCGATGCTTCCCTGCCGGGAGTTCAGCCCGCCGGCGGCAATGAGCTGTTTGCCGAGGGTCTTGGCGGTTTTGGCGGGATCCTTACAGAGATCCTCGAGGGTCAGCCCCGCGCTCTTCAAGGTCGCGTAGCCGATGTAGAGGCTGTTCAGCTTTTTCTGGTTCGTCGTGTCCAGGGCGAACTTCTCCGGCATGTCCCCCGTGCTGGCGCGGGTGGACTCCACGTTGGGGGAGAAGATGGGCGCCGGATTGAGCTTATCGGATTTCAGGATCTCAATGGCCTTGTCCGTGGAAGCCTCCGCCTGCTCGTAGGCCTCCATGGCCTGCCGGACCTCCTCCAGGTCGCCGCGCTTCACGGCGGCGGCCAGCTTCCGTTTGGCGGTGACCACAGGCCGGAAGGCGTAATACTTGTAGCCTTCCTCGTTCGGGTAATACATGTCGTCCGGCTTCTCGGGCTTATGGAGGGGGAAGATCTGGCCGCTCAGGGGGGCGCCTGAAACCCGCTCGAAGTGCAGCTCGTCCAGGCACCGGCTCAGATTCCCGATGGCCTGCCGGGTATCCTCGGACAGACCGACCTTGGGATCCGCGCTCAGCTTGTCGAGCGCCTGCGCCTGCTCCGCCGACATGGGGTTCGGGTACTGCGTCGTCGACAGGATCTCAAAGTCCGGAATGCCGTCTCCGCTGAAAGCGGGCTTTACCGCGTCCTTGAACTGCCCGTCCCCGAGCGTCTGCAGGCCCTGGACCTGACGCACGTTCACGCGCCGACCGACGATATTGTCGTAGTTTTCGTAACCGGGCACGTAGGCGTTTGACCGGGGACCGTCAAAAGCATTCAGGACCTCCGGCTTGACGTTCTGGAGCGTGGCGCTGACCTTCTGGAGCAGCTTTTCGTTCTCCGCGTTCTTCGCCGCGTCGGCAGTGTGGGTGAATTTGTCCCGCAGAGCCTGGATCTCGGTTTCGTAGGGGCTGTAGACCTTGGACCCCCTGTAATCGGGGCTCAGGGGATGGGGCTCGATGGGCGTGTTGACGATCCCGTTGACCTTCTCGGGCCCCAGGGCTTCGCCGTAGACGTCCAACATGTCTTCGAGCGTGCAGCCGAAGCCGCTCGTGCCCAGGAGCGTGTCCGTAGCTTCCCCGTGGACCAGATCGAGGAAGCGCGCCTCCGTGAATCGCTTATTGCCCTCCGGGCGCTTGAGTTTTGCGTAGACCGCCTTGAGCTGCTCGTCCGTCAGGGTCTTCAGGGCGGCATGGATGTTATATGCGACCTGTTCCCTGCGGTGGTTCGCGATGGTGTAATTTGTGATATAGTCCTCGATGTCCTGATCGCTGACCTTTTCCACGTCAAGGTAATTGGGCTTCGGTGCGTCCAGAACCGTTTGGAAGATCGCCTTCTGCTGGAGATAGTATTCCTTCAGGGTCATAATTTGCGCCTCCTTTTTTTGTCGTCTGGCCATATTATATCATACCGGGCGTACAAAAGCATTACAATTCTGCTTTCGCTGAAAAATTCTTTTATATCCCCGGTCTTTGTAATAATTTTGTACGAGGTGTCTGCTAAAATAGCTGCAGAAACAGCAAAACGATATAATTCATACGATTGCAGAACAAAAGGAGGAAACAGTATGCCCCTTACCTTAAACCAACTCAAAGCGAAGATGCGCCAGAACCCGGAGAAGTTCCGGGAGGATCAACAGAAATTGATGGACTTCTCCAAAACGCTCTACAAGGGCGCGTTGCAAAACGAAAGAATTGCAGCGCGCCCTCTTTCTATGCGGTTTGGTGGTAAGCGTCAAATGAGCGTAGAAAAGGAGCCTGCGCTTGGCAGGCTCCACGGACAAGATTCGGTTTAGCGGCAATCCGGCGGGGTGTTTTGTGGGGTCAGCGTCTGCGCCCAATTCGGATCAGAAGCACTGCGTTTCGGTGCTTCCTTCAGAACCCAGGTGAGATAGCGACACGGATCAAGATGGTTTTCCTTTGCCGTCTCAATCAGGCTGAACAGGACTGCACAGCTCTGGGCACCGTTTGTGGTATTGGCAAACAGAAAGTTTTTGCGGGAGATTACAAAGGGCTTAATGCTGCGCTCGGCGCGGTTATTGCTGAGCTCAATGCGGCCGTCCTGCAGATAGGTCGTCAGCGTGGGCCACTGGTTCTTGAGGTAGTTCAAAGCAATGCCCAGCTTCGACTTCGGCGCGGCGGTCCTCGTTTTTGACCATGCCAAGATCGCGTCCAGAACAGGCTTTGCCTGCTCCGACCGCTTCTTCTGCCGTTCCTCCGGCGTCATATCCTTCCACTGCTCCTCAAGCTTGAACAGCTGGGTACAGTAAGCCAAGCCTTGGGCTGCCGTAGGAGATATCGTATATAATCGTAATCCCGCAGGCAGTGTGGAAATCTGAGCTGCCTGCGGGAGCAGGGACTATTTGTTATCACGGCGGAAGCGGTTTAGGACGGTCAGATAGTTGGGGCTCAGGACGAAATCGATGACGTTTTCCTTTGGGATGTAGTAGGTGTGGCGGATGACGAAGTGGGCCACCAGTTTTTTGCGCAGAAGCCTCCGGGCGTAGTTGTCGCCGATGCGGAGCATGGCGCAGAGTTCCGGGAGGGTTACCACGTCCGGGTAGGTACGGAAACGCCTTTCATAATCCTGTCTTGTCATGATCGGTTCTCCTTTGATGTTTTCCGACGGCAGAGGATCTGACAAGATGGTGTTTTTTCGGTGGCGCACAATGTGCGCCGCTAAATAAGGCTGGTTGTTTTTGCGACCTCCGGGGAGTCTTTTTCGGTTGCTGATTTGCTTGGCGACCTCGGAACGACCTCCGATTTCCGATTTTTTGTTCCGAGGGGGGAGAGAGCTCGAATCAGTAGGCCCAGCAAAGCTTTTTGGCCGTTTTGGGGCATTTTTCCTTGAAAAACCTGGGGAAAGCATCTTCTCCAACGACCTCCAACGGGCGCCAAGTTCCGCCAGCTTCGGCTTTTCCCCTATCACTTAAAATCCGCCGGTAGCGATACCGTACCGGTTCGAGTCCGGTCAGCGGCACCACGCCAAACCTCTTATTTTATCAGGGGTTTGGCGTTTTTCTTTGGAAATCTGAGGTCGAAATCCGCTGTGTTTCCTGATGCGACAGCAGGCGATTTTTCGTAACCGGGCGGAAAATCGAAGTCCGGAAAGCCTTGCTCTGCCTGCGTTTTCGGGTTTTTGGAGGTCGTGGAGGTCAATTTTCCGAATGAACAGACACAGCGGATTTTAGTCGAAGCCGGGAAGAATCCCCTCAATGGCCTGGGCCGAGGCCACCTTGGAGCTGTAATCCAGATGGGTGTAGATGTTGCTGGTAGTGCCGATGTCGCTGTGGCCCAGCCACTCCTGAATGTCTTTCAGGGCAACGCCGTTGGCGTATCCTGCCGAAAAGGTCAAGAGGGTTTTCAAATGATTTCATATGTCTGACCACGGGCAGAAAAACGCCCCTCGCCGCTGGCTGGCGGCGAGGGGTGTCGGGAAATCTTATTCTGTACCGCATCTGCGCATGTGGGCCTTGATGGCCTCGAAGCTGCAGTCGCTGATGTAGTGTTCGATGCGGCAGGCGTCTTCGTTGGCGGTCGCTTCGTCGACGCCGAGATTCATCAGCAGCTTGGACAGGACCGTATGCCGCTCGTAGATTCGCTTTGCTTTTTCCTCGCCGGCCTCCGTGAGCTTCAGTTCGCCAGCCTCGTCCATCAAAAGCAGGACGTCCTTTCTCAGCAGGCCAACCGCCCGGCAGACGGAAGGCTTGGAATAGCCCATTTCCTCCGCAGCGTCCACATTGCGGACGCTGGACGACTGACTGGACAGAACATAGATCGTCTCCAGATACATTTCGCCGGATTCCTGCATCACCATAGCTCATGCCTCCCTCTTTGTTAGCCTAAACTTACCATAGTTTTTGAAAAAAAGTAACGGGAAAGAAAAAAGTTTACAATCCCTCTTGACAAATAAGCGGTTGCTAACTATAATATAGCCGGTTAGAGGTTGCTAATCATTTTTTCAGACTTGCGGTCAGCAACGGCTAACCGTTTTCTCAGCCCAACAATTAGCGGAGACTAATCATTTCGGATGGAGGGAGAATATGATGCCTCTCACGTTTGCGGACGTCGGTCAGTCTCAGATCATCAAGCGGATCGGCGGCAGTCCGGAGGTAAAAAAGCATTTGGAGGATCTCGGCTTCCACGTGGGCGGGGAGATCAGCGTGGTCAATACGATCGGCGGAAATCTCATCGTCAACGTCAAGGAATGCCGTGTCGCGGTCAGCAAAGAGCTGGCAAATAAGATCATGATTTAGGCAACAGGCAACAGGCAACAGGCAATAGGAGACGGAGGCGCGGATTCTTCGCTCCGCTCAGAATGACAAATCTGTAGGGGCCGGCGCCTTCGACGGCCCGCGAAACCGACAACAGGAAAGGAACGATAAAGAATGAAAACGTTAAGAGACGCAAAAATCGGAGAGACCGTCACGGTGGTGAAGATTCACGGGGAAGGCGCGGTCAAGCGCCGGATCATGGATATGGGGATCACCAAACACGTGGAGATTTACGTCCGCAAAGTTGCCCCCCTGGGCGACCCCGTGGAACTGACCGTCCGCGGTTACGAGCTGTCGCTCCGGAAAGCGGACGCGGAAATGATTGAAATCGCATAAAAAATTTACACAGGGGTTAGGAATTGCTAACCCTCGCTGAGAAAGGAAGAAACCTATGAGTATTCGCATCGCCCTCGCGGGCAACCCGAACAGCGGCAAGACGACCCTGTTCAACGCGCTGACCGGCGCGACCCAGTTCGTCGGCAACTGGCCCGGCGTCACGGTGGAGAAGAAGGAGGGCAAGCTGAAAAAGCACAGCGACGTGACCATCACGGACCTGCCCGGCATCTACTCCCTCTCCCCCTACACCCTGGAGGAGGTCGTGGCCCGGAACTACCTGATCGGCGAGCGGCCCGACGCCATTCTGAACATCGTGGACGGCTCCAACCTCGAGCGCAACCTGTACTTAACCACCCAGCTCACGGAGCTGGGCATCCCCGTGGTGGTCGCCATCAACATGATGGACGTGGTGAAGAAGAGCGGAGACAAGATCGACACCGCCCAGCTCTCCAAGCAGCTCGGCTGCAGGATCGTGGAGATCTCCGCTTTGAAGGGCACCGGCGTGCAGGAGGCCGCCGAGGCCGCCATCGCCGCCGCGAAGAACGGGAAAACCGTTCCCATGCACAGCTTCTCCGGTCCCGTGGAGCACGCTCTGGCCCACATCGAGGAGCACGCGGTTTCCGATATGCCCGAGGAACAGCAGCGCTGGTTCGCGGTCAAGCTCTTTGAGCGGGACGAAAAGGCCCTTGCGCAGATGAATCTCAGCGAGGCGGTCAAAAAGGATGTTGAGGCCCATATCGCCGAGGTGGAGAAGGAGCTGGACGACGACGCCGAGTCCATCATCACCAACGAGCGCTATATCTGGATCGGCAGCATCATCAAGGGCTGCTATAAAAAGAAGACCGCCGGGAAGCTGACCGCCTCCGACAAGATCGACCGGATCGTCACCAATCGCTGGCTGGCCCTGCCCATCTTCGCGGTGGTCATGTTCCTGGTCTACGCCATCGCCATGGGTAAGTCCGTGGCGGACGGCGGCATCGGCATCGGCACCTTCCTCACCGACTGGACCAACGACGTGCTGGGCGGCGCCTGGCTGACCGACGGCTCCCGCGCCATTCTGGAGGGCTGGGGCGCTGCGCCCTGGCTGGTGGGTCTGATTTCTGACGGCATCCTCGCCGGCGTCGGCGCGGTGCTGGGCTTCGTGCCCCAGATGCTGGTCCTCTTCCTGATGCTGGCCATCCTGGAGGACTGCGGCTATATGGCCCGGATCGCCTTCATCATGGACCGGATCTTCCGCCGCTTCGGCCTGTCCGGCAAGAGCTTCATCCCCATGCTGGTGGGTACCGGCTGCGGCATCCCCGGCGTCATGGCCTCCCGGACCATTGAGAACGAGTGCGACCGCCGCATGACCGTCATGACCACCTGCTTCATGCCCTGCGGCGCGAAGATGCCCATCATCGGCCTGATCGCGGGCGCGCTCTTCGGCGGCTCCTCCTGGATCGCCACCTCCGCCTACTTCATCGGCGTGGCGGCCATCGTTATCTCCGGCATCATGCTGAAAAAGACCAAAATGTTCGCCGGAGACCCGGCTCCCTTCGTTATGGAGCTGCCCGCCTATCACGCCCCCACCATCGGCAACGTCCTGCGGGCCATGTGGGAGCGGGGCTGGTCCTTCATCAAGCGGGCCGGCACCGTCATCGTCGTTTCCTCCATCATCATCTGGTTCCTGATCAGCTTCGGCAACGTCAACGGCAAATTCGGCATGGTGGACGAGCTCTACGGGGACGAGGCACTGGTCACCGAGGAATACGTCCAGAAGGTCGCCGACAGAATGGGCGTCGATACCGACGAGGTCTCGCCCATGGACGACTCCATCCTGGCGGGCATCGCCCAGCCCGTTTCCGCCATCTTCAAGCCCCTGGGCTTCGGCGACTGGAAGCCCACAGCCGCCACCGTCACGGGTCTGGTGGCCAAGGAAGAGGTCGTCGCCAACTTCGGCATCATGTACAACTACGACGCCAAGGCGGAGCAGGCCCTGGACGAAGAGACCGGCGAGCCCCTCTTCGACGAGAACGGCGAGCCTGTCATGGAGGAGCTGGCCGAGGAAGGCGATCAGATCTGGGCCAACGTGGAGAAGGACTTCCAGGACTTCTCCGGCGGCCACGGCAAGCTGGCGGCCTTTGCCTTCATGCTCTTCAATCTGCTTTGCGCCCCCTGCTTCGCGGCCATGGGCGCCATCAAGCGGGAGATGAACAGCCCCAGGTGGACGATCTTCGCCATCGCCTACATGTGCGTGTTCGCATACGTGGTCGCACTGATCGTCTTCCAGCTTGGCAGGCTCTTCGTGGGCGACGCGAACGTGATCGGCCTGATCGCGGCCCTGGCCCTGCTGGGCCTGATGTGCTGGCAGCTCTTCAAGCCCTACAAGGAGGCCACGAAGCTGACCAAGAAGGTCAAGGTGTAAACAAACTGTAGCGGCGCACAGTGTGCGCCAAATGCCCGCACGCAAAAAGTGGCGAACACTGTTCGCCGCTACAACGGGATAGGCGACAAATACGTTTGAAAGGAGCTGGTTTTATGCTGGCATGGTTGTCTTCCAATCTTGCTACGATCCTCGTCGGTTTATTCCTCCTGGTTGTGGTTGTGCTGATCGTCCGACGAATGATCCTGGACAAAAAGGCGGGAAAGCATCTGTGCGGCGGCTCCTGCGGCTCCTGCGGGGGCGGCTGCGGCGGATGCGGCGGCTGCCCCATGCAGGGCCAATGCCACAGCAAATAACGAAGCACGGACCCGCGGGAGCAACCGTGGGTCCGTTTCCATATCTATACAAAAGAATATAAAAACTGGAGGAATCATCATGTTGACAGGAAAACTCGCTATGTTTGTATTTGGCACTCTGTTCGGCTCGGCCGGCTTTAAGCTCCTGGCGAGCAAGGACGCCCGGAAGGTTTACACCCACGCCACAGCAGCGGCACTGCGCTGCAAGAAGGAAGTCATGCGGAATGTGGACGAGGTCCAGGCAGCCTGCTCCGATATCCTGGCTGACGCCAAGAAGATCAACGCGGAGCGCGAAGCCGCGGAGGAACTGGCTTTCATTGAAGACAGCGCGAAGGAAGCGCCAGAGGCATGAGATTTCAGATCCTGCATCGTTCCCCCGGAAGGCTCAGGCTGCATGCCTGCGTGCGAAAAATGACGCCGGACCAGGCGGATCTGCTGGAGGCCTGGCTGCTGGCGCAGCCGGAGGTGGACCGTGCTGCCGTACAGGAGAGTATCTGCTCTGTGATGGTGGTTTACCACGGTCCGTTGGAGCCAGTCGCGGCACGGCTGAGCGCATTTTCATATAAAGCCGCTGCGGCGGAGCTCCCGCCCCTGCACCACAGCAGCCGTGCCATGAATCGGGAGTACAAGGAAAAGCTGATCGGATCGGTGATTGCGCATTTCCTGAAAAAATGGTTCCTTCCGACACAGCTCCGGATCGCCCTCTGCGCCCTCCAATCCGCACCGCGGATCTTCCAAGCAGTCAAGTCCCTGATGGGCGGAAAGCTGACGGTGGACGTACTGGACGGCACGGCGATCGGCGTCTCTCAGCTCACCGGCGATTTCGACACAGCCTCCTCCGTGCAGTTCCTGCTTCGGTTGGGCGAGACGCTTGAGGAATGGACGCATAAGCGCTCGGTGGACGATCTTGCCCGCAGCATGGCGCTGCAGGTGGACGCGGTCTGGAGGCTGGACGAGGAAGGCGGGAAAACGCTCGTTCCTCTGAACGCTGTTTCACCGGGAGATCTGGTGATTGTCCACACGGGCCACGTGCTGCCGCTGGACGGGATTCTGGAAAGCGGCGACGTGATGCTCAACCAAGCCTCGCTGACTGGCGAGTCCGTGCCTGTTGCAAAGCGCCCCGGAGCGGCGGTCTATGCCGGCTCCGTGGTCGAGGAGGGCAACTGCGTCGTGCGGGTCACCGGTGCGGCGGGTGAAAACCGCTATGACCGCATCGTGCAGATGATTGAAGACTCAGAGCGGCTGAAATCCGGGGTGGAGCGCCAGGCTGCCAATTTAGCGGACAAGCTGGTACCCTGGTGCCTGGGTGGAAGTCTGCTGACCTGGCTGCTGACACGGAACGTGACGCGGGCGGTCTCTGTACTGATGGTGGATTTTTCCTGCGCGCTCAAGCTATCCATGCCGCTGAGCGTTCTTTCTGCCATGCGGGAGGCCGGGAACCGGAAGATCACCGTGAAGGGCGGCAAGTATCTGGAGCGGATCAGCGAGGCGGACACCGTGATTTTTGACAAGACCGGGACGCTGACCAAGGCCTGTCCGACGGTTTTGACAGTCGTTCCCTTCCACGGCAGTGACGCCGCGGAGATGCTGCGGCTGGCCGCCTGCCTGGAGGAGCATTTCCCGCATTCGGTGGCAAACGCCGTCGTCCGTGCCGCAAAGGAGCGAGGTCTGGAGCACGAGGAGATGCACTCCGAGGTGGAATACGTAGTGGCCCACGGGATCGCAACACGAGTCGACGGGAAGCGCACCGTAATCGGAAGTCGACATTTCATCTTTGAGGACGAGGGCGTCATGATCGCCCCGGAGGACCGGGAGGCATTTGACAGCCTGGAGCAGGCTTGCTCCTGGCTCTATCTTGCGGTGGACGGCGTATTATCGGCCGCCATCGGCATCCTGGACCCCCTGCGGCCCGAGGCGTCTGAAGCGCTCGTCGCTCTGCACGCGGCGGGGATCGGAAAAACCGTCATGCTGACAGGCGACAATCAGAATACCGCCGCCGCCATCGCGGGGCTTCTGGGCGTGGACGAATACCGCGCCGAGGTGCTGCCGGAGGACAAGGCGCGTTATATCCGGGACGAGCAGGCTGCAGGGCGAACCGTTGTGATGATCGGCGACGGCATCAACGATACCCCGGCGCTGTCCCTGGCTGACGTGGGGATCGCCGTCGGCAGCGGTGCGACCATTGCCCGTGAGGTGGCCGACGTCGTGATTGCCGCGGAGGATCTGCGGGAGCTGGTCTGTTTGAAACGGCTCTCTGACGCCTTGATGCGCCGCATTCGGCAGAATTATCACTTCGTCATGGGTTTCAACGGCGCTCTGATCCTGCTGGGCGCGCTTGGTGTGCTGCCGCCGACAGTCAGCGCCTTGCTGCACAACAGCTCCACGCTGCTGCTGAGTATGCACAGTCTGACAAAGCTCATGGACGAAGAAAAAACAAGCGAACTTGAAAGGACACACACGAATGGCAATCGTTCGATTCAATAACGTATCAAAGATCTACACCAGCGGCGAGCATGAGCTGCGGGCGCTGGACCACGTGAGCTTCACGCTGGACGAAGGAAAGTTTGTCGTCATTCTCGGCCCTTCCGGGGCGGGAAAAAGCACGCTTTTGAACCTGCTGGGCGGCCTGGACAGCCCGAGTGAAGGCACAATCACCGTTTCCGGCGCGGACATATCCAAGCTCTCCGAAAACGAGCTTGCCGACTACCGCGCCTCCACGGTGGGCTTTGTGTTTCAGTTTTACAACCTGATCCCCACATTGACGGTCTATGAAAACGTCAAGCTGGTCTCGGAGATCTCAAAACAGGCCCTGGACGCTGAAAAGATGCTCGACAAGGTCGGCCTGCTGGACCATCGGAACAATTTCCCGGCGGAGCTGTCCGGCGGCGAACAGCAGCGGGTTTCCATTGCCCGGGCTCTGTGCAAGAATCCGAAGATCCTGCTCTGCGACGAGCCGACGGGCGCCTTGGATTCCGAGACCGGCGTAATGGTGCTGAAGCTGCTGCTGGATATGGCGAAAAACGACGGCAAGACCATCGTCATCGTCACGCACAATCAGAACATCGCAAAGATGGCGGACGTTGTGATCCGCGTCAAGAACGGGAAGATCCGCTCCGTCGAGGAGCAAGAAAATCCGCTTTCCGCTGACGAGGTGGAGTGGTGATGCTTTTTCGGAAACTGCTCCGTACCGCCTGGAGCTACAAGGCGCAGTTCCTCTCCATGATCATTATGATGACGCTGGGAATCGGTATTTTCCTCGGCTTCAACATGGAATGGAAGACCATCGAATATGACGTCGGGAATTTCTTTGAAGATACGAAATACGCGGATTATCGCCTCTATTCGGAAACCGGTTTTACAAAGGAAGAGCTTGACAAAATCGCCTCGATCGACGGCGTGGACGCGGCCACGCGGTTTCTTTCCGTCAATATGGAGCTCAAGGGCAACAGCAAGAAAGCGCTCGCCGTGGACGTTTCGGAAAACTACACCGTCTCGACCTTCACGCGGATAGACGGCGCTGAATACGACGAAACCGGCGAGGGGATCTGGCTGTCCGACAAGTTCGCAAGGCTCAATGACATCGGACTCGGCGACACGCTGACCCTGGAATTCCAGGGTCTGGAGCTCAGCTGCGAGGTCGCAGGCCTCATCAAGGCCGGCGAGCACATGATCTGTCTCGCCGACAGCAATCAGCTCATGCCGGATTTCAACACCTTCGGCTACGCCTGCCTTTCTCCCGCGAAGCTGAACGCCGTTCTGCGGGAAAAGGCTTTGAATACGATAACTGACGAGCTGCAGGCTTCCGGCCTGTCGGACGACGCGGCACAGACCCAGGCGGAAGCCTTGCTCACCGACGAAATGGTCGCTGAGGCAGCCGACAGCGCGTACCCGCAGATCAATCTGCTCTCACAGCTTGAGAAAGCGGAGCTGGAGGATGCCGTGAAGGAAGCGCTGGGCAGGACGGTGATGGTCGTATCGAAGGAGGACCACGTCGTTTATCAGGAGGCGATGGGCGAGGCAAAGGAAGGCAAGGCCATGGGATCGATCCTGCCAGTGCTCTTCCTGGCCATCGCGGTTTTGACCATGGTGACCACGATGCACCGGATCGCCACCAAGGAGAAGACACAGATCGGCGTTCTGAAAGCCCTGGGCTTCAAGAACCGGACAATCCTGCTGCACTATTCCTGCTACGGCCTGTTCATCGGGATCGTCGGCGCAGCCCTCGGCGCGGTGCTCGGCTATTTTGTCTGCAAGCTGGTCATGAGCGAAAACGGCATGATGGGCACCTATTTCGACATGCCGGACTGGACCGCTGCGACGCCCGCATTCTGTTACCCGGTGATCGCAGGAACGATTCTGCTCCTTGCGCTCATCAGCTTTCTTTCCGTCCGCGCACAGCTTCGCGGGACCACGGCGGACGCGCTGCGTCCTTATACGCCGAAAAAGATGAAGCAATCCTTCCTCGAAAAGCTGCCGTTCTTCAGGAAAATGGGCTTTGCGGCGAAGTGGAATCTCCGTGACCTGATGCGACACAAGAGCCGCTTTGCCATGACGCTCGTCGGGATCATCGGCTGCATGGTCCTCATGGTCGGAGGCCTCGGCATGCGCGACACGATGGCGGGCTTCCTTGACCTTCTGGATCACGGCGTCTCACACTACGCGACGAAGGTCAATCTGGTGGAAAACACTGATCCGGAAACGGCAAAGCAGCTGATCACCGAGCTGGACGGCGACTGGGAGAGCTATTCCGGTATCAGCTTGGACGGCCGCACTGCGACGTTGGACATCGTTCACAACGATCACAAGCGATTCAGCGTGATCGACGAAGACAACAGGGAGATTGATCTGCGGGATGACGGCGTGTATCTCTGCCTGCGGCTTGCGGACAGGGCGAAAATCGGAGAATCCATCGAGTTTTCGCCCTACGGCAGCGAGGAAAGCTACCGCGTAAAGGTCGTCGGTTACAACCGCTCCATTATGACCGAGAGCGTTACGATGACAGACCGATGCGCGGAGGAGCTTGGAATCCAATACAGCGTCTCCGCGATTTATACGGAAAAGGCTTCGAGCGAGATCCCGCCGTCGGAGCTGATCTCCGGCAAGCAGGACAAGCAGCAGCTCATGGACAGCTTTTCCAGCTTTGTTTCGATCATGGACGGAATGGTGTTCATCCTCATCATTGCGGCCATAGTGCTTGGGATCGTGGTGCTGTATAACCTCGGGCTCATGAGCTACATCGAGCGTTCCCGGGAGCTTGCCACGCTGAAGGTGCTCGGCTTCCGAAGCAAAAAGATCGGAAAGCTTTTGATTACACAGAATCTCTGGCTGACCGTGATCGGCGTGCTCCTCGGCCTTCCGGCGGGACTCGGGACGCTCTACTGGATGCTGACGGCGCTTGCGGGCGAATATGAGATGAAGCTGATGCTCGGCCCTCTGACGTATTCCGTCTCGATCCTGCTCACCTTCGGCGTCTCGCTGCTCGTCGGCTGGATGGTCGCACGGAAGAACAAAAAGATCGACATGGTAGAGGCCCTTAAGGTTGCGGAATAACAGAAGGGGGAACAGGTCATGGAAATGATCGCTGCATCCGTTGTTACGCTCGGAACATTGATGATTATTGAAGGCGTAAAGCGCGCCTGTAAGAAGCAGCTTGAAAGGAAAAATGAAGATGTATAAAACTGTTGTCAGAATCGACGGAATGATGTGCGCCATGTGCGAAGCGCACATCTGCGAGACGATCCGAAAGGCAGTACCCGCAGCGAAGAAGGTCACAGCCTCCAAAAGCAAACGGGAGGCCTCCTTTCTGACGGAGGAGGCTGTCGATCTGGACGCTCTGAAGACGGCCATTGACGCGACGGGTTATACCTGCCTCGGAATCGAATCCGGCCCCTATGAAAAGAAAGGCTGGTTCGGAAGGAAATGAATACGGTCGCAATCGGCCTGCTGATCCCCTTCGTGGGGACGGCGGCAGGCGCGGCGTGCGTGTTCTTGATACGCAAGGCTCTGAGCCAGACGGTCCAGAAGGCGCTGTCCGGCTTCGCGGCGGGGGTCATGGTGGCGGCTTCCATCTGGAGCCTGTTGATTCCCGCCATGGAGCAGTGCGCGCACATGGGAAGCTGGGCCTTTCTGCCCGCCTTTGCGGGCTTCTGGCTTGGCATTTTGTTCCTGCTCCTGCTGGACCACGTGATCCCCCATCTGCATCGAAACGCAAAGAAAGCCGAGGGACCGAAAAGCAGGCTGGCCCGCACGACGATGCTGGTCCTGGCCGTGACCCTGCACAACATCCCGGAGGGCATGGCCGTGGGCGTGGTATATGCCGGTCTGGTCTCCGGCTCCGCCGAGATCACAGCGGGCGGCGCCCTGGCCCTGGCTTTGGGCATCGCCATTCAGAACTTCCCGGAGGGGGCCATCATCTCCATGCCGCTGCACGCGGAAGGCGCAGGCAAAGGAAAATCTTTCCTCTGCGGCGTGCTTTCCGGGGCAGTGGAGCCGGCCTTCGGCCTGCTGACCGTGCTGGTAGCGGGGCTGATCGTACCCGCGATGCCGTATCTTCTCAGCTTCGCGGCCGGCGCCATGCTCTACGTCGTGGTGGAGGAGCTGATCCCCGACATGGCGCAGGGCGAACATTCCCATGTCGGCGTGCTGCTGTTTTCCCTTGGCTTTACCGTCATGATGGCGCTGGACGTGGCGCTGGGTTAGGAGGTCTGTTTATGGCAAGAAAGGATTCCGAGCATCAAAGGAAATCCATGAGCAAACTCTTTCGCGGCAAGGCGATCTTCAAGCCCCTGAACACGGGACGCATCGACGAACGCGTCGCCTGCGTGCGGGAGTGGATCGCAAATATCTTCTTTTACACAAAGAACGGCGCGACGATCATGATCGACGCCGGCTACAACTACGAGCGCCTGCGGGAGAAGATGGGCTGGCTGGACATCGATCCGGCTTCCATTCAACATATCTTGATTACCCATCAGGACACCGACCACGTCGGGGCCTTGGAACGGGACAGCGAGCTGCTGTTCCGGGACGCAACGGTGTATCTCAGCGAGATCGAGAACCGCTATCTGACCGGCGAGGTTCGGCGAAAGGTCTTTCACGGCTTTTACAGGCTGCCGATGGTCAAAACGGACAACAAGCGGGTACTGCTGCAGGACGGGCAGATCCTGAATATCAACGGCATCAAAATCGAGTGCCTTCTGGTCCCCGGCCACACCTGGGGCCACATGGTCTACCTGATCGACGACGAATACCTTTTCACCGGCGACACCATCTGGTTCGGCGCGGACGGCGGCTGCAGCTTCCTCAGCACCCTGGCGGAGGACAACAAGCTGGCAGTTCGGTCTCTGGAAGGGCTGGAAGCAAAGCTCCGCACGAGACCGCAGTCCATCAAGGTCATCACCGGACACACGGGCTGGAGCGACGACCTGGATTTCGTCTTTGCCCACCGGACGGAGCTCTGCAAGCCCTTTGCAAAGAAATATACCGACCCGGACGCGCCTTACGACGGCTACGTGGAGGACGACGACACGGAGCTGCGGGCGAGAACGGAGCTGCTGAAAAAGAAAGCGTAACACAGCGATCAGGACTGGAGGCGATTTCATGAAGCTGCAAAAAGCCGGAGAGGATTATCTGAAAGCAGTCTTCCTTCTCCAACGGGAAAACGGGAGAGTTCGCTCACTGGATGTGGCAAAATATCTGAACGTGACCAAGCCCAGCGTGAGCGTCGCGATCCGGCAGCTGCGGGAAGGCGGTTTCCTGACAATGGACGCCGGGAAGCTGCTTCATCTGACAGACGCGGGCCGGGAGACTGCGGAGCGGATCTATGAGAGGCACTGCGTCATCATGGACAGATTGGTTTCCATCGGCGTCGACCCGGAAATCGCAAAGCGGGACGCCTGCCAGATCGAGCACGTCATCAGCCGGGAGTCCTATGAGAAGCTGAAAGCACTCAGGGATGGCGGAACGGAACTGTAACAAATTCAGAATGAGAGGAAACGACATGAAACCGAATTATCAGAATTGGGTACCGAAGAAGATGGTGGTCGTGTTCTTTGCCGGTGCGGGAGCGGCCCTGCTGTTGTTCGTGCTGTTTGGGGCGACGGGGCTGATCCTGCACGGGGCGGCCCGGGTGGTCTGCGCGATCGTGCTCGGCCTTATGACTCTGCTTCTGCTGGGCCTCGCGGTCTGGATGCTGCTGCTCTACCGGGCCTTTGACTATGACGGCAAGCGGAAGCTCTCCAGGACCATCGTGGAAGGCGTTGCAAAAAATGTGGATCTTCCGGAAGGCGGTATCGGGCTGGACGTGGGCTGCGGCAGCGGCGCCCTGACCATCGCCTGCGCCAAGCGAAATCCGAAGGCGCAGATGATCGGCTGCGACATCTGGAGCGGGGCCTACAAAGCCGTATTCACCAAGGAGCTCTGCGAGCGAAACGCAAGGGCAGAAGGGACGCCGAACGCCCGCTTTGAGCGGGGTGACGCGACGAAGCTGCCCTTTGCGGATGAATCTTTCGACGCCGTGACCAGCAACTACGTCTACCACAACATCCCCATGGCGAACCGGCAAAACCTCTTGCTGGAGACCCTGCGGACCCTGAAAAAGGGCGGCAGCTTCGCCATCCACGATATCATGTCCGAGCGGCGCCACGGCGATATGAAGGCCTTCACAAAAAAGCTGCGCGGTATGGGCTACGAGGAGGTCCAGCTGATCGACACCACCGACGGCACGTTTATGAAGAAAAAAGAAGCCGCCTGGCTGGACCTGGCGGGCTCGACCCTGCTGGTCGGGAGAAAGTGAGGCAGGGATGGGACTGTTTCGGAAGTTTATCAATCATACCCGAAAGCCGGAGGGCTTTCTCGGGAAACTCATGGTCGGCGGGATGAACTCCGGCCACAGCAAGCTGGCGGATTGGGGTATGTCCGTCCTGACGGCGGACAAGCCGAAAGAGATCCTGGAAATCGGCTGCGGCGGCGGACGGAACGCTGGCGAGCTGCTAAAGCGATTCCCCCAGGCGAAACTGACCGCCATCGACTACTCTCCTGTCAGCGTGGAGAAAGCGGCGAAAACCAACCGGAAGCAGATCGAAGCCGGGCGCTGCGCCGTTCAGCAGGGCAACGTCACCAAGCTGCTGTTTTCCGCCGGACGCTTCGACCTTGCCACGGCCTTTGAGACCGTCTACTTCTGGCCGGGGCTGGAGGCCTGCTTCGGGCAGGTCGCACGGGTCCTCAGGCCCGGCGGCGTCTTCTGGATCGTCAACGAATCCGACGGCACCGACGAGACCTCGCTCAAATATGAAAAGCTGATCGACGGCATGAAGTGTTATACCGCGGAGCAGCTGGAATCCGCGCTGCGGGCGGCGGGTTTTGCAGAAGTCCGCATCAAGCACCATCCGGAGAAGCCCTGGATCGCTGTGCTGGCAAAGAAACCATGAAGGTCTATGAATTCGGCATCGAAAACGAGAGGACCTTCGCCATGTTCCAATGCGCGGCGGAGCCCTGGTGGGTTTTTGAGGCGTCGGCAAAGGAAATGGCGCGAGATTACCACGTTTATCTGTTTATCGCAGACGGCCACGACGAGCAGGGTACGACCTTTCTCTCCATCGAAACGTATGTGGAGGAAGCGGCAGACTGGCTGCGCGGGAAAGGCGTTTCTCGTTTGGACGCCATGTACGGCGTTTCCATGGGCGGCGCCAGTGTGATCCGCTTTCTGGCGACGGAGGATATTCCTGTGGAGATGGCTATCATCGACGCCGGCATCACGCCCTACCCCTACCCCCGCTTCATTTGCCGGCTGATCTCTTACTGGGATTGGCTCACGGTGATGCTGGCCACAAAATCCATGATCGTCATGAAGCTGGCCATGCCGCCGGAGCGCTGGACGCCCAAGGATGAAGACCCGGAGACCCATTACAAAAAGATTTTTGACTTTGAGAAGCATCATTTTTCCCCCAAGACCATCTATAACGTCTTCTGGTCCGCCAACAATTATTCCATGCCGAATCCGGTCCGGAGCGTTGACACCCGGATCGAATACTGGTATGGTGAGGAAGAGAAGCGGGCCAGAAAGAATGATCTGGCCTATACCCGAAAGGCGTATCCGCAGACGGCTGCCCGGGAGTTCAAGGGCCTGGCCCACGCAGAGCTGTTGCTGATGTTCCCGGAGCGGTTTTACGCGGAAGCGACGCGGGTTTTGCGGGAGGACTGACGCAGTTGAGGAAGAAAATCTGGGACCTGTACGCGCCGATCTATAATACTATTTCTTGATGAAACGGTTAACAACCGTTTCATCAACCGCGGCGGTGCCGCGGTTGGCAAATCCATACGGATTTGCAAAAATAGATATTGTACGGCATATTTCCCTGGGCTTTGCCCAGGGCGGCATCCACAAAAAAGTGGATGCCGGATTAAAATGTTTCTAACATTTTAATCAAATATTAGTATAAGCGGGCGATGCAGGCGGATCACAAGATCTATGAATTCATGTACGACCGTATCCCGGAGCTGGTCCGGGACAAGGAGGTCCTGGAGATCGCCACGGGGCCGGGCCTGCTGGCAAAGCAAGTGGCCCCGGCGGCAAAGCGGATGATCGCCACGGACTACTCCGAAGGCATGATCGCGCAGGCAAAAAAGGGCGGCTGCCCGGAGAACCTGAGCTTTGAGATTGCCGACGCCATGAATCTGCCCTATCAGAGCGACAGCTTCGACGCGGTTCTGATTGCCAACGCCCTGCATATCGTCCCGGAACCGGAGCAGGTGCTCTCGGAAATCGACCGGGTGCTGCGGCCGGGCGGGCTGCTGATCGCCCCGAACTTCGTGGAGCACAAGGGCACCTGGATCAGCAGGCTCTGGTCCGGCGTCCTGCGCCTGGCCGGCGTCAAATTCGAGCATCAGTGGACGGGGCAGGAATACCTGCAATTTCTGGAAGCGCACGGCTGGCGGGTCACCTATAGCCGGGAAATGGCCGCGCGGATCACCCTGATGTACGCGGAATGCGAACGAAAGGCGGGAGAACGTGAACGAGCTCTATGAATCCGACATTTCAACTGCCCGCTGGATCGCATACGATCTGCCGGGAAACGCCGGGTGGATCACATGGATCGTATGCACGGTCCTTTGTCTGAAAGAACGCGTTACGGTATTTGCTATTCTGGCGCTGATCCCGGCCATTCTGATGCTGATCGGTGTTGCAGAGTTGGTCAGCGAGCGGATCGCAAGGCTGGATCGGGTACTGCCCCGGCGTCGCCTGCTGCGGGGCTTTGGCGCTCTGACCCTGGGCGGCATTCTCGGCGTTCCCACGGCGGTGATCGGCCTGCTTCTGAGCGAATACGGCTGCCGCCCGCTTTGGATGGGGATCGGCGCCGTGCTCTGCGCGGTCTTCGCGGGGCTGATCTGCCGAACGTTCCGGAAACAGACCTCATACTGAACTCCCATAAAAACCTTTAATCTGTTCCGGCAGGAATTGTGCCATACTGCGTTGTCGTCCTTGATGGGCGCCAGCCCATCTGCGTCCTCCGCCTTGTCTGGCGCAATTCCCACTCGGAACATTTTTCAATCTTTTTATGGGAGTTCAGTATCAAACAGAGGTTTGAGATGCACAGGAGGCAATCAATGAAATACGCGGGAATGCCCATGGGCATGTGGGCGCTGTTCCACCGGTCCTTCCGGGATCGGATGGTCTCTGTTATCGGGACGAACGAGGCCGAGGCAAAGGAAACGGAGCGAAGGGCAAAACAGAGATACAAGGAGATCATCGCCGGTCTGCCGGAGTTTGAGAAGGGCGACCGGTTCAAAATGAACATCGTCAACTGCGCCATGCTGGCGGCCTTCTATCTGAACATGCAGCAAAAGCCAACATTGGAGCAGATGACGGAATACTACGAAAAGGCCATGATGATCGCTCCCATGCGGGCCTTCTGCCGGATGGCGGGAAAACAGAAGTTCAGCCAAAAGGATCTGGACGGTATGCGGAAGACGGCGGCTCTGAATGCAGCCGATCGCAATCCTTATTCCTGGAATATGGAGCTGCTGCCCTACCCCGACGGCAGCGGTTACGAAGCCCGCTTCTCCAAATGCGGCATCTGCACCCTGATGCGGGAGCTGGGGATCGAAGAAATCGTCCCCGCCATGTGCCGTCTGGATTACGCTATGACCGATGCAGGCGGTGCGGCCGAATTCGTCCGGGAATACACCCTGGCCTCCGGCGGTCCCTACTGTGACTGCGGCTATAAAAAGAAGGTGCGGACATGAAATATCACATTGAAAAAAACACGATTCAGGAGACCTTGATCATTCCGCTGTTCGGGCGTCTGATCTGCTCCGAGCGCTTCCCGGCGCTGTTTTCCGACCCTGAGGCAAAGCGGATCTGCGACAGCCTGGATTACGACTTTGCCGAGAAGCGGAAGAAGATGGAATCCCCGGCGGGCCTGTTCGGCGCGTTGGAGGTGGCCCAGCGGCAATATGACCTGCGCTGCGAGATCGAAGACTATCTGAAAACGCACCCGAAGGCCGCCGTGGTCAATCTCGGCTGCGGGTTGGACGACAGCTTCTCCAAGGCGGATAACGGTCAATGCAAGGGGTACAATCTCGACTTGCCGGATGTGATCGCCGTGCGAAACGAGCTGCTGCCCGCCGGAGACCGAGAGAAAAACATCCCCTGCGATCTGAACGATCACAGTTGGATGGACGCCGTCGACGCCTCCAACGGCGCGGTCTTCTTCGCGGCGGGCGTGTTCTATTATTTCAGGACCGAGGACGTCAAAGCGCTGTTTGCCGCGATGCAAAAGCGCTTTCCCGGCTGTGTGATTGTCTTCGATTCCTGCAACGAGCGCGGCGCCAGGCTTATGCGAAAGACCTGGCTCAAGGAGGCCGGCATCACGGACGTGACCGCCTTCTTCTCTCTGGAGAACCCGGACGAGCTGCGAGGCTGGGGCCTTTCTTCCGTCAGCTCGAAGAGCTATATGCGCGGCTACCGGGATATTTACAAAAACGTCAACCTGTTCCACAAGCTGATGATCCGCTTCTGCGACAGGCTGGTCAAAATGCGGATCGTGAAAATCGTTTTTTGAAGAGGTACGACGATGGAAAAGCCCCGAAAGCTTTGCCCCGGGGTGGAGCTGCAAATCATTCTGCAGACAGCTCCGGAAAATATGACCTTCGGACTGTCACACGGGGAAGTGCTGCTGTTCGGTATCGGCGGGAAGCTGCGTTTTGCATCAAGCGGGAAAAGCGTCACCCTGCATCCGGGCAGCTTTTGCCTGCTGAGCGACGAGGCACGGCGCAAGGGGCTGCTCCCGGAGCTGCCGCAAGGCCACTTCGAGGGCTTCTCCCTCTCGGTGGAGGCCGATGCAGCCAACGCCTGGAGCAAATGCAGCCTCGGCATCTTCGCCCCGGATTTCTCCTCCGTATTGGATAGAATCAACAGCTTTGGTCCCGGGATCGCCCTCAGCGCCGGAATTCGCGGAGAACACGTCTTCCGGGAGCTGTATGAGGCGGCGGAAGAGGAGGCGCCGGTTTTCCCGCGGCTCAAGCTGGCGGAGCTGTTTCTGATTCTGGCGCAAAGCCCGATCCAGCCCGAGACGGGGACCTACCTTCCCCGCACGCAGGAGAAGCTGATCCGCCACCTGCGGGACCATATTGTCGGCGACGAGCTGCACTATAGCTCTTTGCAGGAGCTGGCCGCTGAGCATGGGATATCGGTCAGCTTTTTGCAAAAAAGCTTCAAGCAGGTCTACGGCATGCCTGTCTACCAATACCTGAAAGTCTACCGGCTGGAAAAGGCGGCGGTGCTCCTTCGCAATTCCAAACGCAGCGTCACCAAAATCGCGCTGGACGCCGGCTATACCAACCCGGCGAAATTCTCCGAGGCCTTTCGGAAGCTTTACGGTCTGCCGCCTTCGGAATATAGAAAATGCAAAAATCAAAATGGATAAGGAAAACGAAAACGGGGTGGAAATACCATCCCGTTTTGCGTATACTATCGGCAGTTAGCAGCTGCTAATCAAAACGTTTGGAGGAGGATTCCCCGTGTCCGAGCAGAGTTTCATTCGCAACACCGCCCCCACGCTGGCGGGGCTCAAAACCGGCAGCCTCTTTCCCTTCCGTTACGAATCCCGGACGGAGGCCCTGCGGGAGCTGCGCAGTCTGAACCGACGCCTGACGCCCAAGGGCCTGCGGCTGCTGCCCCTGCGGATGACGGATACCTTTGCCATGCTCTACCTCTACCGGCCAGCCAGACTTCGGGAGGACCTGCGGGACCGGGAAACCGCCTGCCTGCTCCGGGAAGCGGGCTACCGCGCCTGTGACGAGACCGGCTGCCTCTGCGAGCTCTGCCGACGCCTGAACGAGGAAGCGGATTTCCCCCATGAGATCGGGCTCTTTCTCAGCTATCCCCCGGAGGACGTGCGGGGCTTCATGGAGCATCGGGACGAGGGCTGCAAGTGCGTGGGCTGCTGGAAGGTCTACGGCGACGAGCAAGCGGCAAAGCGCAGATTCGCGCAGTACGAGCGCTGCACAAAAAGCTATCTGTGGCAGCATGCCCAGGGCCGATCCCTGGAGCGGCTTGCCGTAAATAGTTAGCCGCCACAGGCGGCACGTTTCGAATTTGAGCCAATGTTCCGGGCCTGCGAACCGTCTCTTGCCGGGAAAAAGCTGGGGCTCTTCGGCTCCTACGGCTGGGGGGACGGCGAGTGGATGCGCAACTGGGAGGACGAGTGCCGCGCAGATGGCGCCAAGCTCGTCTGCGACAGCGTGATTTGCAACGACGCCCCGGACGACGACGCCTTGGCCGCCTGTAAGGCCCTGGGCGAAGCCCTGGCAAAATAAAATCGGTTTCTCCTGACCTGTCCGCCAATGGGTCAGTAGTACGTTTCTTTCCTTTTCTTGATCTCCCCGGGCAGCGGACTACCTCCCCGCTGTCCGGGCACAGCCGCCGGATGGGCTCGGCGGTGTGACAACGGCCTGACGAACCGTGAAAGGAGCCGACGTGCCACCGGCTCCGGCCCACAGGCGCGGGTATCGCGGTCACCGCGGTACCTGCGCATTATCTATTTGAAAGATTGAAATAAATCTGCTCTAAACGACGCGGGTCAGACGGTGCTGACGCTGAATGCGGACGACGGGACCATCAGCTGGATTCGGCAGTAGGCTGCACCCGCCGGAACACAATCAAAAGAAAGAAGGGGCCCAAGTGAAAGAAAAGAACCAACGCGGACTTTCGGCACTGCTCGAGTACGCGGGCGGCTGCAGAAAGCTGACTTACCTGTCGCTGATCCTGTCCGCGCTGAGCAGCCTGCTGGCGCTGCTGCCCTTTGTCTGCCTGTGGCGGATCATCCGGGAAGTTCTCGAGGTGCGGCTGGATTATTCGCAGGCGACCGGAATCGTCCGCAACGGGTGGATGGCCGTGCTGTTCGCGGTGCTGGCCTGGCTGGTCTATGTAGCTGCGCTGGTCTGTTCCCACGGCAGCGCCTTCCGCACGGCGGCAAATATGAAAAAGGCGCTGCTGCATCACATTGCCCGCCTTCCCATTGGCTTCGCGGATGAAATGGGCTCCGGCAAACTGCGGCGGATCGTGACAGAGGTGACCGGCTCTACGGAAACGCTTCTGGCCCACAACCTGCCGGACATGGCAGGGGCCATCACTTTGCCCCTGGGCATGCTCGTGATGCTGTTTGTGTATGACTGGCGCTTCGGCCTTGCCTGCCTGATCCCGATTGCGCTCAGCTTTGTCGCCATGATGCGGATGGCGGGTCCGGCCATGCAGGAGGATATGCGGCAGTATCAGAACGCACTGGAACGCATGAGCAGCGAGGCTGTCGAATACGTGCGGGGCGTTCCGGTGGTCAAAACCTTTGGGCAGACAGTTTTCTCCTTCCATCGGTTCAAGGCCTCCATCGACGAATACTGCGAATTCTGCATGCATTACACCCGGATGATGCGCAAGTCCATGCTGGGCTACACCGTGCTGATTCACAGCGCCTTCGTCTTTCTCCTTTGCCTGACGCTGTTCCTGATCCGCGGGGACAACTATCAGACGGATATCCTGCTGAACTTCCTGTTTTACGTCATCTTCACCCCCGCCATCGCCACCGCCATGAGCAAGGTCATGTTCATGAGCGAGAACAGCATGAAGGTCAAGGACGCAGTGGCCAGGACGGACGCGATCCTCGGCCTCCGGCCCCTGCCGGAAGCCGAGCGCGGCCGGGAGCCCGGCAGCGCGACCGTGGAGCTGATGGACGTGACATACCGCTATTCGCCGGACGCGTCGGCAGCCCTGTCTCATCTGTCCCTGAAGGCGGAACGAAACGAGATCGTCGCCCTCGTCGGCCCCTCCGGCAGCGGAAAAACCACGGTCGCAGGTCTGATCTCCCGATTCTTTGACCCGCAGGAGGGCCAGGTGCTCCTGGGCGGAGTGGATGTACGCCAGATCTCCAAGGAGGAGCTGATGCGGCGCGTGGCCTACGTCTTCCAGGACAGCCGCCTGCTGAAGCGCTCCATCGCGGACAATCTGCGGATCGCGAAGCCGAACGCCTCCGAGGAGGAGCTGCTGGAGGCCCTGAAAAAGGCCCAGTGCTCGGATATTCTCTCCCGTCTGCCCCAGGGCATCCACACGGTGCTGGGCGCCCGGGGGACCTACCTCTCCGGCGGCGAGCAGCAGCGCATCGCCATTGCCCGCGCCATGCTGAAGGACGCCGACGTGGTGATCCTGGACGAAGCCAGCGCCTTCGTCGATCCGGAATGCGAGGCGCAGGTACAGCTGGCATTCCGGGAGATGGCGAAGGGGAAGACGGTGATCATGATCGCGCACCGGCTCTCCACAGTCCGCAATGCCGACCGGATCTACGTGTTGGAAAACGGCCAACTGGCGGAACAGGGAAAGCACGGCGAGCTGCTGGAGCAGAAAGGGCTCTACGCCCAGATGTGGGCGGAATACCAGAAGGCCGCCAGTTGGAAGGTAGGGGAAGCGGTATGAAACGGTATCTGATGAAGCGCTTTGCGCTGACGGAAAAGGGCGCCGCGGATATGGGCAAGGCGATCCTCGCGGTGACGCTCTCGAATCTTGCCCTGATGCTCCCGGTCTGGCTGCTGTTTGCCTTTACCGGAGATTATCTGGCAGGCACGGCTGCCGGGCGCTGGGCGTATTATCTGCTCCTTGCGGCGGTCTGCCTGATCCTGATCTTTGTGCCCAATTACTGGCAGTACAACGCCACCTTCTTCGCGACCTACGTGGAATCCGGGAAACGCCGCATTTCCCTGGCGGAAAAGCTGCGAAAGCTGCCCCTGTCCTTCTTCGGAAAAAAGGATCTGGCGGATCTGACCAACACGATCATGGCGGACGCCGAGACCCTGGAGCACGCCTCCTCCCACCAGATCCCGCAGTTCTACGGCAGTCTGATTTCCACGTCGCTGATCTGCATTGGGCTCTTCTTCTACAAGTGGGAGATGGCTCTGGCGGCTGTGTGGCCCATCCCCATCGCCATCTTTATCGTGGCGGCGTCAAGACGGGTGCAGGCCCATTTCATCCGCCGTCAATCGGAATCCAAGGTGCGGCTCAACGACGCCGTGCAGGAGTTTATCGAGCTGTCCCGGGACCTGAAAAGCTGCAACGCCGAGGACGCTTACCTGTCCGAGCTGGACAGCAGGATCGACGACGTGGAGAAAAAGGCCATCGGTGCGGAGCTGGGCCAGGCGGCCTTCATCGTTTCGGCCCAGCTGATCCTGAAGATCGGGATCGGCACGGTGGCCGTGGTCGGCAGCGCGCTGCTTCTGCAGGGGAGGCTGAACATCATGGAGTTCTTTTCCTTCCTGCTGGCGGCTTCCCGGCTGTATGAGCCCATGAGCGCCAACCTGATCAATCTGGGCATGCTGAACCTGCTGACCGTCCCCGTGGGGCGGATGAAGGAGATCGCGGAGCACCCGGCCCAGACCGGAACGGCGGAATTCCGTCCGGCGGGTTATGATATTGCCTTTGAAAACGTCGGATTTTCCTACGAGCAGGATCAAACGGTCCTGCGGGATGTAAGCTTTACCGCGAAGCAGGGCGAGGTCACCGCCCTGGTCGGTCCTTCCGGCGGCGGGAAGACCACCGTCTCCCGCCTTGCCGCCCGGTTCTGGGACGTCAGCCGGGGACGGATCACGGTGGGTGGACAGGATATTTCCAAAATCGATCCCGAGACTCTGCTGGGCGTTTTCTCCATCGTCTTCCAGGACGTGACGCTGTTCAACAACAGCATCCTGGAGAACATCCGCGTTGGCAAAAAGGACGCCACAGACGAAGAAGTCCTGGCAGCGGCCCGGCTGGCCAACTGCGACGAGTTTGTATCGCGTCTTCCTGAAGGATACGAAACGCCCATCGGCGAAAACGGCGCGAAGCTCTCCGGCGGAGAGCGTCAGCGGATCTCCATTGCCCGGGCCCTGCTGAAAAACGCCCCCATCGTCCTGCTGGACGAGGCCACAGCCTCTCTTGACGTGGAGAACGAAACGAAGGTCCAGGGCGCTCTGTCCCGGCTGCTGACCGGCAAGACCGTCTTGGTCATCGCCCACCGTATGCGCACGGTGGAGGCGGCGGATCAGATCGTCGTCCTGAAGGACGGAAAGATCGTGGAGCGGGGCAGCCCCGCCGCGCTGCTGCAAAACCCGCAGGGCGTCTTCGCCCACATGCACGCCCTCCAGTCCGCCTCTGCCGGTTGGAGTCTTTGATCGTTCCTGCACAGAATGAAAAACGGTATTGTACAGTTTCTTGGAATGTGATATACTGACAGAGATAAAGTATTCTGTCAGGAGATGATCGATTGGGCGAATCGGAACTCTATCAAGCGCTTGGGGCCCTGACAAATAACAGAGGACGATCATAGAGCAGAACGCCAAGGCGCTGGAGATTCCGATCACCATTTTTGAATCTGATATTTTTGAATCGGTCCTTCACGAATTGAAAAAGACGAATCCCGGCGCGGAAAGCAACATCTTCAACAGCGTACAGGCCGTGAATCTCGATACGGTCATCGGCTTCAAACAGAACGGGACCGTCCATTCGTTTCTGGATACCTACGAAGAAAGAGTGTAGAAGCGGCCTGCAAAAGACTGTTCCCGCTGCACGATGAAATACCCCGCTCAGTGGGAGGACAAAAAGTTGACAAACAATTCAGCGATGGGAGGATCGGCATATGGAACAGCGGAAATCTCTTTTGATCAAGGACACCACCCGGGAGGAGCGGGAGCAGATCGTGTACCAGGCCCTCTGGGGCGCCTGCGGCATCGACTGCGAATTCTGCTCCGGCTGCGACAACCGGGGAGGCGGGCGGGTCGATAGCATCTACCAGCCCTATATCGACGGCCTGAAGGAGCTGCGGGAGATCAACGCGGAATACACCGCGCCCTTCGTGCGGTAAGAGAGAACAAGCCAGCAGCCCCAGACCGGAACCCGGCCCGGGGCTGCGTACGTCATGACGTATGAGAGGGAATGATCGTAGTATTACTTCATTTTTGTCCATGAAGACGGTAAAGGCCTGGAGCGCATTTCCGGGATTTTCGCGGAGCGGCAGATCGAGGCGTCCGTCGATGAGATATTCACCCTCAATGACGTCAACAAGGCGCTTCAAAAAGTTGCTGCCGGAAAATCCAAAGGCAAAACGATCATTAAGCTTTGACGTTACAAAGCTTTCAACAGATATTTAAACTGCTTCACAGATGAAAGCTCAAGAAACAGTAAAACAGAATTGGAGGGTAGCGGTGATGAAAACAATCATTTTAAACGGCAGCCCCAGGAAGAACTGGAACACGGCGCTGATGCTGCTGGAGGCCCGGAAGGGGGCGGAGTCGGCGGGAGCGGAGACCGAGTACGTAGACCTCTTTGACCTGTCTTATACCGGCTGCCGGTCCTGCATGGCCTGCAAGCGGAAGGGCGTCCAGCGCTGCAAATGCTTCTGGAAGGACGATCTTTCTCCGTTGCTGGACCGGATTTTTTCCGCCGACGCACTGATCATCGGCTCTCCCATCTATCTGGGGGACGTGACCAGCCAGGTCCACGGCCTGATCGAGCGGCTCCATTTCTGCGCTCTGTCCTACGACGACTATTCCAACTACTTCACCGGCAAGGTCAACGTGGGCGTCGTTCTCACCATGAACGCTCCGATGGCCTATTACAAGCTCGCATACAAGAAAAAGGCCAAAGAAATCGCGCAGAGCTTCCGGATGTTAAACGGCGCGGTTGAAGTCCTGCCCTGCTGCGATACCCTCCAGGTGACAGACTACAGCCGCTTCAACATGGCGGGCTTCAACGAAGCCCACAAGCGCGAAATGCGGGAAAAGCAGTTTCCCCTGGACCTGGAACAGGCCTTCCGGCTGGGGGCCCGTCTCAGCGCCGGGAAATAGAAGCCTCGATGCAGGCAAGAGCGGTACCGCGAAGCTGTGGGAAAGCAACCCGGGATCAAACGTCCCATTCGTGCGATAAACCGGAACAGAACAACAGAGGCTGCCGCAAAACCTAAGCGTTTGCGGCAGCCTCGTTCATTTGTCAGACGTAATCAACCTGAAAGCCCCGTTCATCGGGGATGATCGGAATCTCCCAATCCACCACGCGGTCGATCCGGGTATAACGGCTGCTTCGGAGAGCAAGCAATACCTTGTCGATCTGCGGCCTGGTTCCCTGCAGCTCCATGGTGACGCTGCCGTCGTAATCGTTGCGCACCCAGCCGGTGCAGCAGTAGAGCTTCGCCGCCTGCATGGCCCGCCAGCGGAAGCCCACGCCCTGGACGATCCCAAAGAAGATCAGATGCTGACGGATCATGCTGCCGCCCCTCCTCGAAAATCGGTCTGTTTTAACTGCTGTTAACGATACCAAATCAAGTGCCAAAAGTCAAGAAGAAGCATTCCGCCTGTCAGCTGTGGATTGCAAATCAGGCAGCTGGCGCGGCCGGCGTCTGGTTGATGGTGACGAGGCGCGCAAGCCCGGATTCCCGACTTAGCGCAGCAAATACGAAGTAGGGGGCGGCGTCCCCGACGCCCCGCACGTTTCGATGCGGCGCCAGGCAATCGGGAACGGGAGATGCGGATTCTCGTTTCGTTCGGAAAGAAAAAACCGTAGGGGGCGGCGTCCCCGACGCCCCGCACGTTTCGATGCGGCGCCAGGCAATCGGGAACGGGAGATGCGGATTCTCGTTTTGTTCAGAAAGAAAAAACCGTAGGGGGCGGCGTCCTCCGAAGCGAAGCGAGTCCTTTAGGGGACGCCCCGCCGTATCCCCTGCGTACCACGCCGTAGCGGCGATCATCGATCGCCATGCGTTCGGCACGAACGCAATTTGCCGGAGGCAAATCCTGTTGACCGACCGCCTGTCATAGATCGCCCTGCGGGCGATGGTTCGCCTGCGGCGAGCCGGACGGCACGCTGCCGTCCCTGCTGCGCTGAACTATGCAGAGAGGGCTTTCGGATCGTCCGGCATTCGGAACGAACGCAATTTGCCGCAGGGAAATCGAACCTTGTTCCCGGTATCCTGATGCCTGTACCCTGTGATTCACGCCAGACGCTCCCGTGTAGCTTTTATCGGTTCTTTGACAGACTGAGGAAGCGGCAGCCGCCAAAAGCGACTGCCGCTTCTGCGCGGTGGGTCATGCTCAAAAAGGTGCCCCACTGGACGGCTGCTGCGGCGTCTACACCGAGGGCATGGACGAGGACGCGCAGCGGGAGCTTGCCATGCTGTACATCGAAGGGATCTTCGCGGATCAGTACGCCGGCATGAAACGCAGCAGCGCCAGCGCCAGGCAGGCCGTCGAGACCGCCGGCGACGTGGCCCAGCGCTTTGCCGGGGACATTGAAAACGCCCGGCAGAACCGGGCGGGGATCGAGCGGAGGAACGGGCCGGGGACGCGGCTGAGCAATGAGACGAATCCCGTCAAAATCATGGAGGGTCAAACTGAAGAGGAGAGGGCGGCGATCCTTCTTGAAAAGGGAAGCTTTGAAGCTGCCGTCTATAGAGGTCAGGCAGATGATATTATTTCTGAAAAAGCAACCGATTTGAACAGCAGGAAAGCGTCGCTCGTCAAAGCTGCATTAAAATCCGCTGTAGATCAGATTGGTCTTCCTCAATCAGTCGTTAACGACGATCTATCGCTGAGGCTCGAAGTGTCAAAAGGTACGTTCACGGAAAGCGCAAGCAAAAAGATAACCAACAAAACAATGCTGGTGCGAATTATGCCAGTATTGGAAGAAGCTGTAAAAAACGCCGTAGGGATTGAGGTACACGTAAATCGTTATCTGTCAGACTACAATACGGTCTTCTTTGCAAATATGCTTGGAGGCTATATTGATGGAGACTACTTTATCCCGGTTCGCTTCGGAGCAAAGATAGATAATCGAGGCAAAGCAACGCTATATGTTTTGATTTGCAACGAGCAAATAAACAAAGCTGAGGTCTTAACGGCACCAGACCAGATACAATCTGGGCATGCTGCCGCTCGCTCAGCTTCTACTGTCAATATATCACGCCTTGCTTCACTTGTCAAGCATGAAGGAATAATAAAATATCTGCCGGACGGGCTGCTTTCGGCCGAGCAAAAGAGAATAAAGTGGGAATCCATCGCTGCCACAGTCAAAGATACGAATGATTATAACGATCAAGAGTATAATAGATACCTCGCTAAGGGAAATAGAAGAGCCATCAAGCAAATGGTAAAAACAGCGGCTGAAAGGGCCGGGTATGATATGGAGCTCTACCACGGCTCCAAGAAGGGCGGCGGGTTCACGGTATTCAAGGACTGGCAATACTTCACGCCAAACAAGGCCTACGCGGAGCGCTACATGGAGCGGGACAATCCGGATTCCCTGTACCACGTCTATGTGAAGTCGGAGCGGATGTTTGATACAAGGCGGCCAGAGTGCCGGGAGATCTTCGAGCAGATGCGTGCGGAGTACGGCCTTTCTGAGCTCCAGGAGAACGGGCTCCCGGACTGGACGGACGGGTACGACATCAGCGACTTCATCGAGGAGAACGGACTGGACTTCGACGGCGTTGTGCTGGACGAGGGCGGAGACCTGACCGAGGACGGGCCTGTGAGCCGGGGCGTCTCCTACATCATCAGAAACTCCGAGCAGGTCAAGAGCGCGGAGCCGGTGACCTATGACGAGAATGAAAATGTAATCCCGATTTCGGAGCGCTTCCGGACGGATCGGAGCGGCGAGGAGGCATGGAAGAACCGGGATATTCGGTTCTCGCCATCCGAGGACGCGGACGATTCCTGGGGCGTGGATTGGATCGGGAAGGAGACGGGGGAGACGGATTCTTCGACTCCGCTGCGCTCCGCTCAGAATGACAAGACGGGGGATGGCCGGCAGATTGCCGGCGCTGCAGAGGGGAACGGCGGGCGCTCAATGAGCGCCCCTACGGAGGAACGCGGGCGGCAGAGCGCCGTCCCTACGGAAGGGGGAACGGATTCTTCGACTCCGCTGCGCTCCGCTCAGAATGACAACGGGGTACGGCGGCGCAGAGCATCGGAGGAGAACCCCTCCACAGCTTCGCGGTCCTCCTCCCCTGCGTGCAGGGGAGGCTCTGCGGAAACGGGGAGCGGCCGAAAGGAAATACCGGCGCTAACGGTTTGCCGTAAGCGCCGGTATTTGTTTACTCCGCCTCGATCTCCTTGATGACGCATTCGTTTCCCTGCAGCAGCCAGGTCTCGCCGGAATGGCAGTAGGGACATTCTCTGCCGTATTTCACGGTTTCGTAGCGCTGCTTGCAGCTGTCGCACCAGGTAACGGCGGGGATGGTCTCCAGCACCAGCTCGCTGTCCTTCAGCACCGGATGCCGGAGCTTGAAATAGTTCCAGGCGTCGGTGAAGAGCTCCGTCATGATGCCCGAGACCTCGCCCACCTGCAAGACGACCTTGCCGATGGCGGTAAGCTTGTGTTCCTCCGCGGTCTGATCCAGAGTCTTGGCCAGATGGAGGACGATTCCCATTTCGTGCATATCCTGATCCCTTCTCGATCTGTCATTCCGAGCGGAGCGAGGAATCCGTTCTCCGATCCGGCGGCTTACTTCTTTTTGAACAGAATCTTAAACTCCCGCTGCGCCGCGTACTTGGCCACCAGGGGGAGCTTGTCCTCGCAGCGGACCATTTTGGAGGCCTCGGGCAGATCGCGGCTCAGGTGAATGGCGTCGAACTCGCAGCGGGTGGTGCAGAGGCCGCAGCCGATGCAGCGGTTCAGGTCCACCACGGTGGCGCCGCAGCTCAGGCAGCGGGAAGCCTCGGTTTTGACCTGCTCCTCGGTGAAGCTCAGGCGCACGTCGCCGAAGCTGCCGCGGGAGCTGCCGGCCTTCTTTCCCGGAACCTGACGCCTGGCGCTGTCGAAGCCCTCGGGATCGATCAGAACGTTTTTCTTGTCCAGCTCCTTGAACTCCCGCAGATCCCGGGCGATGGTCTGGCTCTGGCCGGGATGCACGAAGCGGTGCATGGATTCGCTGCCCTTCTTGCCGTCGGCAATGGCGTCGATGGCGAACTTCGCGCCGTGGGCAATGTCGCCGCCCACGAAGACGCCGGGCTCGCCGGTCTCATAGGTGACGGGATCGTGAACCACGGTGCCGTTGCGGTTCAGCTCCACCTTGGTGCCCTTCAGCAGCTCGCCCCAGACTGCGCTCTGGCCGATGGCCTGGAGGACCGTCGAGCAGGAGAGAGTGATGGTCTCGCTCTCGTCGTACACGGGGGAGAAGCGATGCTCGGCGTCATAGACGGCGGTGCAGCGCTTGAACACGATGCCGGTGACCTTGCCGTTCTCCGTCAGAACCTCCTTGGGACCCCAGCCGTTGAGCACCTCGATTCCCTCTTCTCTGGCCTCGTCCACCTCGTCCCTGGCGGCGGGCATTTCGGTCTCGCTCTCCAGGCAGAGCATGGTGATCCTGCCGCCGGTGGTCCGGGCGGCAGTCCTGGCCACGTCCACGGCCACGTTGCCGCCGCCGACGACCACCACGTCGCCGGGCAGACGGATGGAGTGGTCCTTGTTGACCCGGTTCAGGAAGGCGATGCCGGACTCCACGCCCTCGGCGTCCTCGCCGGGGACCCCGGCCTTGCGGCCGCCCTGGAGACCGATGGCCAGGTAAAAGGCCTTGTAGCCCTGCTCCTTGAGCTGGGCGATGGTGACCTCCCTGCCGACCTCCACGCCGCAGCGGAACTCCACGCCCATCTGGCGCAGCACCGAGATTTCCGCGGCCAGCACGTCCTTCTCCAGCCGGAAGCTGGGAATGCCGTACTGCAGCATGCCGCCGGGCAGCGGGTCCTTCTCGAAGACGGTCACGTCATAGCCCCGGGTGCGCAGATAGTAGGCGCAGCTCAGGCCCGCGGGACCGGCGCCGATGACGGCCATTTTGTAGTCCGGACCCCACATGCCGCCGTCGTCCTTCTCACAGATGGGAACGAAGCGGGTCTCCTGCTTCAGCTCCAGGGCCGAGACGAACTTCTTGACCTCGTCGATGGCGATGGGCTCGTCCACGGTGCCCCGGGTGCAGGCGTCCTCACAGCGGCGGTTGCAGATGGCGCCGCAGACGGCGGGAAGGGGATTGTCCTGCTTGATGAGCTTCAGGGCCTCCAGGTAACGGCCCTCCTTCGCCATCTTCAGGTAGCCCTGCACGGCGATGTGGGCGGGGCAGGCGGTCTTGCAGGGAGCGGTGCCGCTGTCATAGCAGTTGATCTTGGCGTCCTCCCGGTAGTGGATATTCCAGTTGTCCGCGCTCCACTTTTTGGCGTCGGGCAGCTCCGTGACGGGATAAGTCATGGGGCCGTTCTTGGTGCAGAGCTTTTGGCCCAGCTTGGCCGCGCCAACGGGGCAGACCTCCACGCACTTGCCGCAGGCCACGCACTTTTCGCTCTCCACGTGGGCGCGGTAGGCGGAGCGGGACATGTTGGGGGTGTTGTAGAGCTGAGAGGTGCGCAGGGCGTTGCAGACGCCGGCGGCGCAGTTGCAGATGGCGACGATTTTGTCCTCACCGTCGATGTTGGTGATCTGGTGTACGAAACCGTGGCGCTCGGAGCGCTCCAGAATCTCCAGGGCCTCTTCATAGCTGACGTAGCGGCCCATGCCCTTGTCCACCTGGTACTCGGCCATGTCGCCCATGCCCATGCAGAACTCGCCGTTGATCTGGCCGGAGCCCTCGCCGCGCATGGTCTGTTGCTTGCGGCAGGTGCACTGACCGACGGAGTACTTGTCGTACTTGTTCAGCCAGTGGGAGATGTGCTCCACGGATACGGACTGATTCTCATGCTCGATGGCCTTTTCCACGGGGATCACGTGCATGCCAACGCCGGCG
>JAFWTG010000129.1 GCA_017519005.1 Oscillospiraceae bacterium | reverse complement strand
GTCGGCGGCGTCCGTCCGGGCCCTGGCGGCCCGCTCAGCCTCCCGCAGGGCGGGCAGCGCCCGGTGCAGGGCCAGCTCCGCCCGGCCCAGGGCGGCGCGGCGCAGCTCCATCTGGGGGGCCTGAGCCTCCAGCAGCGCCAGCCGGGCCTCCCCCGCGGCCAGCCGGTCCAGGGCCTCGTTCAGAGCCTTGCCCTCGGTCTGCCGGACCAGCAGCCCGTCCCGGCGCTTCGCGGCCTCCTCAAGCCGGGCGTCCACGGCGGCCTGCCGCGCCCGGTCCTCGGCCAGCAGTTGGTCCAGATTGGCCAGCAGGGCGGGCTCGTCGGGAAGGAAGCGGACGCGGTCCGCCTCCGGGGGCAGGACCAGCCGGGTCTCCAGCAGCAGCCGCAGCCGCTCCCGGTCCGCGCTCCGGCTCTGCTCCAGCCGCCTTCTGGCCCGGTCCAACAGCTTTTGATACCAGAGATAGGCGGAGCTGTCGAAGAGCTTGCCCAGAATTTCGGATTTCTTTTCGCTGTCGGCCTTCAGGAAGTCCCGGAACTCCCCCTGGGCCAGCATGACGATCTTGCGGAACTGCTCCGCGTTGAGCCCCAGCAGGGCCTCACAGGCGGCGCTGACCCGGCTGGCCCCCTCCACGGGGTCCAGGTCTCCGCCGGAGAAAGAGGCCTGAATCTCAGGGTCGCCGTAGCCGCCCTCGCCCTTCCGCTTTTTGGGGAAGTGGATGCTGCGCACCACGTCGTATTCCTTTCCGGCCTGGGAAAAGCGCAGCTTCACCACCGTGTCAACGCCCTTGTCCGCCAGGTCCGAGTGCATCATCTCCGGGGTCCGGTCGCGGCCGCTGGCCCGCCCGTAGAGGGCGAAGACGATGCCGTCGAAGATGGTGGTCTTGCCGGCGCCGGTGTCGCCGGTGATCAGAAACAGCCCGGGCTCCAGCCGGTCGAAGGGGATCACGCTGTGGCCCGCGTAGGAGCCAAAGGCCGTCATTTCCAGTCTGATTGGTCTCATATTGCCTCCTTGTTAAACCGGCAATTTGAACGATACCGACATTTCAATTGATTGTTTTCAGCTTTTCGTTTTTCGCAGCGCTTCGGCCAACAATCTGTCGATCTGCTCCGGCTCCGGCTCCAGGCGATGGTCCGCCTGCTCGGCCAGAGCCTCGGCGCTCCGCAGCAGGGCCAGCTCCGCTTCGTCGGGCTCGGTCCCGCTGCGCTGGGCGCAGAACGCCGCGAAGAGCTCCGCCAGCCCCTGCTCCCGCAGGGCCGAGACCCGCAGCGCGGCCTCGCTCCGTGCCTCCTGCCAGACGGAGCGCAGCTCCATCAGCAGGCTGCCCCGGGCCTCGCAGCGCGCGCGCAGGTCCTCGGCCAGCTCCGGCGTCACCCGCCGGTCCGTCAGCGTGATGCTCAGGTATTGATCCTCCGGGGAGGGCAGAGCGCCGCTCAGCTCTGCGCGGAGCGCCTCATAAGCTCCCTCGAGTACCCGCAGCCGGTGCAGGGGCTCGATGGGCAGCAGAGTCACAGTGACGGGCGAGCCCTTGGCCCCCAGCTCCACCAGCAGCGGCCCCTTGGCGGCCTGCTTCGTCTCGTTGAAGTGGTAGCAGAGGGGGGAGCCCGCGTAGCGGACTGCGGGCCGCCCCACGGGGTAGCCTGCGTGGATATGGCCCAGAGCCGCGTAGTCGAAGGCGTCGAAGGCCGTGTACTCCACCTGCCCCACGCCGCCCACGGCGGACTCGGAGCCGCCGCGCTCGCCCTCCGCGCCGCCCGCAGTGACGTTCTGGTGGGCGAGGAGCACGTTCCGGCGGGTCGGGTCGAGGGGCTGGGCCGCCAGCACGGCCCGGACCGCCGCGTCGTAGTCCCGCAGCTCCGTCCCCAGGGCCTCGGCGGCCAGGGCGGGGAAGAGGTAGGGCAGGAGCCAGAAGTCCACGGGGCCGTGCTCGTCCGTCAGGCTCACGCGGGTCAGCAGCCCGGGGGCGCGCAGGGGCGGGGCCGCGTGAAAGCCCGCCCGGGCCAGCAGCTCCCGTCCGAAGGCCAGCCGCGGGGCGGAGTCGTGGTTGCCGGGAACCGCCAGCACGGCGATCCCCAGGGCCGTCAGCCCCGTAATCAGTCGGCTCAGCAGCTCCACGGCCCCCGCCGCCGGCGCGCCCCGGTCGTACACGTCCCCGGCAATCAGCACCGCGTCGGGCCGGACCTCCGCGGCCAGGGCAAGAAACCGGTCCACCCAAACGGGCTGATCCCCGGATTCCAGTAAATTGACCCCGTGGAGGGATTTGCCCAGGTGGAGGTCGGCAAGATGGATAAATCTCATGGCGCACCTCTTTGTGAATTGAAAATGGAAAATTGAAAATGGAAAATGAAGGTGTTTTGCAGATTGCCATCTGCAAAACGATTTTCTGTACTTCAAAAGCCGTTTTCCTGATCGTATTTTATCATAATATTATTCTTCGCGCAAGCAACTTTCCTATTGATTTCCGACTGTCAAATGCTATAATCAGAGTAGAATGATCATCGTTTTCCGTCGTTCAAATGGCAATTTGAACGACACCGACAATTCTCAATTCTTACTTCTCAATTCTCAATTCCTCCGTACCGGGGGAGACGACGGACAAGCAATGCTTGTCCCTACAGAGGGAGGAATCCATTATGCGTTCCATTCGTGACATCTACAAGATCGGCAAGGGGCCGTCCTCGTCCCACACCATGGGGCCGGAGCGGGCGGCGCGGATTTTCAAGGAGGAGCACCCCGACGCGGAGCGCTACCGCGTGGTGCTCTACGATTCCCTGGCCAAGACCGGCGTGGGCCACGGCACCGACCGGGTCCTGCGGGAGGTCCTGGAGCCCACCCCCACGGAGATTATCTTCTCCGAGGAGCACCCGGCGGACCTGCCCCACCCCAACACCCTGGACTTCTTCGCCGTGGAGAACGGCGTGGAGAGCCCCCGGATGCGGGTTCAGTCCGTGGGCGGCGGCGATATCGTCATCGAGGGCCGGGCCCCCGGCAAGGACGAGGAGGAGATCTATCCCGAGAACTCCCTGGCTGAGGTGATCCGCTTCTGCGAGTGGCGGAAGGTCCGCATCTGGGAGTACGTGGAGATGACCGAGGGGCCGGAGATCTGGAGCTATCTGGCCAAGGTCTGGAAGGCCATGCGCTGGGCCATTGCCGACGGCCTCCACGCCGAGGGCATCCTGCCCGGCGGCCTGCATCTGGAGCGCAAGGCCAAGCTGCTCTACGAGCAGGCCGCGAAGAATCAGATGGTCCAGATCAAGGAGACCCGGATCATCTGCGCCTACGCTTTCGCCGTCTCGGAGCAGAACGCCGACAACGGCACCATCGTCACCGCCCCCACCTGCGGCAGCTGCGGCGTCCTGCCGGCGGTGCTCCGCTACATGCAGGAGGACCACGGCTATTCCGACGAGAAGATTCTCCACGCCCTGGCCGTGGGCGGCATCATCGGCAACCTCATCAAGCACAACGCCTCGGTCTCCGGCGCGGAGTGCGGCTGCCAGGCGGAGATCGGCGCGGCCTGCGCCATGGCCTCCGCGGCCCTGGCGGAGCTCTGCGACATGAATCTGGATCAGATCGAGTTTGCCGCCGAGATTGCCCTGGAGCACCACCTGGGCCTGACCTGCGACCCTATCTGCGGCCTGGTGCAGGTCCCCTGCATCGAGCGCAACGCCGTGGCGGCCATGCGGGCCATGAACTGCCTGAACCTGGCCTATTTCCTCTATGAGACCCGGTCCATCAGCTTCGATATGTGCGTGAAGACCATGTACCAGACCGGCATCAACATCGCCAAGGCCTTCCGCGAGACCTCCGAGGGCGGCCTGGCGCGGCTGTATCGGCGGCGGATATAGGCTCCCTGCCAGCGGCGCACCGCCCCGTAGGGGCCGAACTCGAAGAGTCACGAAGTATGCCCACATCGGCCCTTCCCCTGTTACGCCGTACCTCGCTCCGACAAGGGATCAGGGATCAAGGATCAGGGTGAGGAAAGGGAACAGGGAACAGGGAACAGACCCGCCTGTAGCGCCGGCAATCTGCCGGCCGCCGTACCCCGCCTGTAGCGGCGCAGAGTGTGCGCCACAACCCACGCGCCGAAATGCAAAACGCAAAGTGCAAAATGCAAAATTGCGGCGAATATGTGGGCTTCTCCTTCCGCTATTACGTGGACGGCATCGTCAAGGCGAAGGGGGTGAAGCTCCTGGCGATCGACGGCGTTTACCCCGGCAAGGAGGAAATCCGCGCCGGAAGCTACCCACTGACCGGAGATTTCTACGCGGTCTATCGCAGAGGGGAGAGCAATCCCAACGTGCAAAGGATCCTGGATTTCGTCCTCTCTCCGGAGGGACAGCGCATTGTGGAGGAGAGCGGCTACGTCCCCGTCTCATAAAAATATTCTGCAATCGCAAAATTCCTGTTGATTTTTTCTGATCGGTCTGTTATAATATCACTTACAACAGACCTGCGGATATAGTTCATCGGTAGAACGTCAGCTTCCCAAGCTGAACAGGAGGGTTCGACTCCCTTTATCCGCTCCACGAAAAAGGCGGCCAAAAGGCTGCTTTTTTCGTGGAGAAAGAGGAGAACGGGAGTCGAACAAACAAATCCGACAGTCCGGGGGACTGTCGGGCGCCGCCGCCCTCGCCGGCGCATCCTTTGTTTCTGCCAAAGGCAGAAACGCAAACGACTCCCTTTATCCGCTCCACGAAAAAAGCGGCCAAAAGGCTGCTTTTTTCTGTTGTATAGAGTGAACCACCGGCTATGCCGTTGGTCTTGACTTTCGATTCAGAGCGATTTGGAGGAACGCCATGCTGGTCCATCCCATTCCCCCTGTGTACGATGCAAACTCCCGCATCCTGATCCTGGGCTCCTTTCCCTCGGTGAAGTCCCGGGAGCAGGGCTTTTTCTACGGACACCCGCAAAACCGCTTCTGGCGGGTGACGGCGGCTGTCTTTGGGGACGCCGTTCCCATGACGGTTCCGGAGCGCCGCGCCTTTCTGCTGCGGAACGGGATCGCCCTCTGGGACGTGATTGCGGCCTGCGAGATCGAGGGCTCCTCGGACGCTTCCATTAAAAACGCCGCGGTGAACGACCTGAGCCCCATCCTGGCCGCGGCCTCCATCCGGGCCGTCTTTGTCAACGGACAGACCGCCGCGAAGCTCTACCATCGGTATACGGAGCCCCTGACCGGCCGCCCCGCCGTGACCCTGCCCTCCACCAGCCCCGCCAACGCGAGCTGGTCCCTGGAGCGCCTGACCGAGGCCTGGCGGGTAATCCGGTGAAGGCGCAAATCGGGATTTGTAAGTGTGTAGCGCGGGCTATCAGCCCGCAAATTCGACAGTCCAGTGCGTAACGGGCGGGCAGATTGCCCGCGCTACATGCAGCTTCGACCGAGGCCTGGCGGGTAATCCGGTGAAGGCGCAAATCGGGATTTGTCGAACTGATGCCAGCGGATCGAGCTTCAGACAAACCTCCCCTGCAAAGGGGAGGGGGACCGCCCGCAAGGGCGGTGGAGGGGTCGCGTTGGGTCTTGCCGTCGTTGGTTGGGAGCGCGCAATCTCCGATCCCTCACCCCTCC
>JAFWTG010000008.1 GCA_017519005.1 Oscillospiraceae bacterium | reverse complement strand
GAATCTGTCTCTGAAGCAGATCGAGGCCCGGCATCTACAGCAGTTCTACGCCGAGAAGCTGAAAACCGTCTCTGCAAACTCCGTGATCCATTACCACGCCGTCATTCACCAGGCGCTGAAATACGCCATGAAGACCGATCTTGTGCCGCAGAACGTGGCCATGAAGGTGGACCGGCCGAAGAAGAATGATTTCCAGCCGGTATTTCTGGACGCCGCCCAGCTTGCGAAGCTGTTTGAGGCGGTCAAGGGAACGAAGCTGGAGCTGGTTGTCCTGGTGACCGCCTTCTACGGCCTGCGGCGGGGAGAGGTGCTGGGGCTGAAATGGGACGCCATCGACTTTGAGGTCGGCACCATCACCATCAATCACACGGTGACGAGCACCACGATTGACGGCAAGAAGACAGTCATCGAGCAGGATTCGGCAAAGACCAAATCCAGCCTTCGGACCCTGCCCCTGGTGGGGAGCTTTCGGAAGTACTTCGAGGACGTCAAGGCAGCCCAGGAGTTCAACAAGAAGGTCTGCGGGAACTGCTACAACCACGAATACGACGGCTACATCTTTGTGGACGAGCTGGGTGAAAGATTAAATCCCGACTGGCTCACAGCGGCATTCCCGAGATTTGTTGAAAAGCATGGTCTGCCCAGGATGCGCTTCCATGATCTCCGTCACTCCTGCGCGTCGCTGCTTCTTGCCAACGGGGTTCCGCTGAAGCAGATTCAGGAATGGCTGGGGCACAGTGATTTCTCTACCACGGCCAATATCTACGCCCACCTGGACTACAGATCCAAGCTGTCCTCGGCAAAGGCGATGGTGGAAGGAATCAGCTTGCCGGAAGCAGACCACTTCGGCAGCCGCTGGGATGCTGTCGTCGAGCCCGACGAGGCGCTGTTTAAAGCGGATACAGCGTCGTAAAATGAAGAATCCAGCCGCCCAAAGGCGACTGGATTCCCATTGGCGGAGCGGGTGGGATTCGAACCCACGGGCGGTTTTATCCGCCAAACGATTTCGAGTCGTTCTCGTTATGACCCCTTCGATACCGCTCCATATATTTTTTCGTCAGATGGCTCTTCAAAATTCAAAAAAGTTTTGGAGAGAACTGGCGGAGAGAACTACTAAAATTTTCAAATTCGAACCCACGAAAAACCCAGGAAAAACAAGGAAAACGCTGATACAAAACGCACAGTATGCGGAGGGATTTCGAGTCAGCCCCGTTATGACCGCTTCGATACCGCTCCTTATGACAGCGCTATTATAGCAGGGGGAGGCCGGAAAATCAAGGGGGAGTTTTGAAGGCGTTTGTATTGTTTTGAAGGCGTGCGTTTTGTTTTGAGGTCGTCGCTTTGTTTTGCTTTGGAGGCGTTCGCTTTGGTTTTGTTTTGAAGTCGTTCATTTTGCGGAATCACGGCGATATGTCCCGAAACGGCGTGGTTTGCCGCGGGGCGGGCTGGGGAGCGTATTCCCGCGGGCTTGGGGAAGGGCGGGTTCAGGGCTTGCAGCGCTTGCAGGGTTCGTAGCCCTGGGCGATCAGCTCCTCCCGGGAGCCGGTGAAATAGAGCTTGTTGCTCTCCTTCATATCCGTGACGGAGCTGCAGCTGGGCGTATGAAATTTCTTGGTGTTGGTATTGGCAACGTAGCGGACCTGGGCTTCGGGCTCTGCCTCGGATTCCGGCTCCGGGGGCTCCGTCTGGGCGGGATTGGCGCGGTCCGGCAGGGGAGCGGCGGTCTCCGGCTCCGAGGCGGCTTCGCCGACGGCCTCCTGGGCGGCTTCGGTCTGGGGCGCCAGGGTGGGGGAGGGGGCCTCGCTGACGGGCTCGGAGCAGGGGAGGGAGGAGGCCGGTTCCGAGGCGGGAGAGGGTTCGGAGGAAGGCGCGGGCGCCCCGGCTGTGGCCTCCGCGGAGGCGGGGATGGACGCCGCTTCGTCTGACGCGGCGGAGACGGGGGCTTCGTCCCGGTTTTCCCGGGAAATGTCCCGGCTTTGCTCCCCGCCCCGGACAGGGATCCACTCCGCGGGCTCCGATCCGCCGCAGCCGCAGAGGAAAAGAAGCAGCAGAAGCACAACAATAAGGGACAGAATACGGGTTTTCATACGCAGATACCTTTCATGCAAGCGGGAGGCGGCGGGCTGCGGGAACGATGGATTGCTCAGTGGGGCCGCCGCCAGAGGAAGCGGTTGGCCACCTCCACCACCATGAAGCCCAGGACGATGCCGAAGCAGGTCATGCCCAGCTCCACGCCCTTTTCATAGGACAGGGCGCTGTTCCGGGTCACCAGGCCGTACATGGTGTAGTACAGGGAGGAGCCGGGGACCAGCGGGAGAATGCAGATGGTGGTGAAGATGGTGGCGGGGCTCTTGTTGATCCGGGCCATGATCTGCCCGTAGAGGCCGCAGAGGAAGGAGGCCAGCAGCGTGGCGCCAAAGGCGGAGGGATAGAGACGGTAAGCCAGCAGATAGGCGCCCCAGCTCAGAAACGCGCCGAAGGCGCACCAGGCAATCTTCCAGCCCCGGACCCGGAACCAGATGGAGAAGCCCACGCAGGCCGCGGCCCCGGAGAGCAGCTGGATCCAGGGGTCCGGCGACTGGGCGGAGACCGCCACCGCGCCCCAGTCCCGGAAAATCAGCAGGGGAAGGGCGATCCCCAGGGCGATGCCGATGGCCCCGGTGAAGGAGGCCGCCAGGTTGATCAGTCCGGAGAGGGTGTCCAGATGCACCAGATCCCGCAGGCCGTTGAAGGCACCCAGGCCGCTGACCAGCAGCATTACCACGCCGATGGTGATGGTCTCCATGTGGTCGCCAAAGCCGAAGCGGCAGACCAGAAGGATAAACAGCTCCGTCACGAAGGAGACCACAAAGTTCAAAATCAGAGGATTGCCCTCCCGGGGAGAGAGGCGGCGCACCATGAAGAAAATCAGAAGCGAGGCCAGTGCGGCCACCAGGGAATCAAGCAGGTCGCAGCCGAAGAACAGGGCGAAGCCCCAGCCGCCCAGCACGCCCCCCAGGTAGAGCAGCCAGGGCCGCAGGGGCGCCACGGCGCGGATCTCCGCCAGCCGGGCGGCAAAGTCCTCCCGGCCCGGCAGCTGGGCGCAGGCCCAGCGGGAGAGGCTGTTGAGCCGGTCGAGCACGTAGAAATTCACGCTGCTGCTCCGGACGTGGCGAATCTGCGTGCGGGTCACGCCGGCGGGATCTGTCATGGTGGCCTGGATCTCCGAGGGCACCACCCAGATGTTGCAGTCGGTGAAGCGGTAGGCCGCCGCCAGCCGGTAGAGGGTGTCCTCCACCCGGTGGGTTTCGCCGCCGCAGCGGATCAGCTCCCGGCCCAGGTCCAGGAACAGCCCGAAGATGCTTTCATAATCCATAGAAAACTCCTGCTTCAGAAGACGAAGAGACTGCTTACAGAAGGGATTATATCACACGGCCCGGCGGATTTCCAGTCCCGGCGCGCTTTTTTTGTCCCGAGAGGCCGGGGAAATCCGAAAAACAGGAAAAATGCGAATTCTTTTCGGAAAAAACGGAAAAATCCTTGAAATAAACAAAAAAATATGTTAGAGTATAGTGCATTGTAAATTATGCCAAATCAATCTCAGGTTAGTCAAGCTATGCGGCGCGGAGCGGCCGCATCAATCGAAAGGAGAAACGTATATGTCTCAGAAGTATGTCTACCTGTTCACCGAGGGCAACGCGCAGATGCGTGAGCTCCTGGGCGGCAAGGGCGCCAATCTGGCCGAAATGACCAACATTGGTATGCCGGTTCCCCAGGGCTTCACCATCACCACCGAGGCCTGCACCCAGTACTATGAAGACGGCCGCAAGATCAACGACGAGATCATGGGCCAGATCATGGAGGGTGTGGCCAAGATGGAGGAGATCAACGGCAAGAAGTTCGGCGACCTCAAGAACCCCCTGCTGGTCTCCGTCCGTTCCGGCGCCCGCGCCTCCATGCTCGGCATGATGGACACCATCCTGAACCTGGGCCTCAACGACGACGTGGTCAACGCCATGATCAAGGGCAACCCCGACCCGGCGTTCGAGCGCTTCGTCTATGACTCCTACCGCCGCTTTATCCAGATGTTCTCCGACGTCGTCATGGAGGTGGGCAAGAAGTATTTCGAGCAGCTCATCGACAAGATGAAGGAGGATCGCGGCGTCAAGCAGGACGTGGAGCTCACCGCCGCTGACCTCAAGG
>JAFWTG010000128.1 GCA_017519005.1 Oscillospiraceae bacterium | reverse complement strand
CGGGGCGGGCGCCGGGGCCGCCGCCGCGCAGCCCGTCAGCAGCAGGGCGGCGGCCAGCAGCAGAGCCGCCAGCCTGCGCCGCCTGCTCACAGGGCCTCCTTCGTCACGGGCTTGCCGCAGACGATGTTCAAATTGCCGTTGCGGGTGCGCAGCTCGTCCAGGAATTCCTTGGTGCCGTGGGCGTCCTTGAGCACGATCTTGTAGCTCAGCTCGTAGAGGGTCCCCATATTGGTGGTCTTGACCCGCTCCAGCTCCGCGCTGCGGGTGTAGCGCGCAAAGAGATCGTCGAAGAGGCCGTCGTAGTCCAGGTTTTCGGGGATCGTGATCTTCAGCTCCCGCTCGTCCGCCGCGCCCGCGCCGAAGCCCGTCAGGGTCAGCAGCAGGGTGAAGGCGGCGATGACGGCGAAGAACACCGCGGCGATGACCACGTAGCCCATGCCGGTGGCCAGGCCGATGGCCGTCGCCAGAAAGACCAGGCTGATCTCCTTGGCGCTGCCCGGCGCGCTGCGGAAACGGATCAGGCCGAAGGCCCCCGCCACCGCCACGCCCGCGCCGATGTTGCCGTTGACCAGCATGATGATGAGCTGCACCATGGCGGGCAGCAGGGCCAGGGTCACCACGAAGCTGCGGGAGTATTTGGATTTGTACATGCTCAGCGCCGCGGCGCCGAGGCCCAGCAGCAGCGAGACTGCCGTGCAGATGAAGAACGCGGAAACGCTGATTTCCGTTCCGGTGATGATGGAGTTAAGCACTGAGAACGACCTCCTTTTTCTTGTCGGCGGGTCTGCCGCCGCATACAAATTGTTGGTAGAAGCTTCCGTATTTGGAGAAGCTGGTGGGGAAGCAGCGGCTCTCTGAGAGCAGCTGGGCCAGCCAGAGCGGGGCCGCGCCGGGGAGCTTGATCTCCATCAGGATCTGTTCGCCGTTCAGCAGCGGGACCCCGTGATCGCCGGCGCGCAGGTCCAGGTCGTTGGCTCTGGCCCGGAGCCCGGTGTCGAAGGTGATCCGCAGCTCGCCGCCGTCGGCCGCCGCGTATGCCTCCCGGTCGTAGGCGATCATGACCTTGGGCTCCGGCCGGTACAGCCGCAGGAACCAGTCGATCTCCCGGCCGATCTGGCTGCCGTCCCCGGCCTGGGCGCCTTGCAGTACCCGCACGGCGTCCCGGGCCTTCATGGTGACGCGGCGCTTGTAGACCACGCCGTCGTACTTCTTCTTGATCTCCAGAAAGACCGGGGACAGGCTGCCGGGCACGCCGTAGCTGCGCAGCCGCAGCTTTTCCTTGTAGACCGGCTTTTCCAGGGAGGCGCGGATCAGATCGTAGTGCTCCGTATCGTAATAGATGTTGCAGATGGTGTAGCTGGGGTGGGCGTCCGGCTTCATCCAGGGCGCCATGCCGCGCTTCACGGCCTCGTACTGGGCCGGGCTCAGCAGGTATTTCTTTTCGCAGCGCTTGAAGCAGCTTTGCGGCTCGCTCATGTGGATTGCCTCCTTTGCAGCGGATTGGGCCGCGCTGTGTGCGGTCCGTTTTCATGGCCCAATCATAGCACGGAGGCGGGGCGGAAATCTCCGAGAAGCGGCGGCAAAAAATACGAAAATTATACGAAAGCTTTCGTATGGATTGCGGCAGCTTCCGCCGCGCTTTTGCATTGATTTTGAAGCGGGGGGCTGATATAATAGAGAAAAACCGGAAAACGAGGTTGGATACAATGGACGGTATGAAAAAACGAATTTACGTGGCGGACGACGACGACAACATCCGCCAGGTGGTCAAGACCTTCTTGTCCAGCGACGGACATGAGATCGAGGACTTCCCCACCGGGGACCTGCTGCTGGAGCGCTTCCGGCAGGAGCCCTGCGACCTGGTGATTCTGGACGTGATGATGCCGGGCCGCGACGGCTTTTCCGTCTGCACGGAGCTGCGGAAGCTCAGCACGGTTCCGATTATTATGCTCACCGCCCGGGACTCCGAGAACGACTACGCCATGGGCCTGGGCCTCGGCAGCGACGACTACATCACCAAGCCCTTCTCGGCCATGGCCCTGCTGATGCGGGTCCGGGCCATCTTCCGGCGTATCGACTTCGAGAGCCAGAAGCGGGCGGCGGAGAGCAGCGCCGCGGTTTCCGTCGGCGCGCTGCGGCTGGACGAGGACAAGCGCTGCGTTCTCAGCGGCGGCAAGCCCCTGGCCCTGACGCCCACGGAGTACGAGGTGCTGAAGTATCTGATGCTCCACGCGGAGCAGGCGGTCTCCCGGGAGGAGCTGCTGAACACGGTCTGGGGCTTTGAATCCGTGGTGGAGACCCGGGCCACCGACGACACGGTGCGCAGACTGCGGCAGAAGCTGGGCGACAGCGGCGTCAATATCGCCGCCGTCTGGGGCTACGGCTTCCGATTGGAGGCGTCCAAATGAAAAAGCAGCGACACATCCGAACCCGGCTCAGCTTCACCCTGATCGGGCTGACCTGCGCCATCCTGCTGGCGGTGATGCTGGCCTTCAACGTCGCCGTCCAGAGCTATATCCGCGCCCGCGTGGCCGATCAGCTGGACTCCGTCTCCCGGAGCGCCTCGGAGGCGCGGACGGGGCCCCACGGCCCTCCCGGGCCCTTTGACGAGCATCCGGACAGGATCATGGGGACGAGGGGCTCCGCCATCGTGCTGGATGAAAACGGCAACCTGGCCATGAACCTGCACGGAGACGGCGCAATCGCCGGCGAGCTGGCCCTGTGGTACCGGGAGCAGAACGGCAGCAAGCCCGTATCGAATCAGACGGTCTCCCTGGACAGCGGCGACTTTGCCGTTTCCACGATGCAGGACCCCGTGGACGCAGGCCGGACCCTGCTGGCTTACGTGGACGTCACCGCCGTCGCCGCCTTTGCCCGGCAGGTCAATCTGGTGCTGCTGCTGGTGATCGCCGCCGCCGTCCTGCTCTCCGTCCTGCTGGGCCGCCGCTTCGCCAAATCCTTTGCCCGGCCGGTGCAGACCCTCTCCGACTTCGCCTCCGAGATCGGCGGCGGGAAGCTGGAGCAGCGGGAGCTCCGTTTCCGCGACGCGGAATTTCAGCAGCTGGCCGATTCCATGAACGGCATGGTGCGGGAGCTGGGCGAGGCGAAGCAAAAGCAGGAGACCTTCTTCCAAAACGTATCCCATGAGCTGCGCACGCCCCTGACCTCCATCCGCGGCAACGCGGAGGGCATCGTCTACGGGGTCATCGAGCCCCAGCGGGCGGGCCGGGTCATCCTCTCGGAATCCGACAAGCTCACCGGCATGGTGGAGGACATTCTCTATCTCTCCCGCATGGGCAAGGGCCGGCCGGAGGGCCAGCTGGAGCCCATCGACCTGCGGGAGGTCCTGTCCCTCTGCGTCTCGGAGCAGCACACGGAGGCGGAGAAGCAGGGGCTGTCCTTCCGCTTCGACTTCGACGAAGCGCCCGTGATGCTGGCCATCCGGGAGCAGGACGCCCAGCGGCTCTTCGGCAATCTGATCTCCAACGCGGTGCGCTACGCCCGCGGCGAGATCCGCCTGTGCTGCCGCAGCGAGGCGGGAAACGCCGTCGTCCGCGTCGCGGACGACGGCCCCGGCATCGCGGAGGAGGATCTGCCCCACGTATTTGAGCGTTTCTATAAAGGAAAAGGCGGCAAGCACGGCATCGGCCTGGCCATCGCCCGCTCCGTGGCGGAGGCCTATCACGGAACGCTGTCCGCCCGCAACGAAAACGGCGCGGTCTTCGAGGCGGTTTTCCCCCTCTGATCCCGCCCGTAGCGGCGAGCATTGCTCGCCACGCCGCCCCCCGCACCGACAAGGGAACAGGGAACAGGGAACAGGGAACAGGGAACAGACCCATGCCCACGGATCCCCTGCCCGTTGCCGGAATTTCGTACGTTCTGCGTATATTCTGCCCTTGTTTTTCGGAGATTCCCGGGCCAGGCTGTGCTATAATCGCGCCAGAAATCAAACATGAATGGAGGCAAGCAACATGAAAACTCTGAAAAACAAATCCATCCTGCTTCTCGTTCTGCTGCTGACGCTCAGCCTGCTTCTGGCCGCCTGCGGCACGGAGGCCGGGCAGACGGCCGCGGACGCCGCAAGCGCGTCCCAGGCCGCTCCCGTCATCGCAAATTCGAACAGCGCGTCCGGCGCGTCCGCCTCGGCGGAGGGCAGCGCCGCCGCGTCCTCCTCCTCGTCCTCGGCGCTCAGCTCCGGCGACGCCTTCGCCGAGGCCTTCTCCGACCGGGATCTCTCCGGGGAGTACGATTCCGCCGAGGCCGTGGAAATCACGCTGAACGGCGCCAGCGCCGAGGCCTCCTCCGAGGCCGTGCAGATCAGCGGCGGCAGCGTGACCATCACCGCCGCGGGGACCTACGTCCTCTCCGGCAGCCTGGACGACGGCAGCGTCACCGTGGAGGTCAGCAAGGACGACAAGGTTCAGCTGGTGCTGAACGGCGTCAGCATCCAGTCCTCCGACTACGCCGCGATCTACGTCAAGCAGGCGGACAAGGTCTTCGTCACCCTGGCGGAGGGGACGGTGAATACCCTCGCAAACGGCGGCAGCTTCGTCCAGAAGGACGAAAACGACGTGGACGCCGTGCTCTTCGCCAAGGACGATCTCACCCTCAACGGAACCGGCACCCTGCGGATCAGCTCTCCCGCCGCCAACGGCGTCGTGGGCAAGGACGAGGTCACCGTCACCGCGGGAGTCTATGAGATCACCGCGGGCAAGCACGCGATCCGGGCCAAGGACAGCCTGGCCATTGCGGACGGCAGCTTTACCCTCAACGCCGCGGACGACGGCCTGCACGCCGAGAACGGCGACGACGAGAGCCTGGGCAGCATCTACGTCGCGGGCGGCAGCTTCACGATCCAGGCAAAGGACGACGCGATCCACGCCACCACCCTGCTGCGGATCGACGGCGGCAGCTATCAGATCACCGCGGCGGAGGGCCTGGAGGCCACCTGCATCCAGATCAACGGCGGCGACATTCAAATTTCCGCCTCCGACGACGGCGTGAACGCAGCCGCCAAGTCCTCCCTCTACACCCCGAGCTTTGAGATGAACGGCGGAACGCTCACCGTCAGCATGGGCGCTGGCGACACCGACGGCATCGACTCCAACGGCAACATCGTCGTCAACGGCGGCACCATCAACGTCACCGGCCAGTCCGCCTTCGACTGCGACGGCAGCGCCCAGTACAACGGCGGCACCATCATCATCAACGGCCAGCAGGTCGATTCCATCCCCAACCAGTTCGGCGGCGGCATGGGCGGCCCCGGCGGTATGGGCGGCCCCGGCGGCGATATGGGCGGCGGCCCCGGCGGCGGCATGGGCGGCCCCGGCGGTGGCAAGCGCCGCTGACCCGCATGGATCAGGGATTAAGGATTAAGGATTAAGGATTAGGGATTTCAAATCCGTAGGGGCCGATGACCACATCGGCCCTTTTTCCGTTGCGCCGCAGCCCGCCTTGGTCAAATGAATGATGAATAATGAATAATGAATAATTGTGGTATTTTTCAATTCTGCGAATTGAAAAATGAAAATATTATCCCGAAGGGATACCGCAATTTTTCGTTTTTCGTTTTTTGTTTTGCGTTCCCGCGGGCGGGGCGCTCCGCATCTTCCCCCTTCGCGGCGCATAGGCTGTCCGGGGGAGGTGAGGACGTGGGCAGAGGGCGGACGCTGGTGCGGGGGACGGTCCTGCTGAGCCTGAGCGGGCTGGCGCTGCGGGCGCTGGGCGTGTTCTTCCACGCCTGGCTGGCGGGGCGCATCGGGGCCGAGGGCCTGGGCGTGCTGCAGCTGGTGTTGAGTGTCGGGGGCAGGGAGAATCGTTTATGAGCGAAGGGCTTTCGCAAGGCAATGCAGCCCATGTTCCAACGTGCTCCATGGGCAGGCTATGTTGATGCGCTGGAAACCGGAGCCGGAGACACCGAAGATGTGCCCGCTG
>JAFWTG010000127.1 GCA_017519005.1 Oscillospiraceae bacterium | reverse complement strand
ACCGTACCAGCCAGCTTGACCTCTTGTCAAATAAACCTTGGCGTCTTCGCGGACGTCTGTTTCGGTGCGCCTTGTCACTTCTGTCACCAATTCAAAACTTTTCTGCTTTTAGGGCTTGACTTTTAATAGTTAGTCTGATTGTTCAAGCAACATCCAAACTGACAAGCCAATCATGATGCTATCCATAACTCCGCTAAAAAGGGAGTGAGAATAGCCTGGTACGATCAAAAAACTTCCAATCGCATCGACAAGACAAACTGCCATAAAGACGGTAAGTAATGTCCGATAGAGTTTAACATTTATAGTTGGCAGATCCGCTATAATAAATTTGAAAGTGAGCGCGATCAGAAACGAATAAACTACAATGCTGTAAATGATCGAAAAGATAATCGCGAAAAAGGAGCTGCACATATCTGACATCCAGTAATAGGATACAAATAAATCCGGGAGCGGAAGATTGTGCTCCTTCATGTTTCCCCAGTACTGATTAACTATTCTTTCAATTATGAGATAGGAAAAAATCAGCCTCCAAACAATTAATTGAATTTTTTTTGCAGCTTTCACTATTTCATCCCTCCCTAATGAGCACAGGGGACGGTTCTCTGTGTTCCTTTTGTCAACACAGAGAGCCGTCCCCTGCTGTTACAGGAACTTGTCGTTCTCAGAGAGTTCGTCTGGCTGCCTGAAGCACGTGGTCGGCCAGGACGCAGGTGGTGACGCTGCCCACGCCGCCGGGGACCGGGGTGATCGCCCGGACGCAGGGGGCCACGGCGTCAAAATCCACGTCGCCGGAGATGCCGCCCCTGGCCTCGTCCCAGTTGATGCCCACGTCCACCACGATCTGATCCGGGTTCACGAAGTCCGGGGTGACGCTGCGGAGGACGCCGGCGGCGCTGATCAGAATCTCCGCCTGCCGGGTCACGGCGGGGACGTCCGCGGTGCGGGTGTGGCAGACCGTCACGGTGGCGTTCCCGTGCATCAGGAGCATGGCCACGGGGCGGCCGATCACCAGCGAGCGGCCGATGACCGCGGCCCGCTTCCCCTTGGGGTCCACGCCGTAGTGGCGCAGCAGCTCCATGGCGGCCTGGGCAGTGCAGGGGGCGAAGCCGATCCCGCTCCCGGTGAAGACCCCGGCGAGGGAGGCGTCGGTGCAGCCGTCCACGTCCTTGGCCGGGTCCAGCATCCGCCGGGCCTTCTCCCCGTCCAGCTGGGCAGGCAGCGGCCGGAAAAGCAGGATGCCGTGAACGGACGGGTCCCGGTTGACAGCCAGGAAGCGCGCGTCGAACTCCTCCTGAGATACGTCCGCCGGCAGGAGCTCACGGACCACGCGGATGCCCACGGCCTCGCAGCGCTTCACCGCGCCGCGCTCATAGGCCAGATCGTCGGGCCGCTCCCCTACCCGGAAGATGCAGAGGGTGGGGGTGACGCCCCGGGCGCTCAGCTCCGACGCTTCCGCCTGCATCCGGGCGGTCATGGCGTCGGCCACCGGCTTGCCTTTCCAAATCTCAGCCATGGCAGGAACCTCTTCTTATTGGTAGATGGGATACTTCTCGGTGAGCTTGACGACCTCGGCGCGGATGTAGTCCTTCTGGTTCTCGAAGTCGCGGATGGCCAGGTCGATCAGCTCGGCCAGCTTCTCCATGTCGGCCTCCTTCAGGCCGCGGGTGGTGACGGCGGGGGTGCCGATGCGGATGCCGGAGGTGACGAAGGGGCTTCTGGGCTCGCCGGGAACGGTGTTCTTGTTGACGGTGATGTAGACCTCGTCCAACCGGTTCTGCAGCTCCTTGCCGGTGACCTCCAGGCCGATCAGATCCAGCAGCATCAGATGGTTGTCGGTGCCGCCGGAGACGATCTTCTGGCCGCGGGCAATGAGGGCGTTGGCCAGGGCCTTGGCGTTGCGGACCACCTGCTCCTGATAGGCCTTGAACTCGGGCTTCAGGGCTTCGCCGAAGGCCACGGCCTTGCCGGCGATGACGTGCATCAGAGGGCCGCCCTGGATGCCGGGGAAGATGGCCTTGTTGAAGTTGAACTTGGCCGCGGCCTCCTGGTTGGCCAGGATCAGACCGCCGCGGGGACCGCGAAGGGTCTTGTGGGTGGTGGTGGTGACCACGTCGGCCCAGGGGAAGGGGCTGGGATGTACGCCCGCGGCCACCAGGCCCGCGATGTGGGCCATATCGACCATCAGCACCGCGCCCACCTCGTCGCAGATCTCGCGGAACTTCTGGAAGTCGATGATGCGGCAGTAGGCGGAGGCGCCGGCCACGATCAGCTTGGGATGATGCTCCAGCGCCTTGTTCCGCACGTCCTCGTAGTCGATGACGCCGTTGGCGTCCACGCCGTAGGAGACGCACTTGAAGTACTTGCCGGACATATTCACGGGGCTTCCGTGGGTCAGGTGGCCGCCGTTGGAGAGGTCCATGCCCATGAAGGTGTCGCCGGGGTTCAGGATGGCGAAGAAGACCGCCATATTGGCCTGGGCGCCGGAATGGGGCTGGACGTTGGCATAGTCGCAGCCAAAGAGCTTCTTGGCGCGCTCGATGGCGATGTTCTCCACCACGTCCACACACTCGCAGCCGCCGTAGTAGCGCTTGCCGGGGTAGCCCTCGGCATATTTGTTGGTCAGGACGCTGCCCATGGCCATCATGACTTCCTCAGAGACGATGTTCTCCGAGGCGATCAGCTCCAGGTTTCTGCGCTGTCTTGCGAATTCGGCCTGCATGGCCTCGCCGACCTCCTTATCGTAGCCGACAAGCCTGTCCAAAGATTCCTTCACCATTGTTGCTCCTCCTAAGCTCTGTGATTGTAGTTTTGTTGTACCGCCGGATTGACCGGCGATTTGTTAGAATTATACCATATATTCGCAGGAAAAGCAAGCCTTACTTGTCAGATATTCCAAAAGCGGCGGCTTGCCGACCTTGCGCTTCACATTTCACATTTTGTATTTTGCTTTTTTGAACCGGATGTGTTATAATAGTTGGAAAGTGACTGGAGAGGAGGCGGCGCAGCGTGGACAGCCGCTTGATTCCGGCCCGGGGCGTGATTCTCGCGCCGATGGCCGGCGTGACGGACTATGCCTTCCGGCAGGTCTGCGCGGAGCTGGGCGCCGAGGCCACGGTGACGGAGATGGTCTCCGCCAAGGCCCTGTGCTACGGCGACAAGAAGACCGCCTCCCTGCTGCGGCGAAACGAGGGCGTCCGCTGCGGGGTTCAGATCTTCGGCAGCGAGCCGGAGTTCATGGCCCGGGGCGCACAGCTGGCCCTGGAGCTCAGCGGCGCGGATTTCGTGGACATCAACATGGGCTGCCCCATGCCGAAGATCGTCAACAACGGCGAGGGCTCCGCGCTGATGAAGGACCCGGCCCTGGCCGGGCGCATCGTCCGGGCGGTCTGCGACGCCGTGGACGTACCCGTGACCGTCAAGACCCGCAAGGGCTGGGACAAGAGCCACGCGAACGTGGTGGAGCTGGCGAAGGTCCTCCAGGACAACGGAGCTTCCGCCGTCGCCGTCCACGGCCGGACGAAAACCATGCTCTACTCCGGCGTCGCGGACTGGGATATCATCGCGGCGGTGAAGCGGGCGGTTTCCATCCCCGTGATCGCCAACGGCGACGTGATCTCCCCAGAGGCCGCGCTCCGCTGCCTGAACCGGACCGGAGCCGACGCCGTGATGGTGGGCCGGGCCGCCTTCGGGGACCCCTGGCTCTTCCCGCAGATCCGGGCCGCCCTGGCGGGCGAGCCCGTGCCGGAGCGCCCGCCCCTGGCTGCGCGCATGGAGCTGGCCCTGCGGCAGATGGAGCTGGCAAAGGCCGACAAGGGCGAGCACATCGCCTGCCTGGAGGCCCGGAAGCAGCTGGCCTGGTATCTGCGCGGGGTCCGCTTCAGCAATTACTACAAGCAGGAGATCTCCAGGATCGAGGTGATGGAGGACGTCTACCGGATCATCCGGGGCATTCAGAGGGATTTGGAATGATGGACGAAAAAGCGATCATTGAACAAGTGCTGGCCGGAGACAACGACGCCTTCGGCCTGCTGGTGGAGGCCTATCAGGACCGGGTCTACAACCTGGCCCTGCGGATGTGCGGCAACGCGGACGACGCCTTCGACCTGGCCCAGGAGGCCTTCTTCCGGGCCTGGCGGGGTCTGTCCGGGTTCCAGTTTGAGTCCGCCTTTTCCACCTGGCTCTTCCGCCTGAGCTCCAACGTCTGCCTGGACTGGCTCCGGGCCAAGCGGCGGCGGCCTACGGTCTCCCTGACCACCGTGGACGACGAGGACGAGGAGGTCCAAATGGAACTGCCAGACCCCGGCAAGAGTCCCGAAGAGCTGCTGCTGGCATCCGAGGACCGGAAGGCCCTGGCCAGGGCCATGAACGAGCTGCCCGTGGAATACCGGCAGATACTGACCCTGCGGGCCATCGACGATCTCAGCTACACCGAGATCGCGGAAATTCTGAAGCTGCGGGAGGGCACGGTGAAGTCCCGTCTCTCCCGGGCCAGAGCCGCGCTGCGAAATAAATTATTGCAAAACGGGAACAAAACGGAATCAGAAACGTCTATTCCCTCAGAAAGGAGGGATGCGCCGTGATCTGTGAAAAAGCCCTGGAGCTGATGAGCGCCCGGCTGGACGGCCAGCTGGCCCCCGAGGAAGCCGCGGAGCTGCAGGCGCATCTCGACGCCTGCCCCGAATGCCGACGGGTCATGGAGGCAATGGAGGGTCTGGACGAAAAGCTCTCCCAGCTGCGGGAGCCCGCGCCCGAGGGCCTGAAGAAGGGCGTGCTCTACCGGATCGACCAGGCCAGCGGCAAGGCGAAGCCGCCGAAGCGGCGCTGGTTCGGTCCCGGCACGGCCATCGGCGCCGTGGCCGCGGTGCTGGTGCTGCTGGTGGGTCTGGGCGTCGTCCCCCTGCGGGGGATGGAGAGCGCCGCTCCCGAGGCGGCGGACAGCGCCGCTCCCGGGGCGGCGGACAGCGTCCTTCCCGGGGACGTGCTGAAGCCCGCCACAGAGCCCATGGAGCTGGAGCCCGCGGCTCCCGACAACTGGGCGGAGGCCCCGGCCTATCAGGTGCCCCGGCAGGATTCCAAGCACCCCGACAAGGCCAACGCACCCGAAACCACTCCGGATCAGCAGTCGCCCGCGGAAACCGAAATCCACCCCGACGACTACTACCACAGCGGCGGCGACGGCGCGGAGGAGCGGAACGAGCCCCAGCCCGTCTCCGATGCGCTGCGGGAGCGCTGCGCCGCCCTGAGCCAGGGCGAAAACGCCGCGGTGCTGCTCTACACCGAGTTCCCCGCGGACAGCCTGCTGGAGCTGCTGGAGGCCGAGGCCCCCAAGCTCCGCGCCCTGCTGGCGGAGCAGGCAGCGGACGAGCGGGACGGCCTTCTGATTTACGAAACCGACTGCAATACGGTTCTGGCGATCCATGAGTGGCTGCTGGCAAACCTGCCCCACTCCGAGATGATGGATGAAGCCGCGCTGACGGCGGAGATGAAGCTGAGCCAGCGGATGGAGGAGCTGGACCCCGGCAGCGGGAGCCTCTATCGCGTCGTCAGCTGGACGCCGCCGACGCACCCGATCCCCTGGCCGAAGACCTGGCCCGCCGGCTGGGCCCTCCGCTTCCGCACCGAGGAGAACTGGGGCCTCTTCTTCCCTGCCGAGGATTATGCCCCCAACGGCGCGAAGCCCGCGTACCTGGCGTTCCCCTCAACCGAAAGATAGATTCCTTGCTGCCCGGACCGGGGCTTCGTCTCTTCGTTCTTCCGGGCAGAGCAGCAGAACCCCCCGCTCCGGCTGACGCCGAAGCGGGGGGTCTCAGCATATGAAACATCTACGCGGCTGCCGGAAAAAGGGGTCAGAGACTCAATCCCCGGAGTTCTTCCCCGGCCTCGCGGGCATCCGGCTCAGCCTGATCCCGCCAGTTCGCAGCGTTGACGCCGGTCAGCTCCGAAAAGCTTTCCAGCAGCTTGCCGCCGTGGCCCTCCTGCGCCTTCCGCAGCAGGCCGTTCAGCTGATTGGGGCTCAGCTTTTCCAGCGCCGCTTTGGCCGCGTCCCGACACTGCATGAAATCCTCGCTGCCGGGGGCCTCCTTCATTCTCTCGTCCATGCCGGTAAAGCCGCCGCGTCTGGCGTCCAACGTCAGCCGGGAGGCGACGATCTGGCTCACGAAGTCCAGCCTGTTCTCCGGGCTTGTCCCCCGCTTCTTCAGCAGAACCTTCATGGCGTCCACCCGCAGCTCCGCGGAGGGCAGGTATCGGGCCATCAGCATTCCTGTTGGGGCCAGGCCCTTGACCGCCATATACTTTTTGACCCAGGTATCCAGGCCGCTGCCGGCGCCCTTTTCCGCGTATTCCACGGCGGAGGCATAGACGGCAGGACTCGCCTTCAGGCTTTCCAGGAATTTCCGCATATCGGGGTCCTGCGCCAGCGCCTCCGCGCGCCGGTTCACGTCCTCGATGGAGAGCATTCTCCCGTAGAAGCTCTTGTCCCCCGGGCGGGCATTGACCAGGGAGCGCACGGCCAGCAGCCGCAGCAGCCAATCCGTTTTGGGAATTCGGTTCCCCTGCTGATCCCGCCGGGCCTCATAGCGATCATGGGTGCTCTGGAACTGCCGGATCCAATCCTTGGCCGTTTTGCTCAGCGCTCTTTCCTCTGCGGATATGAACTGGGGCTCGTCCAGATGCTCCGACCCGTCCTCCGAAGCGTCCTCCTCCGAATCCAGGTCCTGATTCGTGTCGATATCGTTCTGCTCGGAATAATCCCGATAATACTTGTATTCCCGGCGCTTCTCCGGCCGCTGGATCCAGGTGCCGGGAGCCGCCTGCCGGTCCTCCTCCTTTTCCCGGAAGGTTTCCTCGTCCGGCAGCAGCTCGTTCACCACGTAGTCCTCGTATTCCGGGCCGCTGAGGACCTTGTCGGGTCCAGCTCCAGGCCCAGCTCCAGGCTCTCGGAGAAGGAACGGAAGCCGCTGCTGACCTGGGCCAGGTCATAGCCGTCCATGGAAGCCATTCGCAGCAGACGGCTGAAGTGGTTTACGCCGTTGCCCGCGTCGCTCTGCAGAAAGGTATTGAAGTCCGAAAGCGCCGTCAGCACCTGCTTCATCTGTTTGTGGGTCTGGGCGGCCTTGGGCTTGTAAATCAGATCGGCATACTTCATGATCTTTTCCGGCAGCGCTTCCGACGTGCATTTTTCTTTTTCCAGCCGGTCCGCGTAGCGGCGCAGGAGTGGGATCAGTGACTCTGCGTCGGCGCTCTGCTGATTCCGGACGGCAAACATGCCTTCTCCGCTGCTCCGCTTCATCAAAATGCCGTCCACGTACGCGTCAAAGCTGGCTTAGTCCTTGTAGGTCTTGGGGGGTGCCATAAGCTCAACTCCTTGTTCTATTCGGATTCTTTGTCGCCATTCTATCACACGCCTCATACAAAAGCATTACAAATAACGAAAAAAAGAGAAGAAAAAAGCGGCTTTCCCGGCTTTTTTCTTCTCTTGTTCGTTAAGGCGCGGTCTCCAGGAAGTAGGTGGCCTCGGAGTCCGCCACGTTCAGGGCGAAGGCCAGAGGGAATCTCGACAGAGCCTGGCCCACGGTGCGGGCGTCCTCCTCGCCGGAGAAGCCCATGTGGTAGCGAATGGCGAAGGCCTCCTGGTCCGTGAGCTTCATATACTTCATGACCATCCAGACGGACTTTTCCCCGTGGCCGAAGGGGAAGGGATCGTCGAAGTTGTAGGTGGCCACCTTCTGCCAGACGCCCCGCTCGTCCTTGACGTTGCGGAAGCCGGGCTTGTAGCAGCCGATCTTGCAGAGGTCGTGTAGCAGGGCCGCAATGGCGACGCTCTCCTCGCTGTAGTCCTCCCCCGTCAGGCCGTAGATCTGCTGGACCCGGGGCCGGGCCAGGTAGGCCCGCAGGCAGTCGTAGACGTTGAGGCTGTGCTGACACAGGCCGCCGGCGGTGGCGGAGTGATAGCGGGCGCTGGCCGGGGCTTCAAAGAAGTCGGTGGAGAGCAGCCAGTTCAGCAGCTCCTCCGCGCCTTCCCGGCGGATATACTGGCGGTAGATGGCGACAAAGCGTTCCTTGGGGTCCATAGCGTTTCTCCTTATCGTTCGTTTGGCGGGAGCCTGGGGCTCCGGCAGGGGTTCGGTTTGCAGCAGCCGGCGGCAGAGGGCCGTCATCGCCTCGTCCGGGCTGGAATTGAGGAAGCGCACTTCCCCGGGGCCGCCGTCCCGCAGCAGGGAGTATTCGGCCAACAGGCGGCGGGTATTGCGGGCGGTGCCCATGCTGCCGTCGTAGAGCTCCGTGGAGGGGGCCAGAATCCGCCGCAGGACTCCGGCCGCAAAGGGGAAATGGGTGCAGCCCAGAACCACGGCGCCCGCGGCGCCCTCCAGCCAGGGGGCCAGAATTCTGCGAAGGTAGTCCTCCAGGGCCGGGCTGTCGGTTTCGTCCCGCTCGATGAATTCCACCAGCTCCGGGCAGGGCAGGCTCACCACCCGGCAGCGATCCCCCATGCGCTGCGTCAGGGCGGCGAATTTCTCCTCCCGCAGGGTGGTCTCGGTGGCCATGACCACCACGGTCTGGCCGGGGTGCTGGTCCGCCGCAGGCTTCAGCGCCGGCTCGATGCCGATGATGGGCCGGTCCGGGTAGGCGTCCCGCAGCTCGTTGATGGCGGCGCTGGAGGCGGTGTTGCAGGCGATGACGGCGGCCTTGAAGTCGTATTCCCGCTTCAGCCGCGCCAGATTTTCCAGCGTCATGGCGCGGATTTCCTCCGTGCTTCGGGAACCGTAGGGGGCGTTGGCGGAGTCCCCGAAATAGACGAAGCGCTCCTCCGGCAGCGTCCGCACCAGCGCCCGCAGCACGCTGACGCCGCCCACGCCGGAGTCAAACACGGCGATGGGTGAATTGCGGTCCATAGTTACGCCCCCTTTCCGACAGATTTGAAAGTTGAAAATGGAAAAGTGAAAATGAATGGATTTTGCAAATTTCAATTTGCAAAATATCAATGGTATTTTACTCCGTTTTTCCGGAAAATGCAACCGATTTTTCCTTGTATTTTTCGGATTGTTATGGTATGATGTCTGTCAGAAATTTTCATCCTTCCATTTTCAACTTTCAACTTGTACCGAGGTAAAAATTATGTCAACCTTACAACAGGAGATTTCCCGGCGGCGCACCTTTGCCATCATCTCCCACCCGGACGCCGGCAAAACCACCCTGACCGAAAAATTCCTGCTCTACGGCGGAGCCATCGCCCAGGCAGGCGCCGTCAAGGGCAAAAAGAACGCCCGCGCCGCGGTCTCCGACTGGATGGAGATCGAAAAGCAGCGCGGCATCTCCGTCACCTCCTCCGTGATGCAGTTCCAGTACGAGGGCTTCTGCATCAACATCCTCGACACCCCGGGCCACCAGGACTTCTCCGAGGACACCTACCGCACCCTGATGGCGGCGGACTCGGCGGTCATGGTCATCGACGGAGCCAAGGGCGTGGAGCCCCAGACCCGGAAGCTCTTCAAGGTCTGCGCCATGCGGCACATTCCCATCTTCACCTTCATCAACAAGATGGACCGGGAGACCAAGGACCCCTTCGACCTGCTGGACGAGCTGGAGCATGAGCTGGGCATCGAGACCTGCGCCATGAACTGGCCCATCGGCTCCGGCAAGGAGTTCCGGGGCGTCTACGATCGGCAGAGCTCCCAGCTGATTCTCTTCTCCGGCGTCTCCGGCAGGAGCAAGGCCGAGAAGCAGGAGGTGGATCTCTACGATCCCGCGCTGGACGAGATCCTGGGCGGCGCGAAGCACGCCCAGCTCATCGACGACGTGGAGCTGCTCTCCGCGGGCCGGGACTTCAATCTGGACGAGGTCCGGGCCGGCGAGCTTAGCCCCGTGTTCTTCGGCTCCGCCCTGAACAACTTCGGCATCGAGCCCTTTCTGGAGGCCTTTTTGCAGATGACGCCCCCTCCCCTTTCCCGGACGGCGGACTGCGGCCTCATCGACGCCTTCTCCCCCGACTTCTCCGCCTTCGTCTTCAAGATCCAGGCCAACATGAACAAGGCCCACCGGGACCGGCTGGCCTTCATGCGGATCTGCTCCGGCCACTTCCAGCGGGACGCGGAATACTTCCACGTCCAGGCGGGCAGGAAGATGCGCCTGAGTCAGCCCCAGCAGCTCATGGCCTCGGAGCGTGAGATCGTGGAGGAGGCCTACGCCGGCGACATCATCGGCGTCTTTGACCCCGGCATCTTTGCCATCGGCGACACCATCACCGTCCCCGGCCGGAAGTTCCGCTTCGCGGGCATCCCCACCTTCGCCCCGGAGCATTTCTCCCGGGTCAGCCCCCGGGACACCATGAAGCGCAAGCAGTTCATCAAGGGCACGGAGCAGATCGCCCAGGAGGGCGCCATCCAGATCTTCAAGAAGCCGGAGTCCGGCATGGAGGAGGTCATCGTGGGCGTCGTGGGCACCCTGCAGTTCGACGTGTTCCAGTACCGGATGCGCAGCGAATACGGCGTGGAGCTCCGGATGGAGGGCCTGCCCTACGAGGAGCTGCGCTTCATCACCGCCTCCCCCGTGCCGGAGAAGGACCTGAACCTGAGCTCCGACGTGGAGCTGCTGGAGGACTACCGGGGCCGGAAGCTGCTGGTCTTCTCCTCCTTCTGGGCCATCGACTTCACCAAGCGCAAGAATCCCGGCCTGGAGCTGGCGGAAATGAACTGAGCTCCGGCCGCGGACCGGAGGGACCGGCGCACAGGCCGCCGGAAGGATTTGTGACATGAGAGACAATCTGATCCTGCAATTCGCGATCTTCTCCCTGATCGGCGTGGGTTTCCTGCTGCGGAAGCTGAACGTGGTGAATCAGGCCGGGCAGAAGTGCCTGACCAACCTGGTCATCGACGTGATCCTGCCCTGCAACATCTTCAAGGCCTTTCTCTCCGCGGACCTGGCGCAGATCCGGGACGACGGGCTCTGGGTCTTCGGAATCTCCCTGGTCTTCCACCTCTTCTGCATTGGCTACGGTCGGCTGCTCTTCCGCAAGCCCCCGGAGGAGGAGCGGACCTGCAAGCGCTTCGCCGCCCTCTGCTCCAACGCGGGCTTTCTGGGCAACCCGGTGGCGGAGGGGCTCTACGGACTGGAGGGTCTGGCCCTGGCCAACGTCTACCTGATCCCCATGCGGACCCTGATGTGGTCCTCCGGCGTGGCAATGTTCAGCGGCTCCCACGACTGGAAGGGAACGGTGAAGAAGGTTGTCACCCACCCCTGCATCATCGCGGTCTTTCTGGGCATCATCGGAATGCTGCTGCGGCTGGAGCTGCCGGAGCTGATTATGAAGCCGGTGGGCTATCTCAGCAGCTGCAACACCGCCATGAGCATGCTGGTCATCGGCATGATCCTGGCTCGGCTGGAGCTGAAGCAGTTTCTGGACCGGAGCGTGCTGCTCTTCTCCCTGCATCGGCTGGCGATCCTCCCCGCCCTGGTCTACGCCGCCTGCCGCCTGCTGCCCGTGAGCCCCACGGCCCGGGCCATCTGCGTGATTCTGGCCGCCATGCCCGTGGCCGCCAACACCAGCATCATCGCGGACAAGTACGACCACGACCCCCTCTACGCCACCAAATTGGTGGTGGTCTCCACCCTGCTCAGCATTCCCACCACGATCCTGTGGAGCATGCTGCTGATGGGATAAACGGCAAGCCGCCGGACCGCGCCGCAAAGGGCGCGGTCCGGCGGCGTTTCTTTTTCCGCTACGCGCAAATATCCTTTCTGGGATAATACCAGTACGCCGCGGCCAGGCCCAGCAGGGCGAAGCCCAGGCCGACGGCCAGCTTGCCGCCGTTGAGACTGCCGTCGGAGACAATCTCCGCCCCGTCGCAGTAGCCGAAGGGGGTCAGATGCTTCAGGAAGCGGGCCGACTCGGTGATGTTGGCGATCAGATTTGTCACGTAAAGAAGCGCCGCGATCCCCAGACCCACGCCGGCGCTGCCCTTTCGCAGGAAGGCGGAGACGCCGAAGCAGACGCAGGCCAGCTCCAGCTGCAGCAGGAAATAGGCCAGGTGCATCAGATTGAAGGCCCGCCAGGGGATCTCCTCCCCCACGAGGACCATGGAGCCCAGGGCCACGGCGTAGATGGCGGCGTTCAGCGCCGTCACCTGGAGCAGCAGGGCGGCCAGCTTCTCCGTCAGCACCCGGGTCCGGGAGACGGGATGGGTCAGCAGGAATTCCGCGGTCCGCTCCTTCTCCTCCTTGCAGAGCATTCCGGCGGCACAGAGGGCCGCGAAGAAGGCGCCGCCCAGGCCCAGCACGTTGCCGCACTCGATGGCGTAATAGCCCTCCAGACTGCCGAAGTTCAGCTTGTCCATGCCGAAGGCTGCGGTAAAGGAACCCATGGAGGAGAAGACCTCGTTGATCTCCCCCATCTGTTTTTTCATCTCGGGAAAGAGGAAGACGCAGACCGCCAGCAGGAAGGCGATCACCCCGCCCCAGATCAGCAAGGGATTCCGGCCCCGCCGCAGCTCATGCTTCAGAATGGTCATTCTGCCTCGCCTCCCTTCTCGTAGTAGTGGAGGAAGATTTCCTCCAGGTCCGGCTCCGTGAGGCTCAGGTCCCGCAGCTTGCCGGCGGCCAGCCGCCCCAGCAGGGCGTTCAGCTCGCCGGTGTAGAGGAAGCTCACGCTCTCTCCCTCGGTCCGCAGGTCCCGGATCCCCGGCAGGTCCGAAAGCTCGGCGCTGCCCCGGAAGGAGACCCGCTTTGCGTTGGTCTGGGCAAGGGCCTCCACGCTGTCGCAGGCGATGATGCGGCCCGCCCGGATCACCGCGGCCCGGCTGCAGTTGCGCTGGACCTCGGAGAGGACGTGGCTGGAGAGGAAGACCGTGGTCCCCTGCCGGTTCCGCTCCCGCAGAATGTCGAAGAAGGCCCGCTGCATCAGCGGGTCCAGGCCGCCGGTGGGCTCGTCCAGGATCAGCAGCTTCGGCTCGCTCTGCAGGGCGCAGACGATCCCCACCTTCTTCCGGTTGCCGAAGCTCAACTCCTCCACCTTCCGGTTGGGGTCCAGCTCCAGCCTCTCGCAGAGCCGCCTTGCCTCAGCGGCGCAGTCCCTGCCCCGGAGCTCTGCGGAGAGCTTCAGAATCTCCTTCACCTTCATACCGGACCAGAAGACCGCCTCTGCGGGCAGATAGCCAATTTCCCGCAGGATGGCCTCCTTCTCCTTCCCCACCGCGCGGCCCAGGACCTCCGCCCGGCCCCCGGTGGGGGCGATCAGGCCCAGGAGCGTCCGGATCGTGGTGGATTTTCCGGCCCCGTTGGGTCCGATGAAGCCGAAGAATTCTCCCTGCTCCACCGTCAGATCCAGGTCCTCGATCCCCCGGGCCTTGCCGTAGTATTTTGTCAGCTTTTCCGTTTTGATCGCGTCCATAGAATCCCTCCGATCAATCAGATTCGATATGATATCGCCGTAGCGCGGGCAATCTGCCCGCAAGATCGACAAGCCAATGCGGGTCGGGGGGCAGATTGCCCACGCTGCATTCATAGGGCTGAGGATTTACCCTTCCAAATATCGATTCAGCAGATACGCCCGGTAATCCTCCGGCTCGAAGAGCCTGTCCGAGGCCGGGTCCCCATAGCGCCGGATCAGCTCCCCCAGGGAGACGGCCCGGGCGGCCCGAAGGGCGGGCGTATCCTCCTCCGTCACCCGGCGGACCAATTCCCCGATGGGATCGCGCTTCAGATTTCCGATCCGCCATTCCGGCCGCAGGTGGGTAAAGTTGAAGTACAGATCGTAGTCGTTGGAGACGTAGAGGACGATCCGCTCTCCGTTGTGGGGGACGTATGGCGCAGTTTCGTCCCGCCACAGGGCGCAGAGCTCCGCCTCGGTCCGGTTCTCCGCGTAGTTCAGGAAATATGGTAGCAGCGTCTCGGGGATATGACCCTTTCGAATGCGGATGGGATAGTGCCTGCGGTTCTCCCCCTCGCAGCTCCCCGCGTGGACGAAGAGCTTGAAATCCTCCCCCAGCTCCCGGCATCGGCAGGGCAGCTCCAGCTTCTCGGCCAGGGCCGGGATTTGGGCGGCCTCGTCCCGATTTTCCTCGTTGAGGAAGAGCTGCCAGCGGGGCAGGATGCCGTGGTCCAGCAAAAGCTCCGTGGCCACCAGCAGCTCCCGGAAGGCCCCCTTCCGGCCCACGTATTTGTCCGTCATGGGCTCCAGACCGAAAAACGTCAGCTGCACCCGGCGCACGCTGACCTCCTTTAAAAAGTTTACATAATCCGGGTCCCGCGCCAGCCGCCAGAAGCTGGCCAGCTCGAAGCGCTGGGGCGCGCAGCCCACGGAGAGGGCCTTGTCCCGCTCCCAACGGGCCCGGTAGTCCGGGCAGAAGTCCGGCTCCCGCAGCCAGCTGTAGAACTCGATCTCGTCAAAATACGGCTTAAACTGCTCCACGATCCATTCGTCCGCCCCCGGTCCCATGTCCCGGTTGGGCATATGCCCCAGCCAGCAGTGCAGGCAGCGATTGGGACAGCCATAGAGATCGGCGCAGATCGCCAGGGCTTTGTTTTTCATGGTTTTTCCCCTTACCGGTATTTGTATTATATCCGCTTTGCGATTTCCAGGGCAATCCACAGCTTGTCCAGGTCGTGGTTGGCGCTGTGCAGCTCCGCGATCCGGTATTCCGGGGCGTCCAGAACGTCGCCGGTCACCAGGAAATCGTAGAGCTCGAAGCCGTGGAAGTCGCAGACCGCCTGCACCCCCGCGAGCTCCATCTCCACCGCAATGCAGCTCTCCGCCTGTCGGGCAGCCACCTGGGCCCTGGTCTCCCGGTAGAAGGCGTCGGTGGTCCAAACCCGGCCCTCCGCGTGGGGAAGGCCCAGCTCGTCGAAGATGGCCGCCATACGCTCCGCGTTTTTGATCCGAATATAATCTGCCGGCGGTGCGTAATGGTAGGACATTCCTTCGTCCCGGTAAGCCTCCGTGGGAATCACGTACTTCCCCTCCGTAGCGGCCCTGTTCAGGCTGCCCGCAGAGCCAAAGAGGATGAATTTTGTGGCGCCGGTCACCCAGTTGAGCTCAATCACGTTCGTCGCTGCCAGCGTGGAGCCAACGCCGGACTGGAAGATTCCAAGCGTCCGGCCCTCATGCTCCAGGAGGTAAACGGGCTTTTTCCCATCCACGCCTCCCAGGAAAGCGGCCTGCCGCAGAGGCAGCAGACGCCGCATTTCGGAAAGGATCACGTGAGAGAAGGTCAGAATGCAGGTATCGCAGAGCTTCCCTTGCGGCCCGTAGAAGGTCTCAGGCCCGGTCAGCGGCTGGGATTCCTCATAGGAATGAATGATCATGGGTTTTTACCTCGCCGAACTTGTTCTGTCTGATATTGTAGCACAATCCCGGCGCCGCTTCAAGACGGGCGTTCTTGCAGATTCGATATTTTTCTGCTATCATATTATAAATTTCCGGCGGTTGCGCCGCCAGGGCGCAACCGTTCCCTCCCTTTGCCGTGTATCAGGGTGAAGGCCTTCCCGAAGGAGTTGATACGATGGAAGATATTGAGATCATCGCGCTGTATTGGGCGCGGAACGAGGACGCCATCACCCGGACCGCCGAGAAATACGGACGCTTCTGCGGGTCCATCGCCCGGAACGTCCTGCAAAACCCGGAGGACGCCGAGGAGTGCGTCAACGACACCTGGCTCAGCGCCTGGAACAGCATCCCGCCCAGGCAGCCAGAAAATCTGGCCGCCTTTCTGGCGAGGCTGACCCGGAACCGGGCCATCGACCGCTGGCGGGCCCAGCGCAGCGAGAAGCGGGGCGGCGGCAGCGTGGCCCTGGCCCTGGAGGAGCTGAGCGAGGTGCTGCCCGGCGGCGAGGAGCCCGCCCGGCGGCTGGAGCAGCAGGAGCTGATCCGCAGCCTGAACCGCTTCCTGGCGGCCCTCCCGGAGACGGAGCGGAATGTGTTTCTCTGCCGCTACTGGTATCTGGACGGGATCGCGGCCATCAGCGCTTCCTTCGGCTTCAGCGGGAGCAAGGTCAAATCCATGCTCCACCGAACCAGAAAAAAGCTGCGCCAAGCACTGCAAAAGGAGGGATTGTTATGAACGCAAACGACCTGTTACACGCCCTGGAGCAGGTGGACGAGCGCTATATCCGGCAGGCCGGGGCCGCAAGGCGGCAGGCCGCGGAGAAGCCGGACGACGGGCCGCAGCCTGCCGTCTACACGGACGGCGGACTGCCGCAGGCGCCGGTTCCCATCCGGGAGGGGCGGCGGAGCCCCCTCTGGGGCGCCGCAGCCGCGGCCCTGGCCCTGGTGCTGGCGGCGGCCTCCGTGCTGCTGCTGCTCCAAAACAAGCGCCGGGAGGAAGCAACGGGACCCAACCAGGCCTCCCCCGGCCCAGGCGAGAGCTCCCTGGCAAGCTCCACTGCCGCGCCGCCGGAGGCCTCCGGGGAGCCGGAGCTCCGCGCGGAATACAACGCCCTGGACCTGGATCTGGACGCCCTGTACGCCAGGGCAGAAAACGCCCGGGTGGCGGAGGCTCTGCGCGATCTGAAGGACTGCGAGCCCAGCCGAAAGAACGACATGACCGGCTTCTTCGCCGGCAAGAACCTGATCCTGGTGGAGGCCAATGGCTTCACGAAGGAGCTGATCGACCCGGAGCGGACGCCCACGCTCTACCGGATGGCAACCAAGGGCATTGCATTCACCGACTACTACGCCGCCAATTACGGCAGCGGAACCCTGGCGGGCGAGTTCGCCATTCTCAGCGGCGTCGCCCCGGTGAAAGGCTCCCTGTCCATGAAGAACGGCCTTTCCAAGGAGATCGTCAGCTTCGGCACCCGGCTCCGGGAGCAGGGCTATTTCACCCGGGCTTACTGCGACGACATCAGCTATGACTACTACGGACGGAACGACAGCTACCGGTACTGGGGCTACGAGGAGCTGATCGGCGTCGGCAGCGGCCTGGAGGAAGGGCTCACCAAGTGCTGGCCCTACAGCGACCGGGAGATGATCGACTTCACGCTTCCCCAGTTCATCGACAAGCAGCCCTTCAGCGTCTGCTACGTGGCCAGCTCCGGCCAGGGGCTCTACTCCTGGGGGGCAAACGCGATGTCGCAAAAGCACCGGGACGAAGTGGCGGCGCTCTCCTGCTCCGAAACGCTGAAGGCCTACTACGCCGCCAATCTGGAGCTGGAGCTGGCCATGCGGGATCTGATCGCGGGCCTGACGGAGGCCGGCATCGCCGACGACACGGTGATCGTCCTGGCCGCCTCCAATTATCCCTACACGCTGGAACAGAACGACGATTATGGCAACGCCGAGGACTACCTGGCGGAGCTCTACGGCTATACGCCCGAGAGCGTGATCCAGCGGGACCACAGCGCCCTGCTGATCTGGAGCGGCTGTCTGGAGGGCAAGGACCTGCGCGTCACGAGCCCAACCTGCAATCTGGACATCGCGCCGACGCTCTGCAATCTCTTCGGCCTGCCCTTTGACTCGCGCCTGATGCTGGGCCGGGACGTCTTCTCCGACCGGGAGCCCCTGGTGCTCTGGACCAACGGCTCCTGGAAGACGGACAAGGGCGAATACGACGCGGCCGGCAGATTCGCGCCGCCCAAGGAAGAAACGCCGGAGCCGACGGCATACGAGCGGCAGACCTCCGGCCTCGTCATGAAAAAGCTGCAGCTTGCCGGCGCTCTGCTGGAAACCAATCTCCTGAACCTGCTGTTTTCCGAGACGGAGCTGCCCCCCATCGCAGGCGACGCCTGGCTCTGCGCGCCCGCCGCGGACCCGGTGGAGGCGGTCCGGGAGGCCCTGCGCACGCAGAGCGAAAAGGACTATACGCTTTCCCTGCAGATCGAGGAGCTTCGCCTGGACGAGGCCGAAAAGCAGGACGTGCTGGCAGGCAGCTTGGACAGCCAGAGCGCGCTGAGAAACGGCTTCGGCCTGGAGAACGAGGCGATGGCCTCCATGGAGCCGGAGGAGCTGGCTGTGGTCTACGCCCGCTATACGGCGGAATATGACCACACGAAAACCTTCTGGGAGGACGGCGCGCTGGATCAGTACTTCTACCTGATCCGCAACCGGGACGGGAACTGGGAGCTCTATGCCGTAAGCTATACCCAGACGCTCCCCACGGAGCATTGAGCCAAACGCTGAGAAGAAGCGGCGCCGGGAAGCACTGCCGCAGCCTGCTCTTTGCGGCGCTGCTCTGTCTGAGCGGCTGTCAGGCTCTGGCCGCTGTTCCCGGGGCAGAGCCCGCCGCCCCGCCGGTGATCCGCATGTCATCCCCACAAGCGGATACGCAGCCCAAGACGACGGAAGCGCCTGCCAGCCTTTCGGATTTGACAAGCCCGGAAACGACCGTTCCGAATCCCACGACGCCGGAAATCACGATACCGGATCCGACTGCTCCGGAAGCAAGCGAGCCCGAAATCCCCTATCAGGCCGGCGACACCACGCCGGACTGGCGGCCGGAGCTGGCTGGCCGCTATTCGCCGGACGCGGACTGCTCCCCTGCGCAGCTGCTGGAAAAGTGGCTGGCCGTGGAGGGTCTGTCTCCGGCTGACCTGGAGGCGCGGGGCTGCCGCCAGCTGATCCTGACGGCGGCCCAGCCCACGGACGGCGTGGAGACCTTGACCGTCTGCTATGAGCGCGCCGGGGACGGCGGCTTTCAGGCGGTCCCCGGCCTGGACGGATTCCACGGCTTCGTGGGGAAGAACGGGATTTGCCATGACCGCCGCAGAAACACCGATACCTCCCCTGCAGGGCTCTGGGCCATCGGAACGGCCTTCGGCAACGAAGCGCCGCCGGAGGGCCTGAAGCTGCCCTGGCGTCAGGTGACGCCAAGCTCTGAATGGGTCTGCGACGAGGCCTCGCCCTATTTCAATACCTGGCAGGAGCGCGGCGACCCGGCGCTGACACCCTGGAGCGACGACGTGGAGCGCCTGGCGGACTACCCTTTTCCCTACGCCTGGGCCTGCGTGATCGAGTTCAACCGCCCGCCGGACGTCGTCCCGGCGCGGGGCTGTGCGATCTTCCTCCACTGTTCGGAAAAAGGCACCGGCGGCTGCGTGGGGCTGCTCCCCAACGATCTCTTGTCCGTCCTTCGTTGGCTGGACCCGGAGAAACGGCCCTTTATCCTGATCACCGGCATGCAGATCACACAGTGACACAGCAGACGCGCAGAAGAAAAAACAGCTCACGAGTGAGCTGTTTTTTCTCAGTCTGTCAAAGAACCGTAGGTTTCAGAGGGTGAAATCTGCGGTTCAAGCGTATATTTCTGGAAAACTGGACAAAAAACGCTGGAAATCTGAAAAAGTGAAGCAAAAAGGAGTTATTCCAACTCCAATTTGCCAGTTT
>JAFWTG010000126.1 GCA_017519005.1 Oscillospiraceae bacterium | reverse complement strand
GTTTTGGTCCGGAGAGACGGTGAAATGCTTTTCCCCACAGCGGATGATAATCTCGTAGCCCGGTGTGGCGCCCTTGGCGGTCTGCCAGGAGCCCCGGCGAATCTCTGTGACTTCTTCATAGCGATAGCTGCGGGCCTTGCCCAGCAGGGGCCAGTGCCAGGTAAAGCCGGCATCGTCATACCGCAGCCACCAGTTCAGATAGCCCAGCTGCACGGGCCAAAGCAGAGGCAGAAAGAGTAGTAACAGCAGAGCCTTTTCTCCATCCCGGCTCCACTGGAGCGCCGGCATCCCAAGCCAAAAGGGCAGCCAAAGGAAGCCGATTGCCCCGAAGAAAAAGGAAATCGACAGAGACTTTTCCCACTCCGGCGACTTGCGCTGCCGCCGGACCCGGAGGCAGCGGACGCACAGATACGCGGAGATGCCGCAGAGGGCGATTGCAAGATAAATCATGTCTTTCCCTGCCTCATTCTTTCCCGATATTTGCGGTGGAGCTTTCGGATATCGTTCAGTTCCCGGCGCTCGAGCAGATAGACGATCAAACTGACAAGCGCACCAAGGCCCAGGGCAATTGCACAGATCGTCAGCCGAAGTCTGATATCACCGCTTCGGCTCTCTTCAAAATCCGAGGCGTCAGCGTAAATTCGATCTCCGGCACGGAGTTCCACAATCCTGTCATAGACGGGCCAGTCGCAAGCGGTGATCGTGAGCCGGTCACCTGGGACGATTTTTCCGGCCCGGACGTCCTCCCAGAATGGTCTTCCGCCGTCTTCCAGCACATAATACTGCCGGCCGGTTTCCGCCGTAATGATCAGATGCTTTCTGATTCCGCGCCCGCTGACCCACCGGTTGTCCATGTACACGATCTCCACCGGCTCAGAGGGAACCGCGCTTCGGAGCATGAACATATAGATATACAGCGGGGAACAAAGCAGCTGCAGAAACAGGATAGGCGCAAGAATGCGGCAGATCAAGTTTCGATACCGCCGGTTCTGTTTCTTGATATGCAGTTTATCTTTTTCCGCTTGTGTCATGTATTTCTTTAGCCTCCAAATACTGCTGCGGCAACGCAGGCGATGCCCAATACAATGAAGATGATTGGGACTCCATACGCGTCACTTTTCCGGACCTTTCGCCAGTTCACCATATCAAGCGTCATATCTTGATGATATGCATTTTGGTAGGCGCAGTAAACGTGCTTCCATTTCAACAGATAGCCGAGCAGAAGAACGCCAATTGGCACATAATTACAGACCGCACAAAACAAGAATGCTTGGAACCAAGAGAAATAATCCGAGAAACCCGATTGCGCCGGCAAGCAAATCCCCTTCCCGAATTCCTCCGACGTCCCGATACGCAAAGGATGGTTTTTCCGGGCGATAGCGAATGGTCCATCGAATGGGGAGCGGCTCCTCCGGATCGTCGTCGTCTCCAAAATGAAACAGCATATACTCTTTGCCATCGACCCGGTAAACAATCTCATAGTAGATCAGCGGGCCATGGCGGGAGCCGGCTTTGCAGACGGTTGTTTCTCCCGGAACGTGAATTTCAACCTTTTTCCCTGCCGGAATATGCTGGATGTTTCTTGTGTATCCCGGCACAGCAGAATAGTATTTCGGCCGCCAGCGATAAAATGTCCAGCCGGCAAAAGCAAGCAGGAATACAGAAACACAAAGCACGATGACAGACATCACTTGTGAAAACGTCATTGTAAGTCCGCCCCCTGTCTCTCCCGCAGCCGCGCGTCGTTTTTTTGCCTCTGCCCTCGGATCATGGCTTCGATTTTCGCCCGCTCCCAGGCGGGGAAAAGCAGCTGCCAGTTTTCGCCCTCGTCGGTCCAGACCAGGACGCAGCAGCGGTCCAGGGTCTTGGTCTTGTCCTTTGCCACCCGGAGCCCGGCTTTTTGATACTTTTCCAGCGTAGGGCTGTCGCCCTTGTTCCAACCCTCCAGCGCCGTCTGGCAGGGAATGCTGCGCAGACCGGTTACATGGGTCAAGGGAAGCGACCAAACTGCCTCGCCGTCGGACAGGCAGAGCATATCCGCCCGCCGATAGGCCTGCAGCCCTAAGCAGCGGCAGGGACCGGCGAAAAACATGGTCCCGTTTTCCACCACGTAATCAAATACCAGAGCGTCGAGCTTTTTCGCGTTGGCAGGGACGCCCAGCCAGCTTTTTGCCTCCCGATCTGCCGAAGTGCGGTCCAGCCGCGCCTGACGGACAGAGGGCCGCACGGCTCCGTCCAGATGCCGCAAGCCTTCGGTCAAAGAGAGCAGCAGACCGCCCGCCAAGCCGACCCCGGTGATCCATTTTGTCTGCGGGAGCCTTTGGGGCGCCACGCTTCCCCACAGAAGTCGGGACCCATAGAGCAGCCCGAAGGACCAAAGCGCCCATTTGAGGGCCTTCAGCCACTTGGGGAAATAGGTAAAGGGCTCCAGCTTTTCCGCCTTGTCCCGACGGCTCTGGACAGACGTCTCCAGCTCAGTCGGAAGCGTAACCTTGCGATATTGCAGGCCGTCCGGGGTCTTGTTGTTTCGATCCGCGCTCAGATCGGTTCCAAAGAGATATTTCATACTGCCTCCGAAAAAGAAAAACCCACACACGCTTGCGTGCATGAGTCTCGTGTTTCAGGGCGCACCGGCAGCAAAGCTGCGGGTTGACGGCAGACCCCCGTCCGGAAGGACGGTACTACTCCCTCGTGGGTATTCAAAATTGCACGCTTATTATATCACGCCCCGGCCCCTTGTCAAGAGGGCCGGGATGTATTTTGTCAAAAGTATTCCAGATCAATGATCAAGGACACACGGGGAACTGTTCCTTCCCGGCCTTGTCGTAGACGTAAACTGTCTGCCCGGTGCAACCGATATTGAATTGATCGTTCCCGATGTAGCTCCAAAACTGTGGCATCCTGCTGTCTCCTCACATTTTATTGATTCATTATACCACAATGAAATGGAAAAAGCTATGCCGCCAACGGAAAAAAGGAATGACGGCATAGCAATTGTCAGAACGGTATGATTTGGAAGAAATCAGTTGTGCACGATTTGTCCTCTTCCGTGTCGCAGAGCTCGAAACTTGTTAACGCCTTTCTTTATGCCATTTACAACCAAAGGAACGATTTGAACAAGCAAGCAGATTGTCGCAAAAAGAGCGATTGACCAATCAAGGCAGAGCTTTCGCTCCGCGAGACGGGCGGCCTGCTCCCAGGGCGGGAGAGGGGGCGTTTCGCCGGGAGGCGTGTGGAAGAAGTCTTTGACCTGCTCCCAGAGCCGGGACAGGCGGAAGCGGCCTGTGGAGCTTGTGACGATCTGCCCCGTCGCATTTTGCAGGCTTTGAACAGCGTAACCGGTGTAGTACTCCGGCAGGATCGCCTCATAAAATGCCACGGAAATATCATCGGTAATTGGCAGAAAAATTCTCGGTGCGTTTCCGAAGGCAGCTTCGTTGGCTGCGCCGGCCGGCTCTTTGATCACCGCAATCACACGCCAGCCCAAGCCGTTCATCTGAAAGGCCTCTCCAATACAGTCGTTGGAACCGAACAGCGCGAAGGCCGCAGCCTCGTTCAGAACTGCTTCGCTGCCGGTTCTTGCGAACGTCCCGGGCCCGCCTTCGGAAATAGAGAAGGCATGCAGCGTAAAGAAATCCTTGGATACGGACCAAAGCTCCGCCTCCGCCCTGCGATGCGCATAGACGGCGAGGCCGGAGCTTTTTGCACCGTAGGCTGTGACAAAGGGCGGAATTTCATCCGTCGGGAAAGAGCTGCAAAGCTCGTTTGACAACGCTCCCGCCTGCGCAGCGTTCATCTCTCCCTCGTTCCAGAAGACGGATACCTGGGAATAGCTCTGCTCCGACGGACCCTGCCAACGCTCCGCCTCGTATTGCATAGTCTGGGCAGCGGTGAGTCGCTGGATTGAACGGCAGGACAACAGGAGCAGCAAGGCCAGCAGGAGCGGGATCAGCAGACGCAAGGGTTTTCTCGGCGTGGACGGGGAAACGGATTCTTCGCTTCGCTCAGAATGACTATGATGGAAAGTGATCGCCTTTTGCGGGCGGAAAATGGCCGCCCCTACAGCGGAAACGTCCCGATCATGTCGTCCTGAGCGGAGCGCAGCGGAGTCGAAGGACCCGTTCTCCCCGCGCCTCCCGTCCTCAGTTGCCTGTTGCTTCCCGTGGCGCACAATGTGCGCCGCTGCGGGGGTGTGGCGTTCATCGGGCGGGCAGATTGCCCGCGCTACATTCTTATCCTGCATCGCTCAATCCCCGAAGCGCACAGCCTGTCCGTCTTCCAGGGGAGCGCTGGAAAGGACAACGACGAAATCCTCCCGGCTCAGCTCGCCGCTGACGGCGGTATAGCGATCATCCCGGCGCAGGAGCTCTACGTCCACCCGCTTGACCCTGGAACGGGAACCAAGCGGCGTCGTTTTTGTTTCCACTGCGTAGACAAATGCACCCTTCGCGTCCTGCCAGACCGCCGCGTTGGGGACCACCAGATCATGCTTGGTGCTCTCCAGAGCCACCGCAATGGAAAAATACTGATTCGCCGCAGCATTGTCGCCGGTAACGGTAAAAATCAGGCGTTTCATGTTGGTGGGGTCTGTTTCATCCGCCTCAATGGCGGTCAGAACGATCTGCACGCCGCCGGCGGATTGATTGGTGATCCTGGCCTCCGCGCCGATCCGCAGCAGGGCGGCGTCGGCGATCGGAATGGAGCAAGAAAGCGTATAGGCGTCTGCGCTCTGCAAAGAAGCCAGTTTTTCGCCGTTTTCAAATTCTTCCTTGTCATAAATCGTTTCCACGATCCCGTCGCAGCTTGCCCGGAGCTCCGCTGCTCCGAGCTTCGCTTCCAGCTCTGTGATCTCCTGATCCAGTTGTTCGATCTGACTCTCCATCTCGGCCAGACGGGCAGCTTCCAACTCATCCTGGATCTTTGCGTTCTTCTGGCTTTCGTAATAGGAGGACAGCGCCCCTTTTGCGGACAGCACCGCGTTTTCACAGGCCTTCTCGTCGGTGCAGCCCGCGTACGTAAGCTCCAGAGAAGCGATTTGGCCGGTCAGCTCATCTGCTTTCTGCTGGGCCGCGTCCACACTGGGCTGGTACTGCGCCTGAATGGCTTCCAGCGCCGTATCCGCCGCATAGCAGCGGTTCTGGCAGTCCAAAACGGCAGCGTTCGCCTCGTCCAGCGCGGCCTTGGCCGTCAAGTATTCCTCCGACTCCGGATTCTCCTGATAAAAGCTCGCGTTGGCCTGGGCATTCTCCTGCTGCCGGCGGGCAGCATCCAGCGCCTGATGGGCTGCCTCCGCTTCCTGGGCCACGGCGTCCACTCCTGTGTGATAGGCGCTTTGCGCAGTGGACAGCTCTCCCTTTGCGGCGGATAGCTGACTGTCCAGGGATTTCCGCTTTCCAAGGTATTCCTTGCACCGGGCTTGCCGTTGCTCCGCTTCCTCCAGATTGTTCTTCAGCATTTGGTATTGGGTCCAGGCGGAGGAATCTGTGGACATGGTTGCCGTGAGGCGGGCTTCCGCCAGCGCTTTTTGCTGCCGGTCCAGCTCTGCCTGCTTGGCCGCCAGGGTTCCGTCGTCCGGATAGTCCACCTTCATCAGAACGTCTCCCGCTTTGACCCGATCGCCCGGCTGCACCAGCAGATCTGTGACGGAGCCTGCGCGGCTGGCAAGGATCTCCGTGCTTTCAGAGGCTTCTGTCATGCCGCTGCCCGCCACCACCGGGGTAATGGTCCCCGAGGTGACAGGCTTCGTCGTGACCTGCGGCAGGGTCAGGCTCCGGATCGTGCCGGAAAAGAAGGTCAGAACCGCCATGACGGCGAAAAACACAATCAAGGCCCATTTCGCCCAGGTTCGTTGTTTCATTCAGTACATCTCCTGTTCGATGCGTAGGGCGGGCTGACCCCAGCCCGCCGTCAATACGCTTGCGGTCAACGCGGCGGCCTGGGGTCAGGCCGCCCTACGCTTTATTTTATGCCGCCGGTAACGATGCCCGCCTCCAGGTGTTTTTCGCCATTCAAGAACAAGAGCAGACACGGGATCATGTAAATCACCGCCGCAGCAAAGGCAAGGCCCAGCTCGCCCTCATTGATGCGGCTGAGCCAGAGGGACAAGGGCTGCAGTTCTTCCTGTTCCAGCAGCACCATGGGCTGCTCCACCATGTTCCAGTAATCGAAAAAGATCAGCATGCCCACTGCAAAGAGCGCACTCCTGCACTGAGGCAGAAAGATCCTGCGGAAAATCATCCATTCGTTTGCGCCGTCCAGCTGCGCCGCCTCCAGATACACCTTGGGGATCCGCTGCATGTACTTGGTCAACAGGAAGACCGCGAAGGGCGAGAAAATGCCCGGCAGCAGGATGGCCCAGATCGTGTCATAGGTTCCAAGCTGCTTGCTGATCAGGTAATTCGGCACCAGCGTTACCTGATAAGGCATCAAGGTCAGAACCAGATAGCCGAAGAAGATCGCCCGCCGCAGCCGTGAGGGTTTTCTGCAAAAGCCAAAAGCCGCCAAGGCGGAAACCGCAGTTTGCAGGATCGTAATGGGAACCGTGTACAGCACGGAGTTCCAGAACTTTTGCAGGTATTCCGGACTTTGGAGCAGAAAGGTTTTGTATTGCGCAAAGGTGGCAATGTCCGGCACCAGCTTCAGGATCACGTGCTCCTTCATGTATTCCCCGCTCCCCAGCGCCGCACCGTAGCTTCGCTGAATCTCGGAAGCGGAGAGAAAGGAATTCACCACGGTCAGCACCGTCGGCAATACAAAGAGCAGGGCCAGGATCGCAAGTGCCAGCCAGAGGCAGCCGTTTTTGAAATTTTGTTTTTTCATCGTACCTCCCGTAGGGGCCGGCGTCCCCGACGGCCCGAAGGTTTCAGGGATTGGAATGTGCGGGGCGTCGAGGACGCCGCCCCCTACGGTTTACTCGTTCTCCGTGTCCCGGTCCAGGCGGCGCTCGATAGCCAGGAGGACCGCGATCAACGCGCCCATGACCACGGCCAGCATCAGGGCCGCAGCGCTGAGCTTCTGGTAGTCCATGGTGCGGAAGGTGTTGTTCATGAAGTGCTGGAGCAGATACAGGCTTTCGTAGGGATAGGAGCCGGTCAGCAGCCAGACCTCCCGGAAAATTTTCATGGAGGCGATCAGGCTCATCAGCACCACAAAGAAGATGGTCGGGGCCAGGAAGGGCAGCTTCACCGTGTAGAACTGCCGGGTCCGCCCGGCCCCGTCCAGGTTTGCCATGTCAATGTAGGTTCTTGGGATGGCCGCCAGAGCCGCCGTGAAGAGGATCGTGTGATAGCCGACGTTCTTCCAGAGATAAAGCAGCAGCACCATGAGAATGCTCCAGGTTGAATGGAACCAATCCGTATTTGCGCCGAGCCAGGCGTTCAAGGTCCCGTTTTGGTGGAACAGCACCCGCCAGACCAGGATCACCGACGCAATCGGCACCAGCATGGGGCTGAGGAAGGCCGTGCGGAGCTGGCTCTTCATCGGGATTGCCCGCTCCAGCCAGAGGGCCAGCTTCAGGGGCAGCAACACCGCCAGCGGCACCGAGACCGCCAACAGAATGCCAGTATTCTTTGCACCAAGCAGGAAAGCCTTGTTTTCCAGCAGGGCCTTGAAATTCTCCAGCCCAGCGAATTCTCCGTTGACCGGCCGATTGACCAGGCTGTAGTAAATCACCATCCCAAAGGGCAGCACAAAGAACAGCAGCACCCCCAGCAGGCTTGGGAGAAGGAACAGGACCGTAAGATCCTGCTTTTTTCCTTTTCCAATTCGCAGAATTGGAAAACACCTCAATTTTTCATTCTTCATTCTTCATTTTTCATTGAATCAGCCCCGCTCCGCAAGATAGATCTCCACCCGGTTCTGAATCCGCCGGGCGGCCTCCTCGGCGGTGACGTCGCCGTTGAAATAGGGCTGTGCCTCCTCCAGGATGACGGATTGGATCTCTGTGGTGGTCGTGGGAACAATATGATCGGCCTGCTCCAACAGGGTCATCCAATCGGAAAGGTCCTGGGCGACGGTCGGATACGCCGCGCTGTCCGCGTACAGGGCGCGGTGCTTCTCGATGAGGGCGCGGCAGTGGGCCTCCTGGACGGGCCATTGGGCGTCGTAGATTTCCCGGTTGGTCACGGGCTCGTCATACCATTCGGTTTCGGAGAACAGGAATTCAAAGAAGCACTTTGCGCCGGGCAGCCCGTCTCCTTCCACCATGGCGTAGAAGCTGCTCACGCACATGGACAGGCCGCTGTGCTCCGCCGACGGGAAGGGGAAGAGGAGCTCGGCCTTCTTCCCGGTCTCCGGATCGTCCCGGACCTTCATGCTGTAGGTGTTGTTCTGGACCTGATCGAAGACCTCAAAATAATCGATTCCGGCGTTGTAATACCCGTTTTGGTTCGCGTTGACCTCCTCCTGGCTGTCCTCGAAGCGGTCCGCGAAACGGAGCAGGTTCAGGAAGGAGGCGTCGGTAAAGCGCGCGGTGCGGGTCTCCCAGTCGATCCAACTGTCGGAGCACTGGACCACGGCCCAACGCAGGACGTTCTCCTTGGTGTCGCATTCCCAGCTCGCGGGGCAGGCCCGGTCGATCAGGGCGGCGAGCCGATCCAGGTCCCGCAGCTCCGCCGGGTCCGTCACGGCGGCGGCGGGAATGGAGGAGCAGTTGAGATACTGGATCTCCCGGGGCAGACAGCAGCAGAGGCCCTTGTCCGTACAGGCGGCGACCACGTTGGGCAGAATCCGGTCCGTGACGGCGCTGTCGATGGGGGCCAGCAGGCCCTTGGCGGCGTAGTTGTGCAGGAGCTCCGGATCCTGAAGATAGAGGAGGTCCAGCTCTCCGTTCAGAAGCGCGAGGTTCAGGGCCTCCAGATCGGAGAAGGAGCGGGTATTGATCCGCCAGCCGGTCCCGGCCCGGTTGAAGGCCGTGATATCCTCGGTGCGGCTGTAGTCCTCCCGGAGATAGCCCAGGGTCAGGCTTTGGCCCTCGGCGCGGCGGGGGTCCACGTGGAGCACGCAGTCAGGCTCCACCGCCAGGAAGCTCCCGTCGGGGCAGGCCAGCAGCCGCTTCAGAATGGAGATGGAGCAGTCCACCCCCAGGGCCCCCAGGTCGCAAAGCTCCTCGCAGCGCAGGCCGTCGGTCTGGTAGAGCTTGGAGCCCGCGACCAGCCAGGCCTCGTCCTCGTACCAGCAGGCCTGGAGGGCGTCGTCGGGGAGGGCGAGGGTCTGCGCCGGCAGGCTCAGCTTTTCCGTGTTCGAGTCAACCGGGCAAAGCCAGTGTCCGGCGGAGCCGCCGTCGCCCCAGCCCGAAAGCAGGGCGTACATTTGTCCCCCGGCCCGGAGGACGCAGGTCACGTTGTAGCGCACGCCGCCGGTTTGGGGCAGCTCGATCTCCCGCCGGTCGATCCAGAGCCGGAAGTCGTGGACGACGTACAGGGTCCCTTCCTCCCAGGCCAGCTGGCCGAGGACCAGCGTTTCCCCCACCCGGACCCAGGGCTCGCCGTCCCGGAAGACCCAGACTCCCTGGGGCTCTGAGCTATAGCTGAGGACCCATAGGCTGCCGTCAGCCCGGAGGACTGCAGCGGGCGTATATCCGTTGACGGGCTCGGATTTCCCTGGCTCAAGCTTCTCATTCAGAGGGGTCAGAAAGGTTCCGTAGCCCTCTCCCTCGTCGGCGTCCGTCGCATAGCCCTCCGAGCACAGCAGCCAGCCCTCCTCCGTGGGGCAGAGATCCAGCATCGTCTGGCCCTCCAGCTCGAATACGTCGGGCAGCTCGCTCTCCGGGGCTTGCGTCTCAGCGCTCTGGCCGCTCATGGTCGTCACGGGGCCGGAGCCGTCGGTGGTGGGAGCGGCATTCTGTTCGCTTGTCTTCGGCTCGCCGCCGCAGCCGCTCAGAAGCAGCAGGGCGGCAAGGATGATCGCAAGGAATCTGGTCTGATATTTCATGGTGTCTCCTTTCTGATCTTGTTTTCAACCCTGGGCGAGGCCGTGGAATTCCACCGGGGCCTCCTCGGTCAGCACCACGGGAACAGGCTCCAGCTTTGCCGCTATCTCCTCCAGCTCCCCGGGGTGCAGCTCTGTTTCTTCCTGACTTGCCCAAATCTCCACCTCGCAGCCCAGCTCCTCGTACCAGATCACCAGGATCGTGCTGGGCGGGCCCTGGGTCGTCAGGGAGGGGTCTGTATAGTTGACGTTCCGATACCAGCGGGCGGCATGGCCGTTAAGCTCGCCGGTTTTGAGCAGGGTCGCGCTCTGCGATTTGGTATAGTCGAAGCGTTCTCCCCGGACGGAGATGGACAGGTTGGAGCCGTCCTTTCTGGAAAGGATCTGGCTCCGCCAGAGAGCGGTCAGATCCTGGCCGGGATCGGCCGACGCCGCGTTCAGCAGCTCCACAGCAAGGGGGACGTTCTCCCAATAGCGGAGGCCCTCCGGCAGCTCCACCCGGCCCAGGCCGAAGACGGTTTTCGTATCGCTCCGCCGGATGGGGACGCCGGTGTCGACCAGCGCCAGGTGCTCCGCGACCTCCTCGCAGCGGGCAAAGTCCCGGCTGGAGCTGACGACCAGCGCGCAGCCCAGGGCGGCGTCCCGGCAGAACAGATGCCAGGTGTCACCCAGCCCCGGCTCCACGATCCGCAGCCAGACGGTCTCCAGGCCGTTGAGGGTCCCCTCCCTGACCAGCTCCGTTTCATAGCGGGTGAAGTAGCTCCGGTAACCGATCCCCGTGCGGTCCAGCACCTCCACGCAGAGCAGCTCTCCGTCGGGCGCGGCTGCATAGTAGCGCTGATACGCGCCCTCCGCCTTGCCCGGAAGCGCCGCGTTCTGCGCGAGACCGTGGTAGTCCAGCCAGCTTTGCATGGAATTGGTGCCGCGGGTGTCCGCGCCGGGGATGGAGAAGCCGTCCAGGGTAAAGCCGACGTAGTTCCCCGAACCCGCGTCTTCGATCTCAATCCCGACCTGGGGCTTCGGCGGGTCCGTGGGCTGGGTCGGTCCGTCCACTTCTTTGTGGGGGCGCTCCGTGAGGGTCGGCTCCGCGCTCATACGGAACCAATGGGACGCAGCGTAAACTGTACCGCCCAGCAGCAGCACAACGAAAATGGCCGCGGCGATCAGGGAGCCCAGGCGAATGGGGCGCCTGCGCTTTGGCTGCTCCTCCGGGATCGCCAGCAGGCGGTCTACAGCCTCCCGGGAAGGCTGAAGCCTGGAAATTGCCGCGCGATATTCTTCTTGTGTCATTTCAGTTCGCCCTCCGTTAACGCAGATTTCAGAAGATTCCTTCCCCGGAGCAGCCGCATCTTGACCGCCGCCTGACTGATCTTCAAAAGATCGGCAATCTCCTTGACCGGCAGATCCTCATAGTAGTGTAAATGAATCACAGCCCGCAGGGACTCCGGCAGCTGCATCACCGCGGCGATCAGCTCCCGCTCCTCCGGCTGCTCCGCGACGGCGCCCAGCGCTTCCAGTTCGTCATAGGAGATTGGATCTCGCGCTCTCGCCCGAAGCAGGCTCCGGCTCTCGTTGACCGTCACCCTGGTCAGCCATTTGTCCATGTGTGTCTCGTCTGAGAAAGCGACGGGATGCTTCCACAGCTTCAAGAAGACGGTCTGCATCACGTCCTCCGCGTCCTGCCGCTGCCGGGTAAAGGAGAGCGCCAGCAGAAACACCCGCTGGCTGTTCCGCCTGACTGCTTCCGTATATGCTTGTTTGTCCAATCTATCACCACCTGCCGCTGTCCGAAATTCCGATTGAAAAGGCCCTTTACTTAATTAACGCTGGAAAAGGGCGAAAGGTAACATTGACTGCTTGCGCTCGCCTTCAAAACCGGGCAAAAAAGACAGAAAAAAGCCCGAAATCTCACGATTTCGGGCTTTTTCTTGGTGCGCGAGGCGGGAGTTGAACCCGCACGTCCGGAGTGGACACTAGAACCTGAATCTAGCGAGTCTACCAATTCCACCACTCGCGCGTCTGCAATATCTTGACTGCCCCGATATATTAGCACAGTTTTTCCGCTTTGTCAACAGTTTTTTTACGATTTTTTTCAGGGCTAATTTTTTTTATTTTCTGTTGAAAAACGATCCTCTTTCCTGTATAATAATATCGATACAGGCATCGGCTGCAACGGAGTGCTTTGCGCACGGGCTGGAGGTGAGGGGGCGGCCCTTCATTTCCGGCTTTTTTCATCGTGCCGGTTGGAATCTGATTCGAAAGGGGAGAGCCAATTGTTTATTCTTGCCAATGGAAGACTGATTACACGAGACCCTGCCCGCGGCTATATCCGGGACGGCGGCGTTGTGATCGAGGGACGGAGTATTCTGGACCTGGGAACCACCGCGGAGCTGCGGGCCAAATACCCGGACGCTTCCTTCCTGGACGCCCGGGGCGGCGTCATCATGCCCGCCTTCATCAACGCCCACACCCACATCTATTCCGCCCTGGCCCGGGGCCTGTCCATCAAGGGCTACAACGCCACGAATTTCTATGAGGTCCTGGACGGTCAGTGGTGGGCCATCGACCGGAAGCTCCGTCTGGGGGGCACCCGGGCCTCCGCCAACGCTTTGATGATCGACTGCATCAAGCAGGGCGTCACGACCATCTTCGACCACCACGCCTCCTTCGGCGAGATCCCCGGCAGCCTCCGCGTGATCGCGGAGTCCGCGAAGCGCTTCGGTCTCCGGGCCTGCCTCTGCTACGAGGTCTCGGACCGGGACGGGGAGGAGAAGGCCCTGCAGTCCATTCAGGAGAACGCCGATTTCATCACGGAATGCGATCGGGAGAAAAACCCCATGCTGGCGGCCATGTTCGGCGGCCACGCCCTGTTTACGATTTCCGATAAGACCTTTGACCGTATGGCGGAGGCCAACAACGGCCGCACCGGCTACCACATCCACGTCTCCGAGGGCATGAACGACGTCTACGACAGCCTGCAGAACTATGGCCGCCGCCCCGTTCAGCGCCTCCACGACCACGGCATTCTGGGTCCGAAGACCCTGCTGGGCCACTGCATCCACGTGAACAGCGCGGAGATCGAGCTGATTAAAGAGACCGGGACCATGGTAGTCAACAATCCCGAATCCAACATGGGCAACGCGGTCGGCACCTGTCCGGTGCTCCAGCTCTACAAGAACGGCGTGCTCCTGGGCTTAGGCACCGACGCCTACACCAACGACATGCTGGAGTCCGTGAAGGTGGCCCTGATCGCCCAGCGGCAGAACGCCTGCCTGCCCAACGTGGGCTGGGCTGAGGTGACGGACATGCTCTTCCGCAACAACGCGAAGATCGCGGCCAAATACTTCCCGGATCAGCTGGGGGTTCTGAAGCCCGGGGCCTCCGCCGACGTGATCGTCATGGACTACAAGCCCTTCACCCCCTTCTCCGACGCCAACATCGACGGCCACATCCTCTTCGGCATGACGGGCCGCCAGTGCCGCACCACCGTGGCCGCAGGCCGGATCCTGATGCGGGACGGCGAGCTCGTCGGCGTCGACGAGGAGGCGGAGAACGCCTATATCTTAGAGGAAGCCAAAAAGCTCTGGGGCGAGCTCAACGGCTGTGTTTACACCGAGAAAGGAGAGAAAAACTGAAATGACCGATTCTACAGTGCAGACCTTTCGCAAAAAGCAAAAGACCGGGAAGCTGCTCACGCTGATTCTCCTGATCTACGGCCTGGCCGTGACCATTCTTGCGTTCCTCACCGGGGCGACGGAGACGGTGAGCTGGCTGAACTGGCTCGCACCCTTCACCATCGCCAGCATACCCATTCACTACTGGTTCAACCCGGCCTTCGTCTTCATTCCCATGGCGGTGCTGGCCCTGGCGGGCTGGATGATGATCCACCTGGGCCGTCTCTTCGGACGGGAAGTCATCATCGGGTGCATGGTGGTCTATCTGGCCCTGAACCTTTTCTTCACGCCCTTCTATCTGCTGCTCGGAAGCGCGAGCTGGCAGGTGGGGATCGTCGGCACGATCCTGGGGCTCAGCCTCTGCGGCACGATTTACCCCGTGCTGGTCCTCCTTGCCCTCCACCGCTGGAATCCGCGTCGAAAATAAAATTTTGGAACAGGAGGTTCGTCGTATGTCTGAAACAATGTACCCCATTCCATTTGACCGCTTGATGCGCTGGGCTCTCGCGGAGCATGAGAAGGAGGGGACCGTCTTCGGCGTCCGGCGCTTCTACCGGGCAGACCCGAAGAAAACCCTGCCCATTTTCGGCGAGACCGTCGAGACCCCCTTCGGTCCGGCAGCCGGACCCAACGCCCAATTGGCGCAGAATATCATCGCGTCCTACGCAGCCGGCGCCCGCTTCTTCGAGCTCAAGACCGTCCAGCAGATGGACGGCGAGGACCTGGCCCGCTGCGTCCCCCGGCCCTGCATTCTGGCCGAGGACGAGGGCTACAACCAGGAGTGGTCCACGGAGCTCACTGTGGAGCAGGCCCGTGACGAGTATATCAAGGCCTGGTGCGCTCTGAAGGTTCTCTCCGGCCTCTGGGGTCTGGGCGACCCCGAGGGCTTCGTCTTCAACATGTCCGTGGGCTACGACCTGGCGGGCATCCGGGGCCCCAAGGTGGACGGCTATCTCAAGGCCATGACGGACGCCTCCGGCACGGCCCAGTTTGCCGAATGCAAGCGGGTCCTGAAGGAGCTCTTCCCCGGCCATGAGAGCTATATTGACGGCATTTCCCCGCACGTGTCCCGTTCCGTGACCCTCTCCACCCTCCACGGCTGCCCGCCCGACGAGATCGAGCGGATCGCGACCTATTTGATTACGGAAAAGCATCTGCACACCTTCGTCAAGTGCAACCCCACCATCCTGGGCTATCGGACCGCCCGGGACCGTCTGGACCGCATGGGCTACGATTACGTGGTCTTCGACGAGCACCACTTCAACGAAGACCTGCAGTGGGCCGACGCCGTTCCCATGTTTGAGCGCCTGAAGGCGCTGGCAGGGGAGCGGGGCCTGGAGTTCGGCCTGAAGCTCTCCAACACCTTTCCCGTAGACACCACCCGGGGCGAGCTGCCCAACGACGAAATGTATATGTCCGGCCGGGCGCTCTACCCGCTGACCATTGAGATGTGCCGCCGCTTCTCGGAGCAATTCGGCGGCTCCATGCGGATTTCCTTCGCCGGCGGCGCGGACTTCTTCAACTGCGACAAGCTCTTCCGGGCCGGAATCTGGCCCGTCACCGTGGCCACCACGATCCTGAAGCCCGGCGGCTACAACCGCCTGGCCCAGCTCTGCGAGAAGACGGAGAAGCTGCCCTTCGGTCCCTTCGCCGGGACGGACAGCGCCGCCATCGCAGCCCTCAGCGAGGAATGTCTGACGGACCCCCGCCACGTGAAGCCGATCAAGCCCCTGCCGAAGCGGAAATCTGAGGAGCCGGTGCCCTGGTTCGACTGCTTCTCCGCCCCCTGCGAGGGTGGCTGTCCCATCGGCCAGGATATCCCCGAATACATGGAGCTCTGCGAGAAGGGCCGGTACGACGAGGCTCTGAAGCTAATCGTCGAGAAGAACCCGCTGCCCTTTATCACCGGCACCATCTGCGCCCACCGCTGCATGGGCAAATGCACCCGGACCTTCTGCGACGATCCCGTCCACATCCGCGCCGTCAAGCTGCTGGCCGCGGAGCGGGGCTATGACGCCCTGATGGCCTCGATCCGGAAGCCCGCGCCCGTTCCGGGCAAGCGGGCCGCCATCGTGGGCGGCGGTCCCACGGGCATGGCCGCGGCGTATTTCCTCAGCCGGGCGGGCGTCGCCTGCACGCTCTTTGAGCGGGCCGACAGGCTGGGCGGCATCGTCCGACAGGTGATTCCGGCCTTCCGGATTTCCGACGAGGCCATCGACCGGGACGCCGCCCTGATCGCCGCATACGGCGCGGAGATCAAAACCGGCGCCGAGGCTCCGACGGTCCCGGAGCTGAAGGCCCTGGGCTATACCCACGTTTTCTTTGCCGTCGGCGCCTGGAAACCCGGACGGCTGGAGCTGCCCGGCAATCTGCGGCCCGTCATTCCCTGGATGCAGGCCCGCAAGGCCGGGACCGACGTCGCGCCCCTGGGCCGCGTGGCCGTGGTCGGCGGCGGCAACACCGCCATGGACGCCGCCCGTCTGGCGAAGCGGGAGGGCGCAGAGTCCGTCACGCTGGTCTATCGCCGCACGAAACGCTATATGCCCGCCGATCCCCAGGAGCTGGAGCTGGCCCTGGCTGAGGGCGTGGACTTCCTGGAGCTGGCCGCCCCGGTGAAGCAGGAGAACGGCAGGCTGATCTATGAGAAAATGAACCTTGGCGAGCCGGACACCTCCGGCCGCCGCAGCCCCGTCCCCAGCGGGGAATACGCGGAGCTGCCCTGCGACCTGGTGATCTCCGCCGTGGGCGAGCAGATTGACCCGGCGCCCTTCGCCGCCTCCGGCGTGGAGCTGGGGGCCAGGGGCCGCCCCACCTTCCGCACCAATCTGGAGAACGTCTACGCGGGCGGCGACGCCCTGCGGGGTCCCGCCACCGTGGTGGAGGGCATCGCTGACGCGGCCCGCTTTGCGGAGGCCGTCCTCGGGGAGGCGCATGCGTATGAAATCCCCGCCGATGCCCGTCCCGCCCGACAGGCAGCCGAGGCCCGGAAGGGCGTGCTGGCCGCCGCCGGTCCCGCGGAAGGGGAGCCGGAGCGCTGCCTGCGCTGCAATACCGTCTGCGAGAACTGCGTGGACGTCTGCCCCAACCGGGCCAACGTTGCCGTCACCCTGGCGGACGGCTCCGTTCAGATTCTGCATCTGGACGCCCTCTGCAACGAGTGCGGCAACTGCACCGCCTTCTGTCCTTACGCCTCCGAGCCCTGCAAGGACAAGCTGACCCTCTTCCCGTCGGAGGCCGCCTTTGCGGACTCCCGGAACCGGGGCTTCGTCTTCCTGCCCGGCGGCAAGGTCAGGACCCGACTCCCCGACGGGATCGCCGACCACGCTCTGAACGATCTGAACGCCCTGCCCGAGCGGGTCCGCGCCCTGATCCTGGCCGTCGGGGAGCGCTATGCCTATCTGATCTGAGCCGAGCCCCTATCCCATCCACAGGAGGATCAAGCAGTGGATTTCTTATCCGCCCATCCCATCACCATCGCCCTGGCGCTGATCTCCGCGGTGATCTGGACCGCGGGCAACCGCAGCCGGGACAAGCGTCTGATCCTGGCCGGCCTGGCCCTGTCCCTGGCCGCCATCGTTGCCTTTGTCCTGGGCAAATAAACGGAATCATTCCCGCCGGATCCCTGCCGTACCACGCCGTAGGGGCGATCATTGATCGCCATGCGTTCGGCACGAACGCAATTTGCCGCAGGCAAATCCCGCCGCCCCGCCGGGTCCCTTCCGTACCGCGCCGTAGCGGCGATCATCGATCGCCATGCGTTCGGCACGAACGCAATTTGCCGCAGGCAAATCCCGCCGCCCCGCCGGATTCCCGCCATACCACGCCGCAGGGGCGATCATTGATCGCCCGGCGTTCGGCACGAACGCAATTTGCCGCAGGCAAATCCCGCCGCCCCGCCGGGTCCCTTCCGTACCGCGCCGTAGCGGCGATCATCGATCGCCATGCGTTCGGCACGAACGCAATTTGCCGCAGGCAAATC
>JAFWTG010000125.1 GCA_017519005.1 Oscillospiraceae bacterium | reverse complement strand
TTCATCGACGAGATGGACGCGGTGGGCCGACACCGGGGCGCGGGCTTGGGCGGCGGCCACGACGAGCGCGAGCAGACCCTGAACCAGCTCCTGGTGGAGATGGACGGCTTCACCGGCAACACCGGCGTCATCGTCATGGCGGCCACCAACCGCAAGGACATCCTGGACCCGGCTCTGCTGCGTCCGGGCCGCTTCGATCGCCAGATCTATATCAACAAGCCCGACTGCGACGGCCGTGAGGCGATTCTGAAGGTCCACGCCAAGGGCAAGCCCCTGGCCGACACCGTGGATCTGCACATCGTAGCCCGTGCCACCGTGGGCTTCACCGGCGCGGACCTGGAGAACCTGCTGAACGAGGGCGCCCTGCTGGCCGCCCGGGCCAACCGGCCCTGCATCCTCATGGAGGATCTGGAGGAGGCCATGCTGAAGGTCAGCTACGGTCCCCAGAAGAAGAGCCACAAGATTTCCGAGCGGAACCGCCGGCTCACCGCCTATCACGAGGCCGGCCACGCCGTGACGGCCTGGTATCTGCCCCACCACGCGCCGGTGCAGATGGTCACTGTGATCCCCCGCGGCCCCACGGGCGGCATGACCGTCTTCCTGCCGGAGGAGGACCAGGACGGCGCCAGCCGCTCCGAGATGACGGAGCGCATCGTCTCCGCGCTGGGCGGCCGGATCGCCGAGAGCCTGAAGATGGACGACATCTCCACCGGGGCCTCCGCGGATATCCAGCAGGCCACCGCGATCGCCCATGAGATGGTCACCCGCTACGGCATGAGCGACGCCCTGGGCACCGTCCGCTACGGCGACGATGAGGAGGTCTTCGTCGGCATGAGCTATGGCCGCACCCGGCCCTACTCCGACCAGACCGCCGGCAAGATCGACGACGAGGTTCGGCGCATCATCGACAAGGCCTACGAGCTCTGCGAGCAGATCCTGAAAAAGCACGACGACAAGCTGGAGGCCGTGGCCCAGTATCTGATGGCCCACGACACCATGACCCGCAGCCAGTTCAGCGCCTGCATGAAGGGCGAGGAAATCCCCGACGCCGAATCTGAGTCCATCTTCGACCGCTTTGCCGAGCTGGAAAAGCAGGAGCAGGAAAAATCCAACGCCCCTGCGGAGAATGAGACCCCGGCTGAGGAAGAAAATAACGTCTGAAGCGCATAAAAACAGGCCGAAAGGCCTGTTTTTATGCGCTTCAGACAAAAATTCATTGCATATTCAGTGTGATTATAGTATAATAGTCATATTGAAGACAGGAGGCCGATACAATGGCAAAGCTCTATTTTAAATACGGCGCGATGGGTTCCTCCAAGACGGCCCAGGCGCTGATCACCAAGTACAACTATGAGGAGAACGACATGCGGGTCTGGCTCATCAAGCCCGCGACAGATAAACGGGACGGAGCCTCGGTGGTGAAATCCCGCATCGGCCTGATGGCGGAGGCGGAGGCAATGGCCCCCGAGGCGGACCTTTTCGAGCTCTTCCCCCAGCGGAACGCCGACGTGGTGATCGTGGACGAGTGCCAGTTCTTCCCGCCAGAGCAGATCGACCAGCTCCGCCGCATCGTGGACGAGCTGGACGTCCCCGTGCTCTGCTTCGGCCTGCGCTCCGACTTCCAGACCAAGCTCTTCCCCGGCAGCCGCCGCCTCTTCGAGCTGGCGGACTCTATCCAGGAGATCAAGACCATCTGCGACTGCGGCTCCAAGGCCACGGTCAACGCCCGCATCGACGGCGACGGCTACGTGGTCACCGAGGGCGCGCAGGTGGTCCTGGGCGGCAACGACTGCTACGTTGCCATGTGCCACCGCTGCTGGCAGAAGGCTATCTCCGAGCATAAGAAAATCAAGCTGCATAAGCATTAGGCTTCAGGCAACAAGAAACGTGAAATATTTGAAAGGAGTATATAATTATGATGACAGCGCCGACTCCCCATATCAAGGCAAAGCCCGGCGACTTCGGCCAGACTGTGCTGATGCCCGGCGATCCCCTGCGTTCCCATTACATTGCGGAGCACTTCCTGGAGAACCCGGTCCTGGTCAACAACGTCCGCGGCGTCCAGGGCTACACCGGCAGCTACAAGGGCGTCCGGGTCTCCGTCATGGCCTCCGGCATGGGCATGCCCTCCATCGGCATCTACTCCCGGGAGCTCTACGAGGCCTACGGCGTGCAGAACATCATGCGCATCGGCTCCGCGGGAGCCATCCAGCCTGACATCAACCTCAAGGACATCGTCATGGCCATGGGCGCCTCCATGGACTCCAACTACCAGGCCCAGTTCCACCTGATGGGCCAGTTCGCCCCCATCTGCTCCTTTGAGATGCTCCACGCGGCCGTTCAGTCCGCCGAGGAGCTGGGCGCGGTCTACCACGTGGGCAACATCCTCTCCTCCGACTTCTTCTATGACGACGACGAGGGTGTGCCGGAGGCGCTGAACCCCAAGAAGAACTGGCAGAAGATGGGCATCATGGCCATTGAAATGGAGTCCGCCGCCCTCTATCTGAACGCCGCCCGGCTGAAGAAGAATGCCCTGTGCATCTGCACCGTCTCCGACCAGCTGGTGCGCCATGAGTACCTCAGCGCCGACGAGCGCCAGACCGGCTTCGAGCAGATGATGAAGGTCGCGCTGGAGACGGCGGTGAAGCTGGAGAAGTAATCAAGAAGGAAGGATTCAAAATGAAACGTGTATTTTTGTTTGTACTTGACAGCTGCGGCGCGGGAGAGATGCGGGACGCCGCGCAGTTCGGCGACGTGGGGGTCAACACCCTGCGCTCCTGCTCCACCTCCAAGCTGCTGTCCATCCCCAATATGCGGGCCGCCGGCATCGGCAACATCCCCGGCCTGGAATTTCTGGGTCCCGTGGAAAAGCCCTGCGGGGCCTACGGCAAGCTGTCCGAGTCCTCCATGGGCAAGGACACCACCATCGGCCACTGGGAGATTGCGGGCGTGGTCTCGCCGGACCCCCTGCCCACCTATCCCAACGGCTTCCCCGAGGAGGTGCTGAAGCCCTTCCGGGAGGCCACCGGCCGCGGCGTGCTGGCCAACGCCCCCTGGTCCGGCACGGCCGTCATCAACGAGTACGGCGACGAGCACGTGAAGACCGGCGATCTGATCGTCTATACCTCCGCCGACTCCGTCTTCCAGATCGCGGCCCATGAGGACGTGGTCCCCGTGGAGCAGCTCTACGAGTACTGCCGCATCGCCCGGAAGATTCTCCGGGGAAAGCACGGCGTGGGCCGGGTCATCGCCCGTCCCTTCATCGGCAGCAGCGGCAATTACACCCGCACCGCCAACCGCCACGACTTCTCCCTGGAGCCCCCCCGCAAGACCATGCTGGACGCCTTCAAGGACGCGGGCCTGGACTCCATCGCCGTGGGCAAGATCTACGACATCTTTGCCGGGCAGGGGACCACGGAGCACGTCTACACCAAGGGGAACACCGACGGCATGGCCAAGTCCATGGCCTATGCCGACAAGGACTTCACCGGCCTCTGCTTCATCAATCTGGTGGACTTCGACATGCTCTACGGCCACCGCCGGAACGTCGACGGTTACGCCGCCGCGCTGACGGAGTTCGATACCTGGCTGGCGGAGTTCATGAAGAAGATGGGACCCGAGGACCTGGTGATGATCACCGCCGACCACGGCTGCGACCCGGCCTACACCGCCACCACCGACCACACCCGGGAGTACATCCCCCTGCTGGTCCTGGGTCAGCAGGTCAGGCCCGCCAAGCTGGGCACCCGCACCTGCTTCGCCAATATTGCCGCCACCATCTGCGATATCTTCGGCCTGCCCCTGGAGACGGAGGGGAAGAGCTTCAAGAACGAGATTCTGTAAGTAAGAAGTAAGAAGTAATAAGTAATAAGGAGCCGGACTTCAAACTTATTATTTATTACTTATTACCTATTACTTATTACTTAACGGAAATGCGGAGGAATGATATGAAACCTGAAGAATTAGTGCAGCTTGCCAAGGACGCCCGGGCACGGTCTTACGTCCCGTACTCCGGTTTTGCCGTGGGTGCGGCGCTGCTCTGCAAAGACGGAAAAATTTACCAGGGCTGCAACATTGAGAACGCCGCCTTCGGGCCGACGATCTGCGCCGAGCGGGTGGCGGTGTTCAAGGCTGTCTACGACGGGGAGCGGGAGTTTGAGGCCATCGCCGTGGCCGGCGGCCGGGCAGGGGAGGATATCACCGGGCTCTTTCCGCCCTGCGGCGTCTGCCGCCAGGTGCTGCGGGAATTCTGCGATCTCGATTTTATGCTCTACCTGGCAAAGGAAAACGGCGAATACGAAGCCCGGAGCTTGGGCGAAATGCTCCCGATGAGCTTTTCCGGCGCGGATATGAAATAGGCTTTTTGTGTAGATTTCACAAATTTCGCATTTTCTCTTGATTTTTGGCCTTCCTTGTGCCATAATGCGGTTGATGATGAGGCTCTATGGCCTGTCATATAGAAATCATTGAAAAATGGAGGAAAAAACATGAAGAAGATCCTTGCGCTCATGCTGGTCCTTGCTCTGGTCGCCGCCCTGTTCGTGGGCTGCACCGGCGAGACCAAGCCCTCCGGCAACGAAAGCAAGCCTGCTGACACGCAGAGCGCTGAGCCGGGCAAGAGCAACAACCCCGACGACATCCCCGACACCATGACCTCTGCCGACGGCAAGTATGAGGTCGCCTTCGTCACCGACGTGGGCCAGCTGAAGGACAAGTCCTTCAACCAGGGCACCTACGACGGCGTCAAGCTGTTCGCTGCCGCCAACAACAAGTCCTACAAGTACTATCAGCCCGCCAACGGCTCCGACGCCACCGATGAGGACCGCTTCGAGGCCATGAAGGCCGCCTGCGACAACGGCGCCAAGGTCGTCGTCTGCGCCGGCTTCATGCAGGGCACCGCTCTGGCGCAGGCCGCCGAGGCCTATCCCGACGTCAAGTTCGTGTTCATCGACGGTTGGTCCCTGGGTAAGGACAACGTCGCCGGCATCGTCTTCCACGAGGAGCAGTGCGGCTATCTGGCCGGCTATGCTGCCGTCAAGGAAGGCTACACCAAGCTCGGCTTCTGCGGCGGCGGCGGCGGCACCAACGATGCCTGCTGCCGTTACGGCTACGGCTACGTCCAGGGCGCCAACGACGCTGCCAAGGAAATGGGCGTCAAGGTCGAGATGAACTACACCTGGCTCTACGGCGCTTCCTTCTCCGCTTCCCCCGAGATGCAGACCCTGTGCGCCGGCTGGTATGAGAACGGCACCGAGGTCATCTTCTCCTGCGGCGGCTCCATCTTTGAGTCCATCAACTCCGCTGCCGACGCTGCCGGCAAGAAGGTCATCGGCGTGGACGTGGACCAGAGCCTCGTCTCCAAGAACGTCATCACCTCCGCTCTGAAGGGCATCGGCGAGGCTGCGCAGCAGGCGCTCGAGGCTGCCTTCGGCATCAAGGGCGACTGGGGCGAGTGGTCCGGCGCCAACTGCAAGAACCTGGGCGCTGCCGAGGGTTCCGTTGGTCTGCCCGTCGACACCTGGTCTCTGAAGAACTGGAGCGTTGACGACTACAATGCTCTGTTCGAGAAGATCGTCAAGGGCGAAGTCGTCATCGACGCCGACTTCAGCAAGCTGGCTTCCACCGACAACGTGGACCTCAAGATCGTGGAGTAATTTCCCGATTCGCGTACATCCCGCAGGGAGGGCTTCGGCCCTCCCTGCTTTATTTTTATTCAAAATATATTCACAAATTTACAAAAACCCCTGAAAAAGCTGTTGCCATTTTCGGTGAATTGTGCTAAACTTGAAGTTGTTAATGATGGGGAGCCAGCGGAGCCGACCGTTAACGAATTCTGCAAAGGAGTAAAAGGAGAATGCTATGAAACACGGGAAAATCGCCATCGCCGCGCTGCTCTGCGCGGTGCTGGTCTGCGGCCTGCTTCTGACCGCCTGCACCGGGTCCGTCACGGAGGTCAAGGACCTGGAAGCGTCCCTGGAGAAGGCCGTCAAGGATTACCTCAGCGATTACGTCAAGAACAACCTCGGCGATTACGACTTTGACGCGGATAGCACCCGGATCGATCCCCCTGCAAACGACGGGATCCTGTACACGGTCAAGGGCGTCCTGGGCCTGACGAACAAGGAAAGCGGCGCCGCCGCCTCCGCGGACTTCGACCTGAACCTGGAGTTCGTCAACTTCGTCGGCCAGACCACGGCCACCTTCCGGATGCTGGAGGCCAAGGTCGGAGAGCCCCATTGATCCCCGCGGCTGAAAACGAACAGGAAAGCAGGTGCGAAATGGACAAATCTCAGGATTACGTCATTGAGATGCTGAACATCACCAAGGTGTTCCCCGGCATCAAGGCAAACGACAACATCACGCTACAGCTTCGCCGCGGCGAGATCCACGCGCTGCTGGGCGAAAACGGCGCCGGCAAGTCCACGCTGATGAGCGTGCTCTTCGGCCTCTACCAGCCGGAGGAGGGCGTCATCAAGAAGAACGGCCAGGTCGTCAAGATCAACAACCCCAACGACGCCACGGCCCTCAACATCGGCATGGTGCACCAGCACTTCAAGCTGATCGAGGTCTTCACCGTCCTGGACAACATCATCCTGGGCGCGGAGACCACGAAGATGGGCTTCCTGCAGAAGAAAGAGGCCCGTAAAAAGGTGGAGGAGCTCTCCAAGCGCTACGGTCTGAACGTGGACCTGGACGCCAAGGTGGAGGATATCACCGTCGGCATGCAGCAGCGCGTGGAGATCCTCAAGATGCTCTACCGCGACAACGAGATTCTGATCTTCGACGAGCCCACCGCCGTGCTGACCCCCCAGGAGATCGACGAGCTCATGGAGATCATGCGGGGCTTCGCCAAGGAGGGCAAGTCCATCCTCTTCATCACCCACAAGCTCAATGAGATCATGGCGGTGGCCGACCGGGTCTCCGTCCTGCGCAAGGGCAAATACATCGGCACGGTCAACGTGGCCGACACCAACAAGCAGGAGCTCTCCAACATGATGGTGGGCCGCCCCGTCCAGCTCCAGGTCCAGAAGGAGCCCGCCCAGCCCAAGGAGGTCATTCTGGACGTGAAGGACTTCACGGTCCCCTCCAAGCTCCACCACAACGACGCGGTCAAGCACGTCTCCTTCCAGGCCCACGCCGGCGAGATCCTCTGCATCGCCGGCATCGACGGCAACGGCCAGAGCGAGCTGATCTTCGGCCTCACCGGCCTGGAGAAATCCAGCGGCGGCACCGTCACCCTTTGCGGGCAGGATATCACCAAGGCCTCCATCCGGGAGCGCCTGGGCAGTCTCAGCCACATCCCCGAGGACCGGCACAAGCACGGCCTGGTTCTGGATTTCACCCTGGAGCAGAACATGGTCCTCCAGCGCTTCCGCGAGAAGGGCTTCCAGCACTTCGGCTTCATCGACAACGGCAAGGTCCGGAGCTACGCCCAGGGCCTCATTGACAAGTTTGACGTCCGCTCCGGCCAGGGCCCCGTCACCACCGCCCGCTCCATGTCCGGCGGCAACCAGCAGAAGGCCATCATCGCCCGGGAGCTGGATCGGGATAAGCCCCTGATCGTGGCCGTCCAGCCCACCCGCGGCCTGGACGTGGGCGCCATCGAGTTCATCCACAGCGAGCTGGTCAAGGAGCGCGACGAGGGCAAGGCCGTCCTCCTGGTCTCCCTGGAGCTGGACGAGGTCATGAGCCTCTCCGACCGCATCCTGGTCATGTACGAGGGCGAGATCGTGGGCGAGCTGGATCCCAAGGAAACCACCGTCCAGGAGCTGGGCCTCTATATGGCCGGCGCAAAAAGACAAGGAGGTATGAGCGATGAATAAGTCTCCCTTATTGAAGAAGGCCGGCACTCAGAAGCTCCTGGCCTCTCTGCTGTCCATCCTGATTGGTCTCTTCTTCGGAAGCCTTCTGGTGCTGATCGTGGGCCTCACCACCTCCAATATCGGCGGCAAGGGCGCCTGGGACGGCATCCGGCTCATCTTCATCGGCCTCTTCTCCAAGAGCCGCGACGCGGCCGGCAATCTGGTCTTCGGCATCAATACCACCAACATCGGCAACATGCTCTTCCGCGCCACCCCGCTGATCATGACGGGCCTTTCCGTGGCGATCTCCCAGAAGACCGGCCTGTTCAACATCGGCGCCCCCGGCCAGTACCTGATGGGCACCATGGTGACGCTGATGATCGCCCTCTCCATTCCCTCCACGGCGGTTCCCCCCTTCGTGATCTGGATTCTGGCCTTCCTGGGCGGCTGCCTGGCCGGCGCCCTCTGGGGCTCCATCCCCGGCATGCTCAAGGCCTTCCTGAACATCAACGAGGTCATCGCCTGCATCATGACCAACTGGATCGCCGCCAACCTGGTCACCTGGCTCTTTGACATCGCCAGATTCAGCACCATAAAGGGCGCCTTCTACTGCCAGACCAAGTGGAAGATCGCGGACGGCACCTTCAAGAACCTGATCGAGAACACCAAGTCCGGCTACATCTACAAGACCACCTGGAACAACGTGGCCACTCCGAAGCTGGGCCTGGACAAGCTTTTCCCGGGCTCCCAGGTCAACGCGGGCATCCTCGTGGCGATCCTGATCGCCGTTGCCGTGTTCATCATCATCAATAAGACCACCTTCGGCTTCCAGCTGAAGGCCTGCGGCTCCAACCGCCATGCCGCCCGCTACGCCGGCATCAAGGACCGGGCCAACATCATCTACTCCATGGCCATCGCGGGCGCTCTGGCTGCGGCCGGCGCTTCCCTCTACTACCTCTCCGGCAACACCGAGTTCAACTGGCATACCGACCAGACCCTGCCCGCCATCGGCTTCAACGGCATCCCCGTGGCCCTGCTGGCGATGAACAACCCGGTGGGCGTCATCTTCTCCGGTATCTTCATGGCCATGCTGAACATCATCGGCACCCAGCTCACCAAGTTCACGGCCTACAACGAGTACATCACCGACGTCATCATCGCCGTCATCGTGTACCTCAGCGCCTTCTCCCTTGCCCTGCGGACTCTGATCGCCGGAAAAAAGAAGACCGTCGTGGCCAACGACGCCAACGCCGAGAAAAAACCGGCGGCCCCGCCGGCACCGAAGGACGCGAAGGAAACGACGCCGCCGGCGGATGCGAAAACTGAGAAAGGAGGTGCGCAGGCATGACGTTCCTGATCCAACAGACGCTGCTCTTCGCCATCCCGCTGATGATCGTGGCCCTTGCCGGCGTCTTCTCTGAGCGAAGCGGTATCATCAACCTGGCCCTGGAAGGCATCATGATTATGGGCGCCTTCGTGGGCGTGCTCGCCGTCCGAATCCTGCAGGGCGTGCCCGCCTTCCAGCAGGCGGCCGAGGCAGTCAGCTCCTTCAACGCCGGCACCGGCGAAGCCAGCTCCGCCTGGGTAACGCTCCAGGGCATGGAGATCCTCTGCATGCTGATCGCGGCTGTGGCGGGCGCCATCTTCTCCCTGCTGCTGTCCTACGCCTCCATCAATATGAAGGCGGACCAGACCATCGGCGGCACCGCGCTGAACCTGCTGGCTCCGGCCATCTCCCTCTTCCTGATCCGCATCATCGTCAACCAGAACACCATGGGCATGGCCGGCGGCGCCGGCGGCGCCAGCTGGTTCCTGATCCGCAAGACCTTCTTCGGCGTCGGGGCCAACGAGGACATGGGCTTCCTGGGCAACACCTTCCTGGACAAGACCTACCTGGCCACCTATCTGACCATCCTCCTCTTCGTCCTCATGTCCGTCATTCTCTACAAGACCCGCTTCGGCCTCCGGGTCCGCTCCTGCGGTGAGAATCCCCAGGCCGCGGCCTCCCTGGGCATCAACGTCTACAAGATGCGCTATGCCGGCGTCACCATCTCCGGCGCGCTGGCGGGCATGGGCGGCTTCGTCTACGCCCTCACCACCCAGGGCTGCACCACCAACGGCGACGTGGCCGGCTTCGGCTTCCTGGCCCTGGCGGTTATGATCTTCGGCAATTGGAAACCGCTGAACATCGCCCTGGGCGCGCTGCTCTTCGGCCTGTTCAAGTGCATCGCGGCCTCCTACGCCACCCTGGACATCAACGCCGACGGCCACTTCCTGCTCAACGAGATCGGCATCAGCTCCTACATCTACCGGCTGCTGCCCTACGTGATCACGCTGATCGTCCTGGCCCTGACCTCCAAGAGCTCCCGCGCCCCCAAGGCCGAGGGCATCCCCTACGACAAGGGCATGCGTTAAGGAACCGTCATTTCGGGCGCAGCGGGAAATCCGTTCTCCCTCCGCGGGGAGCCGTCATTTCGAGCAAAGCGAGAAATCCGTTCTCCCCCGTCCCGGCGTGATAAGCTCTTGACAATTCCGACAAATCCTGTTAAAATTTACACCGATGGGGCGTTCCCCATCGGTGTAAATTTTTGCGCGAGCGGGGAGGATGGAACAATGACAGACAACATCTTGGTCATCGGCATCGCGGGCGGCTCCGGCAGCGGCAAGACCACCCTGATGAAAAATCTGATGCAGGGCTTCGGCGACGACATCACCGTTCTGAGCCACGACAACTACTACCGCGCCCACGACGACATGCCGTTTGAGCAGCGCAGCAAGCTCAACTACGACCATCCGGACGCCTTCGAGACGGACCTGATGATCGAGCATCTGAAGCAGCTCAAGCAGGGCAAGGCCATCGAATGCCCGGTCTACGACTACGCCATTCACAACCGCACTGCCGAGACCATCACGGTCCGGCCCCGGAACGTCATCATCGTCGAGGGCATTCTGATCTTCGAGAACAAGGCCCTCTGCGACGAAATGGACATCAAGATCTTCGTGGACACCGATGCCGACGTGCGCCTGATCCGCCGCATCAAGCGGGACGTGGCCAAGCGCGGCCGCAGCCTCCAGTCGGTGCTGACCCAGTATCTGGAGACCGTCAAGCCCATGCACGAGCAGTTCGTGGAGCCCAGCAAGAAGAACGCCGACGTGGTGGTCCTGGAGGGCGGCAAGAACCTGGTGGCCCTCAATATGATTACCAGTCAGATCCGGCACCACATCGACCACAGCGACGAGCCCAAGCTCCCCGCCTCCCTCGCGGAAGGCGACGGAGAAGAAGCATAATAGAAAGCAAGAAAGGAACCTGCAGCACATGAAACGAATTCTCGTTCTGATTCTGGCCCTGTGCCTGACCTTCGTTCTGGCCGCCTGCGCCAATGAGTCGACCCCCGCCACCACGGAGGCCCCCAAGACCGAAGCGTCCGCCACCACGGAAGCCCCCGCCACCACAGAAGCGCCCGCAACCACGGAAGCCCCCGCCACCACCGAGGCTCCCGCCACCACGGAAGCCCCTGCCACCACCGAGGCCCCCGCCACCACCGAGGCTCCCGCCGACACCGAGCCGGACGAGATTGCGTCGGTCCGGGGCGAGAAGACCAAGGACGCCTATATCAACGAGGCTCTGAATCTGAAAATCGCAAAGCCCAAGGGCTGGTTCTACTATACCGATGAGCAGATGGCGCAGATCAGCAACATGACCGTCGACGCCTACAAGGAGACGGACGTGGCGGAGATCATCGCAAAGTCCGGTCAGCTCATGGACCTGATGATGGCCGATTTGGGCGGCAGCAATCTCAATCTGCTGATCCAGCCCAAGAACCCCATGCTGGACCTCTACAGCGACGAGCAGATTTTCACCCTCTCTGAGGAGATGTTCACGACGCAGTTCCAGTCCGCCGGAATGGAGATCAAGAATTACGAGCCCGTTTCCATGCTGGTGGGCGGCGAGGAGCACACCGTGCTGCATCTGAGCCTGACGATGCAGGGCGTCGAGGTGGAGGAGTATCAGATTTGGTTCCGGGGCGACAGCGAATACATGGGAATCGCGACGATCAGCATCCAGGACGGCTCCGACCCCCAGCCCATTCTGGACGGGATTACCGCGCTGAACTGAAAACAATCCGATGCCATCGCCCCGAATGGGGCGATGGCGCTTATTAGGAGGCTCCCCATGCCCTACGAAGCTCTGGCCGCGTCCTATGACCGGCTGACCAACGACGTCCCCTACGAGGCCGTGCTGGCCTTCTATCATCAGCTCCTGGAGCGCTACGGCTGCAAGCCCGCCTCCGCGGTGGATCTGGCCTGCGGTACCGGCTCCATGGCCGTTCTGCTGGCCCGGGAGGGCCTTTCCGTTCTGGGCGTGGACCAGAGCGAGGAGATGCTGACCCTGGCCGCCGACAAGGCGGCGGAGCTGGACAACCCGCCCTACTTCATCCGGCAGCGGATGGAGAAGCTGCGCCTGCCCCTGCCGGTGGACCTGGTGGTCTGCTGCCTGGACGGGGTCAACTACGTGACGGAGCCCGCCGCCCTGCGGGAATGCTTTGCCCGGGTCTTCAAGGCCCTGAACCCCGGCGGCCTCTTCATCTTCGACATCAACTCCGAGGCCAAGCTCCGGGCCCTGGACGGGCAGATCCTGCTGGACGAGGACGACGAGGTATTCTGCCTCTGGCGGGCCGCCTTCGACGAAGCGACCCGCATCTGCTGCTACGGCATGGATATTTTCCAAAAGGAGGGGAAGCTCTGGCGGCGCAGCCGGGAGGAGCATTTGGAATATGCCTATCGCGTTGACGAGCTCACCCGATGGCTTTCCGAAGCCAGCTTCTCCCGCATCGAGGTCTATGCCGACCGGAAGCTCAGCCCACCGGCACCCGACGAACAGCGAATCTTTTTCGCGGCACAAAAATAATAGGTAATAAGTAGTAAGTAATAAGTAATAAGTAGTAAGTAATAAGTAATAAGTAATAGAGTAATTGTTCAGTCGCCCCGTAGCGGCGCACAGTGTGCGCCACCATTTCGCCGCAAAAACGGCGGAATGGCTCGCCGCAAGGCGAGAAATGCCGGGGAAATGCCTTGACGATGCTGGAAATCGTTTGCTTTGCGCAAGTGGCGCACACTGTGCGCCGCTACGACTGAATAGATGCGTAATAGGTAACAAGTGAACGATTTGGGAACTTATTCCTTATTACTTCTTACTTATTACTTCAGAAAAAAGGAGACGCAACAATGTCTGATACCATCCTCCGCGCCATGACCACCGACGGCTGGGTCAAGGCCGTCGCCATCAATTCCAAACACATCGTGGAGCGGGCCAGGACCATCCACAACACCACGCCCACCGCCACGGCTGCCCTGGGCCGGGTCCTCTCGGCCTGCGCCATGCTGGGCAATATGCAGAAGATCGAAAACGGCTCCGTCACCCTGCAGATCAAGGGCGGCGGCCCCCTGGGCACCATCCTGGCGGTCTCCGACGCGGCGGGCAACGTCCGGGGCTACGTCCAGAACCCCCATATCTCCCTGCTGGAGAAGTACGCGGGCAAGCTGGACGTGGGCGCCGCCGTGGGCACCGACGGTCTGCTGACGGTCATTCGGGACCTGCAGATGAAGGAGCCCTACGTGGGCTCCGTGGAGCTGGTCTCCGGCGAGATCGGGGACGACGTGACCGCCTACCTGGTCCAGTCCGAGCAGTGCCCCTCCGCCTGCGGCCTGGGGGTCCTGGTGGACGTGGACCACAGCGTGAAGTGCGCCGGCGGCTTCATCCTCCAGCTCCTCCCCGGCGCCCCCGACGCCGTCATCGACAAGCTGGAGGCGGGCATCGCCGCCGCCGGCTCCGTCACCTCCATGCTGGACGCGGGGCTGAGCCTGCAGGAGCTGCTCACCAAGGTCACCGGCGGCATGGAGCTGGAATTCTTCGAGCCCACCGAGGTCGAATACCGCTGCTACTGTACCCGGGACCGGGTGGAGGCCGCCCTGATCTCCCTGGGCCGCGACGAGCTGACAAAAATCGCCGAAGAAGGCAAGGACACCAAAATCGAATGCCAGTTCTGCGACACGGAATACAAATTCACCCCCGACGAAATCCGCTCGATTTTGGCGAATCTGTAAGCCCTGCCGCTGTAAATCGGGATTTATATAGGCGTAGGGGGCGGCGTCCTCGACGCCCCGAGCGCGTCGTTTTTTGAGCCGTGCGGGCCGTCGAGGACGCCGGCCCCTACGGCAAGAGCTCGACAAATCCCGATTTGCGTCAAAACGCCGTGCCGGACCTGAAAAGGGTCCGGCGCGGCGTTTTTTGCGATCTGTTACGGAATGCGGAACAGCCGTTTCGCGTTCTCCGGGGTGATTTTCCCGAATTCCTCCGGATCCAGCCCCCGCAGTTCCGCGAGCCTGGCGGCTACCAGGGGGACGTAGCGGCTGTCGTTGCGGCGGCCGCGGTGGGGTTCGGGGGCCATGTAGGGACAGTCGGTCTCGATCAGAATCCGGTCCAGGGGCAGCCATTCGGCCACCTCCAGGGCCTTTCGGGCGTTCTTGAAGGTGACGACGCCGGTGAAGCCCACGTACCAGCCCCGCTTCACCAGCTCCTTCGCCTGCTCCAGCGCGCCGGAATAGCAGTGGAAGACGCCGGTGACCTCCGGAAACTGCCGGATCAGCTCCATCCCGTCGGCGTGGGCCTCCCGCTCGTGGACGATGACGGGCAGACCCACTCCCTTCGCCAGCTCCAGCTGGGCCCGGAAGGCGGGCAGCTGGACCTCCCGCGGTGGGTCCTCATAGTGGTAGTCCAGGCCGATCTCCCCGATGGCCTTCACCCGCTCGTCGGCGCAGAGCTTCCGGTAGATTTCCAGCAGCCGGTCGTCCACCTGCTCCGCGTCGTCCGGATGGGAGCCCACCGCGGCGTAGACGAAGGGATATTTGTGGGCCAGGTCGATGCTTTGCAGGCTGCTCTTCAGGTCGCAGCCGACGTTCATAATCAGCCCGACCCCATGGTTTTTCAGATCGTCAAAAATCTGTTCCCGGTCCGCGTCAAAGCGCCGGTCGTCCAAATGCGCGTGCGAGTCAAAGTACATTTATGAACCATCCTTTTCTGTAGCGGCGCACAGTGTGCGCCATTGGATTCCTTGACCGGATAAATAATGATTTACATAATTCAAAACCCGCTTCTTGTCCGCGCTCCACAGGGGCGCCAGCAGGTCTTTTTTCGCCCCGTCGCCTGTGAGCCGGTGGATCACCATATCCTCCGGCAACACCGCGAGGCAGTGGCCCAGCAGCCGGGCGTAGTCCTCCAGGGAGAGGGTCGGCACCTGCCCCGCCCGCCAGAGCGCCGCCAGATCGGTGCCCTCCAGCACGTGCAGGAGCTGGAGCTTGATCCCCCTGGCCCCGCTGCGGCCCACGTAGTCCACGGTCCGGACCGTCATCTGCTCCGTCTCCCCGGGAAGACCCAGGATCACGTGGACCACGGTGTGCAGGCCCAGCTCGGTCAGCCGCGCCGCGGCCCGGTCAAAGTCCGAAAGGGGATAGCCCCGGCGGATGAAGGCCGCCGTGGCGGGGTGAATGGTCTGGAGCCCCAGCTCCACGATGACCGGCTTGACCCGGTCCAGCCGGGCCAGCAGGCCCAGCACCGCTTCCGGCAGACAGTCGGGGCGGGTGGCGACGGCCAAGGCGCAGACCTCGGGGTGGCGTATCGCCTCCGTGAACAGCGCTTCCAGGTACGGGAGCGGCGCGTAGGTGTTGGTGAAGCTCTGGAAGTAGGCGACGTATCTGCCGTTTTTGATCTTCCCCGCAACCCGGGCCTTGGCCGCCTCAATCTGCTCCGTGACGGAGCAGACCCGCCGTTCCGCGAAGTCCCCGCTGCCGGAGCCGGAGCAGAAGATGCAGCCCCCGACGCCCTTGGTGCCATCCCGGTTGGGGCAAGTCATGCCCCCGTCCAGCGCCAGCTTGTAGACCTTGCAGCCGAAGCGCCCTTTGAAGTATTCGTTTGCGGAGATGGGCATAAGATAACCTTCCTTTGCGCCGTAGGGGCGATCATTGATCGCCCGGTCCGCCGCAGGCGGACAATTTGCCGTCAGGCAAATCCGACGCGGTTACGATATGGAGACCGGCTGGATCATTTGCTGACGCAAACGATGCTTGCTTCGCAAGCGCGGGCGCTCAATGAGCGCCCCTACGGCATACCTGCAGCGTGTTTCAGTCAGCAATCCGATTGGCAATCGCGGCGAACTGCTCGATGGTCAGCGCTTCGCCGCGGACGGTGGGGGAGAGGCCGCAGTCTGTCAATACCTGGACGACGCGCTCTTTTCCCAGCTCCGGGAAGCCCGCCGCCAGGGCGTTGGAGAGGGTCTTCCGCCGCTGGGCGAAGGCGGCCCGGACCACCCGGAAGAAGCGCGCCTCGTCCGTCACGGGACAGGGGGGCGCGGGCCGGGTTTTCAGCGTGATCACCGCGGAGGTCACCTTGGGCCGGGGCAGGAAGCAGTCCGGCGGCACCTCGAAGAGCAGCCTCGGCTCCGCGTACCAGTGGCAGAAGACCGTGAAGGCGCCGCCCTCGCCGATGCCCGGAGCGGCGCAGATCCGCTGGGCCACCTCCTTCTGGATCATCACCGTGACCGACGAAAAGGCGCGGGATTCCAGCAGCCTTGTCAGAATGGGAGAGGTGATATAATAGGGGAGATTGGCGCAGGCCATGGGACGCAGGCCGGGGAAGCTCTCCCGGACGGTTTCGGCCAGGTCCAGGTCCATCACGTCGGCGAAGCGCAGCTCCAGATTGTCGAAGCGGCCGACGGTTTTCGCCAGAATGGGCTCCAGGCGGCGGTCCAGCTCCACGGCCAGGACCTTCCCGGCCCGGAGGCAGAGCTGCTCGGTCAGAGGGCCGATGCCCGGGCCGACCTCCAGGACGCCCGCGTCCCGGTCCACGCCCGCCTCCTCGGCGATCCGCTGCGGCACCCAGGCCGCCGTCAGAAAGTTCTGGCCCTTGGCCTTGGAAAAGTGAAAGCCGTTCTCCTCCAGCAGCGCCTTCATTTCACGAGCGTTGGTCAGTTCCATCCTCATACCTCCCGGTGTTTTCTTTTGCTATTGTACCTTATTTTCGGGAAAAAAGAAACACCTATTTTTTGAGATTTGTTCGGAGGATTCGGTTTGCCCGATCGACAAATCCGATTTTTCGGAATCGGGCGCAAAATGAGCGGATTTCTCTTGCCAAAGCAGGAAGAAAATGATATAATAAGCCGCAAGGATGAAGCCCATCCAATCTTTTATCAGGAGGAGCAAACCATGAAATACGTCTGCAATGTCTGCGGCTGGGTCTACGATGAGGAAGAGACCGGTGTGAAGTGGGAAGACCTTCCCGAGGATTTTGCCTGCGAGCTCTGCGGCGTGGGCAAGGAAGACTTCTCCCCCGAGGAGTAAAAAATACCGGCATCGCAAAAGCCGCGCCCCACGCATCGTCGAGGGGGCGGCTTTGCGTTCAAATGGACGAAAGGAGGGAAGACCTTGCCCAAACAAGCCAAGTCCGCCGGGCAGCGGGCGCGAACGGGGAAGCTCCGTACGCAAGCCCGCAAAGCGGATCCGCTGGAGCGCTGTATGGAGCTTTGGCTGGGGCTCTTTGCGGCAGGCTATCTGCTTTTCCCCGGCTTCTCCGGCTACGGCGGCATTTCCGGATCCAAGACCTGGTGCCTGTACGCCCTGGCAGGACTCCTGCTGATCCTTGGCGCCGGTCTGCTGATTCGGGATCTGCGGGCAAAGCGTCTCCGGCCTCTCAGCCCCGCGCAGATCACGGCGCTGATTTTCCTGGGCTGTACCCTCGTTTCCGCGGCTTTCTGCGAAACGGAGCAGGGAAGCCCCTGGTACGACGCCACGGCCCATGAGGCGGCGCTGACTCTGAGCCTCTACGTGTTGCTTTTTTTGACCGTCTCCCGCTGGGGCCTGCCCTCGGAGCGGCTCTTCCGGGTCCTGTTCTGGGCGCTCGCGGTCTTCTGCGTCGTCTGCGCTGCCCAGGCCCTGGGCGGAAACCCCCTGAACCTCTACCCCCAGGGGCTCAACTTCTATGACGGCTACGGCGTCAGGTACAAGGGCGCCTATGCCGGCACCCTCGGCAACGTGGACATCGTCTCCGCCTTCCTGGCCTTGGCGGCCCCCATGCTCCTGCTGCACACCCGGGGGCAGAGGCCCAAGGAGGCCTGGCCCTGCTGGCTGCTGGCCGCCGTCTGCGTGGGGATCATGCTCTGGATCCGGGTGCTCTGCGGTCTGGTGGGGCTGGTTCTGGGCGGGGCGGTCTGCGCGCTGGTCCTCTGCCCGGAGGGAAAGCGGAAATGGATCGCGGCGACGCTGGCCGGCCTGGCGCTGCTGGGGCTGGGATTGCTCTGGTTCCTGGACCTGCCGGTGAAGTTCCTCCATGAGCTCCATGAGATCCTCCACGGCCGTTTTGAGGACAGCTTCGGCACCGGCCGCTTCTTCATCTGGCGGCAGATGCTGGGCCGGATCCCCGACCGGCTCTGGACCGGCGTGGGGCCGGATATGGCCCGCTATTCGGGGCTGGAGCCCTTCATCCGCTATGAAAACGGCGTGGAGGTCGCGCGGGCCACCGTCACGGACGCTCATTGCTACCCGCTGCATATCCTCTACTGCCAGGGGCTCCCGGCGCTGCTGGCCTGGCTAAGCACGGTGGGCCTGGTGCTGTTCCACTGGGTCCGAAACCGGAGAGACCGGGCGACCGCCATCCTGGGCGGCGGGCTGGCCTGCTTCCTGGGGGCCATGCTGTTCTGCTTTTCATCCGTCATCGTCATGCCCTTCTTCTGGCTGACGATGGGGCTGATCGAAGCAAAAACCAATCAACTGAGAAAGAAGGAAAAACCATGAACAAAAAGGCAAAGGCAATCATCGCCGTCCTCTGCGTCGCCGTTCTGATCCTGGGCGGCCTGCTGATCTGGAGCCGCGTGGACGCCGCCAGGTACAAGCGCTACAAGAACGTCATCTCCCAGGAGGAGGTCCGGAAGAAGCTCTTCGGGCAGCCCATCTCCGTGGAACGGAACGGCGAGTACCGCATCGGCATCGAGACCGCCATCGACGGCGATTTCCACGCCACCCTGACCATCTATCAGGCCAGGGACGGCAGATACGAAGAGGTCTTCTCCTGCCCCGCCGTGGTGGGCAAGAACGGCCCCGGCAAGCAGTCCGAGGGCGACACCAAGACGCCCCTGGGCACCTGGACCATCGGCGAAGCCTACGGGATCAAGGACGACCCCGGCAGCCTGCTGCCCTACACCAAGGTCACCGACGACATGTATTGGTGCGCCACGGGCAGCAACGGTCTGAACTACAACCATCTGCTCTATAAGAGCGAGCATCCCGACTGGGACTACTCTGAGGACGAGCATCTGATGGACTATCCCATCCGCTACGCCTACCTGCTGGACCTGGGCTACAACGCCGCCTGCGCGCCCTACGCGGGCAACGCCATCTTCCTCCACTGTTGGAAGGAGCCGGACTATCCCACCGGCGGCTGTGTGGCCGTCTCGGAAGAGAGCATGGTGAAGATCCTGCAGACCGTCACCCCCGGCACCTCCGTGACCATCTACTGAGCGCATTCCAAAAATCGGGATTTGTCAGCGGCTGCGAACGCGACAAATCCCGATTTTCTGTGTTTTTTGACATGTTTTTTCGAAAACCTGTCAACCGTATGGAAGCTGATCGCGTCTATACAGACAGAACGCCGGAATTTCCGACAGCCCGTTCGGCGCGCAGAGAAGTCCGGGAAATCGGAATTGAGAAAAGAATGAGAAAAGCCCGCGGAATTTTGAATTAGGGCTTGAATTTTTACGGATTATGCAGTATTCTATACTGTAATAGACAGTTATTTGCATACGATTGTCGACCAGAAAAACCGCGCCGCCCGTCGGTGCGGGAAGGAGGAATTGCTTATGAGAAACACGCTTCGCCTGATCGCGCTGGTGCTCTGTGCGGCTCTGCTGGCGACCTGCGTTTTTGCCGCCGGTCCGGTCACTCTGCCCTCTGAGCCGGAGCCCGCAAGCGAGCCCGTCGAGCCCGCGGCTGATTCCCAGCCGACGACGGAGCCCACGGAGCCCGTCACCGAGCCCACAGAGCCCGTCACCGAGCCCACGGAGCCCGTCACCGAGCCCATGGAGCCCACGGAACCCACCGAGCCGGAACCCACCGACCCGCCGGAGCCTCCGGAGCCCCCGGTCTCGGAGATGACCGACGAGCAGATCATCGCCAAGTTTCATATTCCCGACAGCTACGCCCGGGACGCCCTGGTCTTTGCGGTCCGCAGCGGACTGATGGTGGGCAAGGGCGACGGCGACCTGGCGCCGATGGACAACATCACCCACGCCGAGATTGTCACCATCCTCAACAACGTGCTGAAAACCCGGAAGATGGCTCCGATGGACAAGTACACCGACGTGGAGCACGGCGCCTGGTATGAGGGCCAGCTGGCAAAGGCCGTCTCTCTGGGAATCATCCCCCTGGCGGACCCTGCCGCGACCAAGCTGACCCCCGGCAAGTCCATCACCCGCGAAGAAGCTTTCGTGTATATCGCCCGCTATCTCGGCGTTCACGGCTTCGGCCGTCAGGCCATCTACCGGTTTGAGGACTGGAAGAAGGTCCACGACTGGGCCGCCGAGGACGTGGCTGCCGTGATCGAAACCTGCGGCCTGGTGGGCGACGGCGTCCATCTCCTGTGCGACTGGAACATCACCCGGCAGGACTTTGCCGTGGTGGTCCACCACCTGCTGGACAAGATTGACGACCACATGGACGAGCAGAGCTTCACCGGCAAGTTTGCCCTCGGCAGCTCCACCGTGGCCCCCAACACCACGGTCAACGGCGATCTGATCCTCTCCACCGACGAGACCGAGCTGAACCTCCAGGGTCTGACCGTCACCGGCCGGCTGGTGATCCAGGGCAACGACAAGGTCGTGATCCGTATGACCGGCTGCAGCATCAACGAGCTGATCCTTTGCCGGGACGCGGACCTCTACTCCGACCGTCAGCTGAACTCTGTCACCAACTACAAGCTGGTCCGCGTCTTCTGCAACGTCAAGACCTTCAACGTCTACGGCAACCTGGTTCTCTCTGCCGGCTGCACGGTAGACAACATGAACGTCTGGCAAAAGAATTACATGACCATCTCCGGCACCGTCAGGAACATGACGGTCTACGCCAACGGCGTGTACATCAACGGCTCCGGCGTGATCGAGAAGCTCACCAAACGGGGCCGCGGTCTGAGCAACTCCTGCCAGACGAACCAGACCGTCACGGATTACAACCCCAACGTGCAGGAGATCGTCGGCACAGCCTACGGCTCCTGGACCGTCAGCGCGGCGAGTCCGATCGCCACCATCAAGGTGAAGCTCACCAACATGCCCGCCGGCATCGGCGAGTACGACGTGGTCTGGCACGTGAACGGCCAGGAGTTTTCCCGGCAGGAACGGGTCCTGCTGAAGGAGAACGACGTGATTTCCGCCACCCGGGACTTCTCCTCCCGCTTTGACGGCTATCATTCCCGGGAGCAGATCAACGTCTACGTCATCGACCGGACCGGCCTGAAGGGCTGCGTGCTGGTGGACTGGGTGCAGCTGAACCTGGCCGACGTGGCTGCCAAGATCCGGACGCAGAACGTGGAGGGCAGGGTCAACGTCAACTGCAAGCTCTATACCAGCATGAACCTCTCCACCGTGTCCAGGTCCATCTCCGCCGGAACCGACGTCATCGTCCTGCAGTCCCGGCAGGAGACCGCCACCAAGATCCGCCTGCCCGACGGCAGCGTGGGCTGGACCCAGTTCCTCAATCTCACCTACAGCGGCAAGCGCTTCTACACCGACCAGGACTACCCGCAGGACGTGAAGGAATATTACGTCAACCACGTGCGGAACGCCACCAGCGGCACCCAGTATCTGATCTGGGTCAGCCTTTACTGCCAGCAGGTCAACATCTTCCAGGGCTCCAGGGGCAACTGGCATCTGATCCGCACCGGCCCCGTGGCCACCGGCGTCAACTACTGCCCAACCCCCGTGGAGGTCGTGAGGGTCTACGGCAGGACCACACAGTGGACCTATGAGCACTTCTATTGCCACCACGTGACCTACTTTGACGAGGCCCGGGCCTTCCACTCCCGGCCCACGGCCTACGGCGGCGGCATCTACAACCCGGCCATCGGCTACCCCGCTTCCGCCGGCTGCATCCGCATGATGGACGAGGACTGCATCTGGGTCTACAACAGCTGCGCCAACGGCACCGCAGTGTACATCTACTGATCCTTCGTTCCAAAAAAGCCGGCCGGTTTCAAAACCGGCCGGCTTTTGACAAACGAACACCCGGACTCCGCAGGGAGTCCGGGTGTTCGTTTGTCCGCAGATCAATACTTGGTGGTGTTGACCTTGACGCCAGGGCCCATGGTGGAGGCGATGACGCAGGACTTGATATACTGGCCCTTGGCGGCGGCGGGCTTGGCCTTGATGACGGCGCCGATCAGGGTCGCCATGTTCTCCTCGAGCTTCTCGGGCCCGAAGGACACCTTGCCGATGGGGCAGTGGATGATGTTGGTCTTGTCGAGACGGTACTCGATCTTACCGGCCTTGATCTCCTTGACGG
>JAFWTG010000124.1 GCA_017519005.1 Oscillospiraceae bacterium | reverse complement strand
TTCATGACCATGTACTGCACCCCCTACACCGCCCTGATCTCCGAGTTCGGCAAGACCCAGGACGACCGCATGTTCATCTCCACCGCCATCTCCCTGACCTTCTTCGCCGGCACCATGCTGGCCTACACGCCCTTCGTCTTCGCGGGGATGCTGCGCGGCGCCGTGGGCTTCAACTGGAGCTACCGGATCTGCTTCATCGTCCTGGCGGTGATCGCCTGCGTCTGCATGCTGATCCCCACCTTCCTGCTGAAGGAAAAGGAGTTCGTGGACACCAAGCCCTCCAGCGCCTCCGTCTTCAAGTCCCTGGGCGCCACCTTCAAGAACCGGGAGTTCCGGGTCTTCGCCGGCTCCGACATCATGTACTGGGTGGGCCTGACCCTCTTCCAGACCGGACTTCCCTTCTTCGTCAAGGTCTCCATGGGCCTGGATGAGAGCATGACCATGGTGTTCATGGGCGGCATGACCGTCCTCTCCGCCTGCTTCTATCCCTTCGTCAACGGCTTCGTCCGCCGGCACGGCAAGAAGAAGATGGTCATCTGCGGCTTCCTGGGTCTGGCCCTGGCCTATACCATCACCGCCCTCATCGGCGTGCTGCCCTTCCTGACCGGCATGCTGCCCGGCGTGCTGATCTGCATCATCGCCGCCTTCCCCATGGCCCTGCTGGGCATCATCCCCCAGGCCATCGTGGCCGACGTGGCGGAGGCCGACGGCATCGTCACCGGCGAGAACCGGGAGGGCATGTTCTTCGCGGCCCGCACCTTCGCCATGAAGTGGGGCCAGGCTCTGGCCATGCTGGTCTTCACCTCCCTGGCCATCATCGGCACCACCCAGGCCGCCAACTCCAACGAGATCACCGCCTCCGCCCTGGGCCTGCGGATCGTCGCCATCGTGGCGGTCTGCTTCTGCACCCTGGGCGCGGTGATCCTGGGCCTCTACAACGAGAAGAAGGTCATGGGCACCATTGAACGCAAAAAGGAGAAGAAATAAGATGGAGCTGAAGGGAAAAGTCGTTCGCAGCAGCGGCGAGCTGGCCTGCGACGAGCGGCTGGAGGAAGGCCGCTACACCCTGACCCTCCGCAACGAGGGGCAGGAGCCCGTGGAGCTGGAGGAGCTCAGCGCCGTCTTCGCCTGCGACTGCGAGGCCGACGCCTACTTCCTCAACGGCTATCAGAGCTGGACCTACAGCCCCGAGCGCACCCGGAAGCAGTACGACGCCGCCATGCGCTTCGTGCCCAAGGCCCTGGACCGGCGGTTCGGCCTGTCCCAGTACGGCGACGGCTACTTTGCCGACCCCGTCTACCGGAAGGACCTGCGGCAGGGCTATAAGAAGGGCTACTCCTACGCCTATCTCCGCCGGGGCGGGCAGTTCACGCTGCTGGCCTCTCTGGCGGAGGACACGGGCTTCACCCGGATCGTGATCTGGCCCGAGGAAAACGTGGTCAACTTCCGGAAGGACTGCCACCACCGCTGGCTCCAGCCGGGCGAGCGCTACGTGGGTCTGGATCTGCTCTTCGCCGAAGGGGACGAGAACGCCGTCTTCGACCGCTGGTTTGAGACGATGGGCGTCAAGGCCCTGCCCGCGGAGCCCAAGATCGGCTACACCTCCTGGTACAACTGCTATCAGAACATCTCCGAGGAGCAAATCCTCCGGGATCTGGAGGGCCTGAAGGCCCTGCCCGTCAAGCCCCAGATCTTCCAGATCGACGACGGCTTCGAGCCCTTCGTGGGCGACTGGCTGACGGTGGACGAAAAGAAGTTCCCCAACGGCCTGGAGCCCATTGTCCAGAGGATCAGGGACGAGGGCTATCAGGCGGGCGTCTGGCTGGCCCCCTTCGTGGCCGAGCGGGACTCCGCCCTCTACCGGGAGCATCCCGAGTGGTTCCAGTACAAGGAGGGCAAGCGGATCTACTGCGGCTCCAACTGGTCCGGCCACTTCGCCCTGGACCCTTACCATCCCGAGGTCCGGGACTACATCCGGCAGAGCGTGGAGCACTTCAAGTCCATGGGCGTCACCCTCTTCAAGCTGGACTTCCTCTACGCCGCCTGCATGAGCTCCCGGCCCGACAAGACCCGGGGCGAGATCATGGCCGACGCCATGGACTTCCTACGGGAGGTCTGCGGGGACTGCCAGATCCTGGGCTGCGGCGTGCCGCTGGCCTCCGCCTTCGGCCGGGTGGAATACTGCCGCGTGGGCCCGGACATGTCCCTGGACTTTGACGACAAGCTCTTCATGCGCTGGCTCCACAACGAGCGCCCCTCCACCCTGCACACCCAGCGCAACACCCTCTACCGCCGCCAGCTGGACGGCCGCGCCTTCCGGAACGACCCGGACGTCTTCCTGCTGCGGGAGGAGAACACCACGCTTTCCGACGAGCAGAAGCACACCCTGGCCGTGGTCAACGCGCTCTTCGGCTCCGTGCTCTTCGCCTCCGACGACTTCAGCAAGTACGACGAGAAGAAGCGTCGGCTCTTCGCGGCCCTCTGCGCCCTCCAGGGCGCCAAGGTTCTCTCCGTGGAGAACGGCCCCCTGGAGAAGAAGCTCCGCAGCGTCACCGTCCGCTATGCGCTGAACGGCGAGGAGCGCAGCATCGAGCTGCGCCTGTAGCGCCGCACAGCGCGCGCCGTACCCCACGCCGGCAAGGGACCGGAGAAGGGTGGGCGCGGATTCTTCGCTTCGACGCGAAGCTAGTCCTTTAGGGCCCTCAGAATGACAGAATCATAAGCGATTGCCGCCGCAGGGGACGGAGCTTCCGTCCCCTGCGGCGCGGAAAGGACACAATATGGACAGCCAACGCTTATCCGGCAAATCAAAGCTCTCCTACGCACTGGGCGCGGTGGGCAAGGACATGGTCTACATGCTCTCGGCCAGCTACGTGCTCTACTACTTCCAGGACCTGCTGGGCGTGGAGGCCTGGATCATGGGCGTCATTCTGCTGGTCGCCCGGGTCTTCGACGCCTTCAACGACCCCATCATGGGCGTGGTGGTGGCCAAAACCAAGACCCGCTGGGGCCGCTTCCGGCCCTGGCTGCTGATCGGCACCGTCACCAACGCCGTGATCCTCTACTTCATGTTCGCCGCCCCTCCCGCCATGGACGCCAAGGGCCTGACCGCCTACGCCGCCATCTTCTACATCCTCTGGGGCGTCACCTACACCATGATGGACATTCCCTACTGGTCCATGATCCCCGCCTTCACCCAGGGCGGCAAGGAGCGGGAGAATCTGACCACCATCGCCCGGAGCTGCGCCGGCGTGGGCGCCGCCATCATTACGGTCTTCACCATGATGCTGGTGCCCCGGCTGGGCGCCATGTTCGCCGGGGAGAATGCCGGAGCCAAGCTGATCGAGGTGGTGGGCTTCAAGTACTTCGCGGCCATCGTGGGCGTGCTCTTCATCGTCTTCATCGGCCTCACCTGCCTGAACGTCAAGGAAAAATCCACCGCCTCCATGGAGACGGTCTCGGTGAAGCAGATGTTCAAGGCCCTGGTGCAGAACGACCAGGCCATGACCGTCACCATTGCCATCGTCCTGGTGAACACGGCCATCTACATCACCTCCAACCTGGTGATCTACTTCTTCAAGTATGACTTCGGCACCGTGGGCTGGAACGACGCCTACGTCCTGTTCAACACCTTCGGCGGCGCCATCCAGATCCTGGCGATGATGCTCTTCTATCCCCTGCTGCGGAAGAAGTTCTCCAACCGGACGATCTTCGATCTCTGCCTGGGGCTGGCGGTGCTGGGCTACGTGGTCCTGCTGGGCCTGGCCTTCACCAACATGAACAGCGTCTTCGTGCTCTTCGTTCCCGCCTTCTGCATCTTCTCCGCCAACGGCATCCTTTCGGTCATCACCACGGTCTTCCTGGCCAACACCGTGGACTACGGCGAGCTGAAGAACGGCCGCCGGGACGAAAGCGTGATCTTCTCCATGCAGACCTTCGTGGTGAAGCTGGCCTCCGGCATCGCCGCCCTGGCCGCCTCCATCTGTCTGTCCGTCAACAAGCTCTCCGACGAGGCCATCACCGAGGAGGCCAAGCACGTGGACTGGTCCCTGGGGGTCTCCGCCGCCGCCAAGACCGGCCTGCGGATGACCATGACCGTGATCCCCATCATCGGCCTGATCTTCGCCTTCTTCTGGTTCCGGAAGAAGTTCATCCTCAACGACAAAAAGGTGGAGGAAATCGCCGCCCAGGTGAAAAAGCTCCACGAATAAGATCACGCAAAAACGCCGCCCGAAACGGGCGGCGTTTTTGCATGATTTCATTCCAGTTCGTCCAGGTTCTTCCCGAAGCTGTCCAGGCAGTGCTCCAGGAACCAGTCCAGCTCCGGGAGCTGCATCTCGGACAGGGCCCGGCGGGTCTGTTGGGCGGCGGAGGCGAACTCCAGGTTGCCGGCCTTCAGCTCCTCGATGCACTTGATGTGGGCCGAGAGCTTGTCGGCGGCCTTGACGATCTCCCGGCTTACGGGGTCGTCCTCAAAGATCAGCGGCGCCATTCCCGCCCGCAGCTGCTCCGGCAGCATGGCCAGCAGCTTCTCCCCGCTGACCCGCTCCACCTGCTTGTAGGCGTGCTTGATCTCGGGGTTGTAGTACTTGATGGGGGTGGGCAGATCGCCGGTCAGAATTTCCGAGGCGTCGTGGTAGAGGGCCGCGGTGGCGCAGCGCTCCGGGTCGGCCTCCAGGCCCAGCACGTCCCGGCGGATCAGGGCCAGGGCGTGGGCCAGCACCGCCACCTGGTGACTGTGCTCCTGGACGTTCTCGGGGAAGGTGTTCCGCATCAGCCCCCAACGGGTGATGTAGCGCATCCGGGACAGCAGAGCGTAGAATTGATACTGCATGGCAAAACCTCATTTCTTCTGTTGGGGGCGGCGCCCACGACGCCCCGTGCCGGCGTTTTGATACGGACAGCGGGGCGTCGAAGGCGCCGCCCCCTACGGATCATATCTCGCCGAGTGCGAACATGACTGCGGCCAGACCCGCCAGGGGGGCGGTCTCGCAGCGCAGAATGCGCGGTCCCAGGGTACAGATTTTCATGCCCGCAAGCCTGGCCTTTTCGATCTCCTCCTCGGAGAAGCCTCCCTCGGCCCCGGTCATCAGGCTGACCGTAGGGGCGGTCATTGACCGCCCGCCCGAGGCGTCAGGAGCGCCCGACCGCAGGCCGCCGAGCTCCGCCAGCGCATCGTGGAGGGAATAGCCGCTTTCGTTCTCGTAGAACAGCACCGGCAGCTCCGCCCGGGCGGCCTCCCGGAGGGCCTCGGCGCAGGCGTCCACCGCCCGGACGGGCGGGATCACGCCCCGGCGGGACTGCTCCGCAGCGGCGCGGGCGATCTTCTGCCAGCGCTCCAGCTTCTTGTCCAGCGCCTTGCCCTCGGGCCGGGAGACGCAGTAGCGGGAGGGGAACAGCACGATCTCCGCCGCGCCCAGCTCCACGGCCTTCTGGATCACGTGCTCGGCCTTGTCCGCCTTGGGAAAGGCGATCCACAGGGAGACCCGGACCCGCGGCTCCGCCGCGCAGGGCGCCCAGGCCCCGGCCCGCAGGGTCAAGCCCTCCTCCACGGCGCAGGGACAGTCCGTGCCCCGCCCGTCGCAGAGGGTCACGGCTTCGCCGGGCCGCAGCCGCAGCACCCGTGCGTGCTCCGCGTTCTCCCCGCTCAGGGTGTATCGGCTGCCCTCCGCAGGCAGCTCGTCAACGAAAAATCGTGCCATATCCGTTCCTTTCTGCGGGCAAATCGGGATTTGTATGGCCGTAGGGGGCGGCGTCCTCGACGCCCCGAACGTGTCGTTATCTGATCCCTGCGGGCCGTCGAGGACGCCGGCCCCTACGGCAAGAGCCCGACAAATCCGAATCTGTCGGGCTGCCCCGTCCTCACTGGGTGATGTGGGTGTGGTTATGAATGTGGTCCTGGCAGTAGCAGCGGTAGCCGGCGCACCTGGAGCAGTAGCGGAATTCCAGCTCGGGGTTCGTCAGCTCCGTGCGGCCGCAGACGGTGCAGCGGAAGCGGGCCTGCGCGCCGCCGGCGCTCCGGCTCCCGCTCCTTGCGCCGCTCCGGCCCGCGGAGCGGCCCAGGCCCGCGTCGGAATACGCACTCTTGTTTTTTACGATGCGCTGCCGGCTCTGGCGGGTGGGGCGGAAGCGGAGGAAGTCCGGGAGAATGTTCGCCGCCTGCTTCCCGAAGAACAGCAGATAGTTGACGATGGCCGCCACAGGTACCAGCAGGAGCAGATAGTAGGAGACGTAGACCGCGTGAAGCTGCAGCAGAGAGACCAGCGAGCGGATCATCTGAAACAGATAGATGCCCAGGTCGAGCCAGGCCAGCCACTTCATCTTGGCCGGAATCACAAACCAGATCCGGATCTGTTCGTCCGGCATGACCGTGGCGGCGCCCAGAATCAGGCTGAGATTCACGTAGCCCACGAAGCCGATGCCGATGATCGAGGTGATGACGCTGCTGAAGCCGCCCAGCTCCGCCGCCGCCGCGAGGCCGACGGCCACGCCCACCAGATCCGTCAGCAGCACGCCGCAGAGATAATAGGCGTTGAAGCGCAGCGTCCCCCAGTACTGCTCCAGGATGGAGCCGCACCAGTAGAAGAACAGCAGCGTGATGAAGCCGAAGATGGGGTTGGATTCGCAGAGATAGACCAGCGGATAGGTAAAGAGCCGCCAGATCTGGCCCGACACGACCCGCTCCGGGTTGAAGTACAGGAATTCATAGAAAAAGGGGTTGGCCCGGGTGAGCTGCGTGAGCAGCCACACCACCACGTTGCCGGCGCAGACGTAGAGCATCAGATTGCGAACGCCCCTGTCCCGGTTGCGATAGAAAAAGCGATTGATTTTGCTGTTCAGCTTAGCCATACGATCACTCCCATTCAGCGTGCTTCCAGTATAGCGCATTTCCGGGCGTTTTGCAAGAAAGAAAGTGTGAACACTTGGGCTCCGGATGCATATAAGAAATGCTTATAGAGGTCCCAGGAAAATATCTTGCGATTTTTACAGAAAGCGGTTGATTATTTGCGATTTGTCATGTATACTAAGAAACGGTACAAGAGGCGGTGCGCCTCTTATGAAAAATTCACAAAACAACAAGGATTTGCAACCAGGAGGTACAACTATGAAATATGGCCGCACCTATAACTTCTCCGCCGGTCCCGCCACCATGCCGGAGCCTGTTCTGGAGGAGATCCGTGACGAGATGATGAATTACCGCGGCAGCGGCATGTGCGTCATGGAGATGTCCCACCGCTCCAAGGTCTTCCAGCAGATCATCGACGAGGCCGAGGCCGATCTGCGCGAGCTGATGAACATCCCCGACAACTACAAGGTTCTGTTCATCCAGGGTGGCGCGACCCTGCAGTTTGCCATGATCCCCATGAACCTGATGAAGAACGGCAAGGCCGTCTACATCGAGACCGGCGCCTGGTCCAAGAAGGCCATTGCTGAGGCCAAGAAGTACGGCGAGGTCATCGTCGCCGCCTCCTCCAAGGACAAGAATTATTCCTATATTCCCGACTGCTCCGACCTGGACATCCCCGAGGACACCGACTATGTCTACATCTGCGAGAACGAGACCATCCACGGCGTGACCTGGCCCAAGCTGCCCAACACCAAGGGCCACGTCCTGGTCTCCGACCAGAGCTCCATGTTCCTCTCCAAGCCCTGCAACGTGTCCGACTACGGCATGATTTACGGCGGCGTGCAGAAGAACATCGGCCCCGCCGGCCTGGCCATCGTCATCATCCGCGAGGACCTGATCCGCGAGGACCTGGACCCCAAGACCCCCATCTACATGATGTACAAGACCCACGCCGACGCCGGCTCCATGTACAACACCCCCAACTGCTGGGCCATCTACGTCTGCGGCAAGGTCTTCAAGTACCTGAAGAACCTGGGCGGCCTGGGCGAGATGGAGAAGATCAACATCGAAAAGGCCAAGGTCTTCTACGATTTCCTGGATCAGTCCAGAATGTTCGTGGGCACCGTCCGCAAGGAGGACCGTTCCCTGATGAACATCCCCTTCGTCACCGAGTCCAAGGAGCTGGACGCCGAGGTCATCGCCTACACCAAGGCCGCCGGCTTTGAGAACCTGAAGGGCCACAAGTCCGTGGGCGGCCTGCGCGCCTCCATCTACCACGCCATGCCCAAGGAGGGCGTCGAAGCGCTGGTGGAGTGCCTGAAGAAGTTCGAGGCGGAGCACAAGTAATTTACCGTAGCGGCGCACAGTGTGCGCCACCATCACTGACAATTTGGAGGAAAACGTAATGCGTATTCTTGTTACCGACGGAATGGACAAGTCCGCAATGGCGGCTTTGAGAGAGATGGGCCATGAGGTCGTCGAGCAGTTCTACGAGCCCGACCAGCTGGGCGCCGCCCTCCGCGACTTTGACGCGGTGGTGGTCCGCTCCAAGACCAAGGTCCGCGCCAACCACATCGACGAGGCCAAGGGCGGCAGGCTGAAGCTCATCATCCGCGGCGGCGTGGGCGTGGACAACATCGACGTCAAGTACGCCGAGGCCAACGGCATCACCGTCCGCAACACCCCCAAGGCCTCCAGCCAGTCCGTGGCGGAGCTGGCCCTGGGCCACATGTTCGCCTGCGCCCGCTTCATCTCCGTGGCCGGCCACAGCATGCGCGAGGGCAAGTGGGAGAAGAAGGCCTACGGCAAGGGCTACGAGCTGCAGGGCAAGACCCTGGGCATCGTGGGCTTCGGCCGCATCGGTCAGCACCTGGGCGTCATGGCCAAGGCCATCGGCATGAAGGTCGTCGCCTTCGATATCTATCACATCCCCGGCATCGAGGAGCAGCTGGGCATCCCCTACGTGGAGATGAATGAGCTGCTGGCCATGTCCGACTTCATCTCCGTCCACGCCCCCGCCGTCAACGGCGGCGCGCTGATCAACGCCGAGACCATCGCCAGGATGAAGGACGGCGTCACCATCATCAACACCTCCCGTGGCACCAACGTGGACGAGGCCGCCCTGCTGGAGGCCCTGAACTCCGGCAAGGTCCGGGCTGCCGGCCTGGACGTCTGGGCGGAGGAGCCCTCCCAGAACGCGGCGCTCTACAACCATCCCAACGTCTCCTGCACCCCGCACATCGGCGCCGCCACCGGCGAGGCCCAGAAGCGCATCGGCAGCGAGATCGTGCAGATCATCGCCAATTTCTGATCCGTCATCCATTTGCGAAAGCAAACATATTATATGGAGGTATCATTTATGAACGCTTATGTCCAGAGAGTCATCGAAAACGTCAAGGCCAAGCACGCTTCCGAGCCGGAGTTTGTGCAGACCATCGAGGAGGTCCTGTCCTCCCTCTCCCCCGTGATGGACAAGCATCCGGAGTACGAGAAGGTCGATCTGCTGGGCCGCATCGTAGAGCCTGAGCGTATGTTCACCTTCCGTGTTGTCTGGCAGGACGACGCCGGCAACTACCACACCAACACCGGCTACCGCTGCCAGTTCAACGGCGCCATCGGCCCCTACAAGGGCGGCCTGCGCTTCCAGAAGAACGTATACCCCGGCATCATCAAGTTCCTGGGCTTTGAGCAGATCTTCAAGAACGCTCTGACCGGCCTGCCCATCGGCGGCGGCAAGGGCGGCGCTGACTTCGATCCCACCGGCAAGTCCGACGCCGAGATCATGCGCTTCTGCCAGAGCTTCATGACTGCTCTGTACCGCTACATCGGGCCCGACGTTGACGTTCCCGCCGGCGATATGGGCGTGGGCGGCCGCGAGATCGGCTACCTCTTCGGCCAGTACCGCCGCCTGAAGGGCGCCTGGGAGAACGGCGTTCTCACCGGCAAGGGCCAGAGCTACGGCGGCTCCGTCATCCGTCCCGAGGCCACCGGCTACGGC
>JAFWTG010000123.1 GCA_017519005.1 Oscillospiraceae bacterium | reverse complement strand
CGGAAGGAACAAAAGCAAATGGAAAAGCTCATTGATATCATCAGCCGGGAGGTCAGCGCCGCCTTTGCCGCCGCGGGGGTGGACCCCGCGCTGGGCCGGGTGACCCTGTCGGGCAGGCCGGACCTCTGCGAATACCAGTGCAACGGCGCCATGCCCGCCGCCAGGGTCTACCGCAAGGCCCCCATCCAGATCGCCTCCGACGTGGCGGCGCGGCTGGAGGGCGACCCGGCCTTTGCCGAGGTGAAGGCCCTGGCCCCCGGCTTCCTGAATCTGCGGCTGAAGCCCGGCTTCCTGGCGGAGTACCTGGAGCAGGTCCGGACGGCCCCCCGCTTCGGCGTGGAGCCTGACCCCAAGGCCGGCACCGTTGTCATCGACTACGGCGGCGCCAACGTGGCCAAGCCCCTGCACATCGGCCATCTCCGCTCCGCCATCATCGGCGAGAGCATCAAGCGCATCCAGCGCTTCTTCGGCGCGGAGGCCATCGGCGACGTACACCTGGGCGACTGGGGCCTGCAGATGGGCCTGGTGATTGCAGAGCTGCAGGTCCGCCAGCCGGAGCTCTGCTACTTCGACCCGGACTTCACCGGCGAATACCCCGCCGAAGCCCCCTTCACCATCTCCGATCTGGAGGAGATCTACCCCACCGCCTCCGCGAAATCCAAGGTGGACGAGGCCTTCGCCGCCAGGGCCCACGACTTCACCTACCGGCTCCAGCAGGGCGAGCCCGGCCCCTATGCCCTTTGGCAGCACATCATGCGGGTCTCCAAGGCCGATCTGCGGAAGAACTACGACAAGCTGGGCGTCAGCTTCGAGGCCTGGCTGGGCGAGAGCGACGCGCAGTCCTACATCCCCGGCATGCTGGAGGAGATGCGGAAGCAGGGCATCCTGGTGGAGAGCGAGGGCGCTCAGGTCATCGAGGTCCAGGAGCCCACCGACACCAAGGAGGTCCCCCCCTGCATCATCATGAAATCCGACGGCGCCACCCTCTACGCCACCACGGACCTGGCCACCATCCGGCAGCGGACCCAGACCTGGGACCCCGCGAAAATCCTCTACGTGGTGGACAAGCGCCAGAGCCTCCACTTCGAGCAGGTCTTCCGGGCCGCCCGGAAAGCGGGACTCGTCAAGCCCGAGACGGAGCTGCGGCACATCGGCTTCGGCACCATGAACGGCAAGGACGGCAAGCCCTTCAAGACCCGCTCCGGCGGCGTCATGCGGCTGGAGACCCTGATCCGCGAGATCACCGACTTCGTCCGGGCCAAGGTGGAGGAAAACCAGCTGGTCAGCGGCGAGGACGTGGAGGACGTCACCGCCAAGATCGCCCTGGCCGCCCTGAAATACGGCGACCTGATGAACGCCCCCACCAAGGACTACGTCTTCGATCTGGACCGCTTCGCGGCCTTCGAGGGCAACACCGGTCCCTATATCCTCTACACCATCGTGCGGATCAAGTCCATCCTGGCCCGCTTCGGGGCCTGGGAGGCGCTGCCCGTGGCCGCCCCGGAGACCCCGGAGGCCAAGGACCTGATGCTGGCCCTGACCCGGCTGCCCGACGCCCTGGAGCTGGCGTACCGGGACTGCGCCCCCAACGTGATCTGCGCCTATATCTACGAGCTGGCGGGCTACGCCAACAAATTCTACCACGAGACCCGCATCCTCAGCGAGGAGGACAAGCAGAAGCAGAAGGGCTACATCGCCCTGATCGGCCTCACCAAGCGGGTCCTGGAGACCTGCATCGAGCTGCTGGGCTTCGAGGCGCCCGAGAGAATGTAATTCCATGCGGCGATACTACGAGGCCTACGACGCGCGCTATCGGCAGATTCACGCCCGGGGCCATGCCTGGGCCGCAGACGTACCCACGCCCATCGTGGCGGAGACCCTGGCCCGCTTCGTCCCGGACCCGGCGGCGCGGCTCCTGGAGCTGGGCTGCGGGGAGGGTCGGGACGCCCGGCCCCTACTGGCCGCGGGTCGGGCGCTGACCGCGACGGAGCTCTCCCCCGAGGCCGTGGCCTGGTGCCGGGCGAAGGACCCGGCCCACGCCGAGCGCTACCGGGTGCTGGATTGCGTCCGGGGCGAGCTGGCGGGGCGCTGGGATTTCATTTACGCCGTGGCCCTGCTCCACATGCTGACGGAGGACGCGGACCGCCGGGCCCTGCTGCGCTTCGTCCGGGAGCACCTGGCGCCGGAGGGGATCGCCCTGCTCTGCAGCATGGGCGACGGGGAGACGGAGTTCTGCTCCGACCCCGCCGAGGCCTTTGCGCTCCGGCAGCGGGAGCACCCCGCCGGTCCCGTCCGGGTGGCGGCGACCTCCTGCCGGGTCGTCGGCTTCCAAACCCTGGAGACGGAGCTGGCCCGGGCCGGTCTCTCCGTGCTGGAGCGCGGCCTCACCGCCGCCCCGCCGGAATTCGACCGCCTGCTCTACGTCCTGGTCCGCCCCGCGGAGGGCGCGGAGTCCGGCGAAACGCCGTTCGCCGCCGAAGGGTCGGCGGCGAAATCCACGGGAAATTGACGGCTGCAAAGGCAGCTCCTTTTCCGTTTTCCAGCTTCAGTATCAATTTGAACGAAAGGGGGTCGGGCCGATGGCGCGGCTGTTTGAATCGGTGCGCTATCTCAAGGGCGTGGGCGAGGCCCGGGCCAGGACCTTCGCCAACCTCGGCATCACCACGCTCTATGATCTGATCTCCTATTTTCCCCGGACCTACGAGGACCGGAGCCGCATCGTCCCCATTTCGGAGCTCCAGGCGGACGAGCCCGCTTGCTTCCGGGCCTTCGTCACCTCCCAGCCCCGGACCCACCACATCCGCAAGGGTCTGGATCTGACCAAGCTCACCGTGGCCGACGAGACGGCCCGGCTCAACGTCACCTTCTTCAACCAGAGCTACGTGGCGGATAACCTCGAATACAGCCGGGAGTATTACTTCTACGGGACCCTGAACGGGGACTACATGGGCTACCAGATCACGAACCCCATCTTCGAGCCCGTGGAGAGGCCCGGGGTCCTGACCCGCCGCATCATGCCCATCTACCCCCTGACGGCGGGGCTCCACAACAACATGATCTCCCGCACGGTCCAACAGGCCCTGGACGCCTGCCTGGCGGAGCTGCCGGAGCTGCTGCCGGAGGCGCTGCGGAGCCGATACGGCCTCTGCGACGCCGTCACCGCCTACCGGAGCATCCACGCCCCGGAGTCCTTCGAGGCTCTGGCGGCGGCCCGGCACCGGCTGATCTTCGAGGAGTTCTTCATCTTCTCCGTGGGGCTCTCCCTGCTGCGGGCCAGCCGGGGCCGGAAGGAACGCCCGGCCTTCTTCCTGCCGGAGATGACGGAGTTTGAGGCCGCCCTCCCCTTCTCCCTGACGGGCGCCCAGCGGCGGGCCATCGGGGAGATCGCCGCGGACCTCTCCGGCGGCAGCGTCATGAACCGCCTGGTCCAGGGCGACGTGGGCAGCGGCAAGACCGTGGTAGCCGCGGCCGCCGCCTGGATCACCGCCCGGAACGGCCAGCAGGCCGCGCTGATGGCTCCAACGGAAATTTTGGCGGAGCAGCACGCCCAGGGTCTGGAGCAGCTGCTGGCCCCGCTGGGGGTCCGTGTTGCCCTGCTGACGGGCTCCATGACGGCGGCTCAGAAGCGGAGCGTCCGGGCCGCCATTGCCGCCCATGAGGCCGACCTGATCATCGGCACCCACGCCCTGATTGCCGAGGCCACGGACTTTGCCCGGCTGGGCCTGGTCATCGCGGACGAGCAGCACCGCTTCGGTGTGGCCCAGCGGGCCGCCCTGGCGGAAAAGGGGGAGGACCCCCATCTGCTGGTCATGTCCGCCACCCCCATCCCCCGGACCCTGGCCCTGATCCTCTACGGGGATCTGGACCTCTCCGTCATCGACGAGCTGCCCCCGGGCCGCCAGAGCATCGACACCTTCCTGGTGGGAGAGGACAAGCGCGCCCGGATCAACGCCTTTATCCGCAAGCAGGTGGCCGAGGGCCACCAGGTCTACATCGTCTGTCCCGCCGTGGAGGAGGGCGAGGACGAAAGCCTCCGCTCCGCCGAGGCCTGGGCCGAGACCCTGCAGATGGCCGTCTTCCCGGACCTGCGGGTGGCCCTGCTCCACGGGAAAATGAAGCCCGCCCAGAAGGAGGCTGCCATGGCGGCCTTCGCCCGGGGCGAGCAGGACATCCTGGTGGCCACCACGGTGATCGAGGTGGGCGTGGACGTGCCCAACGCCACCTTGATGGTGGTGGAAAACGCGGATCGCTTCGGCCTGAGCCAGCTCCACCAGCTCCGGGGCCGGGTGGGCCGCGGCCGGGACAAATCCTACTGCGTGCTCTTCACGTCCAACCGGAACCCCGAGACCCTCCAGCGGTTGAAGGCCCTCTGCAAGACCAACGACGGCTTCGAGATCTCCCGGGAGGACCTGGCCCTGCGGGGCCCCGGCGACTTCTTCGGCACCCGCCAGCACGGTCTGCCGGCCTTCAAGGTGGGCAGCCTGGAGCTGGACATGCAGACGCTCCAGGACGCCCAGGCCGCCGCCGCGGACTTCGTCACCGACCCGGCCCTCCCCGCCCGGCCGGAGTACCAGCCCCTGATGGAGCGCATCCGCGCCCTCTTCGCCTCCGCCAACGAGGCCTGAGCCGGCTCGCGCCCGCTCCTCCCCGCCGCCCACGCCCGCCGCGGCGAACCGGATTAAAATCCCGCAAGCAGATTCTTTGACGGACTCCGCGGCGAAATATTGGCGAAATATTTTTGAAAAATCGTAAAATAATGCTTGCATTTTCCGATTAGCTGTGCTATTATATTAAGGCGCTTGAAGAGAGCGTGGTATGCGCCGGTAGCTCAGTTGGATAGAGTGACTGGCTACGAACCAGTAGGTCGGGGGTTCGAGTCCCTTCCGGCGTACCAATAAGAGAGGCACTCCTTGGGGGTGCCTCTCTTATTGGTATTCTGACACAGAGGAAGGGACTCGAATAGTCAGAATCGCAACAGTCCGGTGGACTGTTGAATTCCCCAGTGCGCACACTGGGGAATTCCTCAATTTCTGCCGCAGGCAGAAATGCAGACGAGTCCCTTCCGGCGTACCAAAAAGACAGGCATCCCTTGCGGGTGCCTGTCTTTTTGGTATTCTGACTATGTTATTTTATTTTGTATCTTGAAATTACGCTTATTTTGTGGTATAATATAGGCAGTCCAAGGAAGGGAGCGATTCGATGGCAGCGAAAACACAAGCGAAGGCGCTGATGATCTTTCTGAACAATCGGGTGGTGCTGGAAGCGCTGGACGACGCGGAGCGGGGGCGGCTGACCCTGGCCCTGCTGGATTATCTGGAATACGGCACGCTTCCGGACTTTTCCGGGGCCCTCGCTATGGCCTTTCTGGTCCTTCGCAAGGACGTGGATCAGAGCGTCAGCCGCTGGGAAGAGACCTGCGCCCGCCGTTCCGCCGCCGGCAAGCAAAGCGCCGCCGTGCGGGCGGCAAAAAATTTTGCAGATAAGGTATCTTGCAACAATGATTGCGGAGACAATGATTGCAGCGGCACGGAACGGCGTTCAACAACGCTTAACGCTGTTGAAGCGCCTTCATCCCCGTTCAACGGCCCCGAACAGAGTTCAACAACGTTCAACGCTGTTGAAGCGTCTTCCACACCGTTCAACGGCGCGGAACAGTCTTCAACAGCGGCAGCATATACAAATACACAGTCAAATTCAAATTCAAAGTCAAATTCACAGTCAAAGTCACAGTCACAGTCAAATTCACAGTCAAACGCACAGTCAAATCGAAGCGCGGACTTTGAGCGTTTCTGGAATTCCTACCCCCGGAAGGTCGGAAAGCAGGCGGCGCGGCGGGCCTTTGAGCAGGCGGAGATTCCCGTTGACCGACTTCTGGCTGCCCTGGAACGGCAGCGGGGCGCGCCCCAGTGGCAGCGGGACAACGGGCGCTATATCCCCAATCCCGCCACCTGGCTGAACGAGGGCCGCTGGGAGGACGAGACTGCTGCACCGCCGTCCTGGGATTGCAGCCGCTGCGGCGTGGAGTGCCTGTAGGGGGCGGCGTCCTCGACGCCCCGCGCGTTCCGATGCGGTATCAGGCAATGGGAGACATGGGGCGGGGGGTACGGATTCCTCGCTTCGCTCGGAATGACGCTGATCGGGACGTTTCCGCCGCAGGGGCGGCGGCCTTTACGGGGCCTCCGTCGCGGGCTCCAGGAGGGTCAGGGTTTTTTGCTCCGCGTCCAGGCGGCAGCGGGCGCCGATGGGGAGGACGCCGATGGGCTCCGCGTGGCCGAAGTTCAGGTTATACAGGATGGGCAGCTCCGGGTGACCGGCCTCGAAGCCCACGACCTGCTTCCAGACCGCCTTATAGGCCTCGTACTTGCTGCGGCGGGCGGGCTTGCCCACCAGGATGCCGCTGATCTCGTCGAAGATCCCCTGGGCCGCCAGGCCCCGGAGATACCAGAGCAGATAGTGCTCCGGGATATCGACCTCGCTGGTCTCCGCAAAGAGCAGCTTGCCCCGCCATTCCTCCCGGGAGGGCCAGATGGGGGTGCCGATGATCTCCGGGAACACGTCGATGCAGCCGCCCAGCAGCTCGCCCTCCGCGACGCCGCCGCCCTGGAGCAGCTCGTAGCCGATCTCCTCGGGGTGATACTGCCGCAGCTTGTGGATATTCTCCTCTTTCCACCAGATCTTCTCATCCTCGTTGTCGTACCAATAGGGCGCGGAGGGGATTTCCAGCGTGGGCTTGGGCTCGAAGAGGGTGTCCCAAATGGCCTTCGCCGTGTAGTCGTTGATCTTCACGTACTCGGAAAAGTTGGTCATGATCGTCGCGCCGTAGTAGGACATGACCCCGGCCTTGTACATCATGAAGTGGTTGGAGGTGGTGTCGGAGAAGCCGGTGAAAATCTTGGGGTTCTTCCGGATCAGGTCGAAGTCGACGTAGGGCAGCAGGCGGATGGCGTCGTCGCCGCCGATGGCGTTGAAGACGGCCTTGATCTCCGGGTCCCGGAAGGCCTCCATCCAGTCGGCGGCCCGGGCCTCCGGGTGCTCGTAGAGATACTGCTTCCCCCTGAGCGCGTTGGGCATGACCTTGACCTTCAGGCCGTAGTCGTTTTCCAGCCGCTCCCGGGCGATGCGGAGCTTGTGGATGGCCCAGGGCTCCCCCAGGGTCCCCGCCGACAGGCTCACGATGGCGACGGCGTCGCCGCGCTGCAAATGCTTGGGCTTGATCATGCTTCTCCCCCTTACTTCCCGTTCAGCTGGAAGTGCCGGTCCAGCTGCTGGCTGAGCTCCAGGGCCGCGTTGTAGCCCAGGCGCTTCTGGCGGTTGTTCATGGCGGCCACCTCCAGGATCACGGCCAGGTTCCGGCCGGGGCTGACGGGGATGGTGACGCTGGGGATCTTGACCCCCAGCAGCTCCACGAAGTGCTCCTCCAGACCCATGCGGTCGTAGTGCTTGCCCGCCTCCCAGGGAACGATGTTGATGACCAGGTTGATGGCGGTCTCCTCCTTGATGGCGCCCATGCCGAAGAGGTTGGCCACGTTGATGACGCCGATGCCCCGCAGCTCGATGTAGTTGCGGATCAGGCTGGGGGCCGTGCCCATGAGCTGGGAGGAGGAGGTCTTCTTGATCTCCACCGCGTCGTCGGCGATCAGCCGGTGGCCGCGCTTGAGCAGCTCCACGGCGGTCTCGGACTTGCCGATGCCGCTCTCGCCGGTGATGAAGACGCCCTCGCCGTAGACCTCCATCAGCACGCCGTGGCGGGTGATGCGGGGGGCCAGGGCGTTCTTGAGGAAGGTAATCAGGTTGGAGATCACGTAGGAGGTGGTCTCCTGGGCCAGCAGGATGGTGACGTTGTGCTTCTTCGCCATCTCGATGCACTCGGGGTGGGGCTGCTGGCCCCGGGTGATGACCAGGGCGGGAATCTTGTAGCCGAAGAGCCGGTCAAAGATATCCAGCCGCTTCTCCGGGCTCTGGTCCTCCAGAAAGGTCATCTCCACGTAGCCCAGAACCTCCACCCGCAGGGCCTCGAAGTGCTCGAAAAAGCCCGTCAGCGGCAGGCCGGGGCGGGAGACCTCGTCCACCATGACGCGGATCTGCTCGTAATCCGTGGCCTGATAGGCCACGCTCAGCTTGAATTCCTCCACCAGCTGCCGGAGCGGAACGCTGTAATTGTTCATAGGACACCTCCGAAATACGCGAATTGCATCGTAATGGGTTTATTATAGCGGAAGCGCGCGGAACTTTCAACGCCTGAAAAATATTTTAAAAAAAACGAAATTTCCTCTTGCTTTTTTCAACGAAATCTGCTATCATATAGCCCGATGCGCAGAACGTATGCGAAATACGGAATCTCAACGATGGATTGGAGGTGCAGCTGATGGCTAAGTGCGATATTTGCGGCAAGGGCGTGACTTTCGGTATCAAGGTCTCCCACTCCCACAGACGTGCCAACAGAATGTGGAAGCCCAATGTCAAGCGCGTCAAGGCGATCGTGGACGGTTCTCCCCGTCATGTATACGTTTGTACGAGATGTCTCCGCTCCAACAAGGTTGAGCGGGCGATCTGATCACGATCCGTCTAATCATGACATGAATCAAGCAGTGTGCGAAGCCGCACACTGCTTTTTTCGTGTTCCTGTGGATACTCTGATTTGCCGGTTCTCCTGGGATTCCGATTACTTCCCTGCTTTTCCGTACTTCTCCATCAGCCGGAGAACCTTGGGAGTCTTCGCGGCGGCAGCCTCGTGGCGGGCAAGAAGGGCGTAGATATCAACGTGGTTGAGCTTCTTCCGGTTGCATTCCCCATGAGCCGGGAAGAAATTTTCGATATAATCCGGCGCGGCGGCGCTGAAGCCGCGGGCCTCCAGATAGCGGAGATAGAGCGAGAGCTCCGGCAGCTTCTCCAGCTCCTTCTGATCCTGCGGGAGGATGTGATCGACCTCCATTTCCTCGACGTTATGGATCGGCTGCCTGCAGTAGGGACAGACCCGGTTATAGGCCTCATAGAGCGCGGTCCGGAAGACCGGGTCCTTCTTTTTGCATGGGTGGTAGATCCTCGGCAAAATGGGGATCATAATGACGCCGTTCGCGTCCACCTGCATCAGCTTGACAGTCCAGTCTTCATAGAACTGCCCCAAGAGCTCCGAGGCAATGCGCTCCGCTCCGGTGGCCGGGCCGTAGACCACGTTTGTGCCCTTTGCCGCCCGGTAGAGCATGATGATGGAATACCGATCCTCGCCGTCCACGATGAATTCCTGTGCTTTGAGATTCAGCCGTTCGTTCACCGCCAGGAGCTCCCGGCGCAGAAGCTCGAAAAACTCATAGGCCGGATGCTCCGCCCTGGACCAGATCTCGATGTGCAGGTTTTTGTCGTCCTCCATGCGGATGATGGCCTTGTGGGCGTCCATGCTGCCCAGGACCATTCCCTTGAGCCAGCAATGGTTGACGACGATATCCGCCTTGCGGCAGCGGACCATGAGCTGGTGCACCACGCTGTCCGGCAGATATTTGTATTGAAGTGCATATTCAACGTGCTGCGCATAGTCCCCGGAGTTAGAGAGCTCCTGCACCGGCGTGTTGTTGGAGCACAGGGCGGGAAAGAACAGCGAGTTGGCGTTCACCCGGTAGCAGAGGTTATGGGCCGCCGCCACGTCCACCACGTATTGGCATTCCTCCGTCCGGTACCTGCGCTTAGGCTGCATGGGCGATCCGTTCTGCTCCGCCTCCTGCCGGTTCAGCAGCTCCCGGATGGAGGCCACCGTGATCTCCCCCTCCCGGGCGTGGACCTCTCCCCGGACGATAATGGTATAGATGGCGTTGGTAAGCCAGACGGGGTTCAGGAGCTTGTAGTCCTCCAGCTCGTTCCGGTCCTCGTCCCAGTGGTAGCTGAAGCAGACGCCCAAAATGTTGAACAGCTCCAGAAGGTCGGCGTCCTGGTTCTCCGGTATTCCATGTTTCCGGCAGAGCTCGGCATAGCGGGTCTTGGTGAGATAGTGGCTGGTCTTGCTCTCGGTCAGAATGTCCTTTTGCACAGCCAGCCAGCGGTAGTTCACTGTCTGTCGGCAGCCGTAGGAGTCGGCGGCCATGTCCGCGATCTCCTCCACAAGCTCCGTTCGGAAGGCCTCCTCCCCGGCCTCCTTGGCGGAGACGTAGACCACGTTCCGAATGTTGGGGAATTCCTCCCGGAGCATGGCTTCGTCGACGGCTTTCCTGCCGTCGTAGTTCTCCCAGCAGTTCACGTAGAGCAGGATGGGAGAATTCTTTGCGAAGGCCATGACGTTTTGCAGCCAGTACCTGGCCCGGGGCGTGACGTCTGTTTCCCGGGTCCGCACCGTCACCACGTAGCTGGTCTTGTCCGTCAGGAAGCAGCGGTGCATGGAGTGCTGGAGCTCCTGGCCGCCGAAGTCCCAGAAGTGGACGTCGAAGCTGTCCGCTCCCCGGTCCACATGGTAGTCCGCGATCTCCACGCCGGGGGTCTGTACCGTATGGTACGCATTCTCCGCGCTCTCCTTTTTGCAGCCGTTTCGGATGCGGCGGATGGTGTAGGTCTTGCCGGAGCCGCCGTCTCCCAGGAAGAGCACCCGGCATTGCCGAAGGGGGACCTGGTCCTCGTAGAGGCTGGGGATCAGCTCCGGGGTATTCAGGAAGACGCTGATATCCTGCTTCGTCAGGGTGACGCCGTGGAGATTGACGCCGGTATCGGTAAAATAGAAATTCTCTTTATCAACAAAAGGCAGGCCCCGCAGGGCCAGAGAGCGGGGGAACTCCGGGAGCTTCAATCCGGCCAAATCCAACATCCGCAGCGCGGGCAGTTTGCCGATCCACTCCGGAAGGTTCATGATTTCGGTTCCCTCCAGGTCCAGTGTATCCAGGTTCGTGAGTCGCCCAATAAAGCCTGGCAGCGTGGTGATTTTGATGCCCCTCAGACGCAGCTTTCGCAAGCTCATGAGTTGGCTGAGAAATTCCGGCAGGGAGGTGATTCGGGTGTCGCCCAGGTCCAGCGTTTGCAGGCCTGTGAGCTGCCCGAGAGACTCCGGCAGGGCGGTGATTTGGGTGTCGCTCAGGTTCAGCGATTGCAGGCCCGTGAGCTGCCCGAGGGACGCCGGCAGGGCGGTGATCGGGGTGCTGCTCAGGATCAGCGTTTGCAGGCCCGTGAGCTGCCCGAGGGATTCCGGCAGGGCGGTGATTGGGGCGCCGCTCAGGTCCAGATTTTGCAGGGCCGTGAGCTGCCCGAGGGACGCCGGCAGGGCGGTGATTGGGGCGCCGCTCAGGTTCAGATATTGCAGGCCCGTGAGCTGCCCGAGGGACTCCGGCAGGGCGGTGATTCGGGTGCGCCGCAGGTTGAGCGTTTTCAGGCTCTTGAGCTGCCCGAGGGACTCCGGCAGGGCGGTGATTGGGGCGCCGCTCAGGTCCAGCGTTTGCAGGGCCGTGAGCTGCCCGAGGGACTCCGGCAGGGCGGTGATTTGAGTTTCCCACGTGTACAGCCCTACCAGACTTGTGAGTTGTCCGATTGATTCTGGCAGGGCAGTGATTTGCGTATTGCTCAGGAATAGCCCCTCCAGGCTCGTGAGAAGGCCGATGGATTCCGGCAGGGCAGTGATTTTGGTGCCGTGCAGGTTCAGCGATTGCAGTCGCGTGAGCTGCCCGAGGGATGCCGGCAGGGCGGTGATCGGGGTGCTGCTCAGGATCAGCGTTTGCAGGCCCGTGAGCTGCCCGAGGGACTCCGGCAGGGCGGTGATTTGGGTGTGGCTCAGGTCCAGCCAATGAAGGCCTGTGAGCTGCCCGAGGGACGCCGGCAGGGCGGTGATTCGGGTGTCGCTCAGGTCCAGCACCATCCGGGCCGCCAGCATGGCGGCCTCGTCGGCGTCCGGCGTATAGCCTTCATCGATCCTGCGGAGCAGCTCGTAGACTTCTTCGTCTGTCCATTTCGTTTTTTTCATCTGCTGTCCCTCCTGTGTCGAAGCGGGGCGATTTTCGCTTTTATGATACCACAGCCCGGCGGGCTTGTAAAGCGGAATCTGCTGAGCGGCTTTACTCGTATGTCAAGCAAATATGACCTGCAAGAAAATCTGAAAAAACGCTTGACAAATCCGGTTTTTTCATGTAGAATTATACGGCTTGCGAGACAAGCGACAATCCCCTTGCCGCTGAGGGATTCAGCGGCCGAAAGACCAAAAGGAGGTGCAAACAAATGGCAAAGATTTCCGCGAAGTACGAGGTTCTCTACATCATCGATCCCGATCTGGGCGAGGAAGGTATTGCAGCCCTCGTGGAAAAATTCAAGGCATTGGTTGAGGCAGAGGGTACCCTGACCAACATCGAGGAGTGGGGCAAGCGCCGGCTGGCCTACCTCATCAACGACAAGCCCGAGGGCTACTACGTGCTCATGAACATCGAGAGCAAGCCCGAGCTGCCCGCCGAGCTGGACCGCGTGTTCAAGATCACCGAAGGCGTTATGCGTTCCCTGATCACCGTCGTGGAAGAGTAAGGAGGCTCTCTCATGCTCAATCACATCGTTCTCATGGGCCGTCTGGTCCGTGATCCGGAGCTCCGCCGCACCCAGTCCGGCGTGCCCGTCGCGTCCTTCCGCATCGCGGTGGACCGCGACTTCGGCAACCGGGAGACCGGCGAGCGCGAGGCCGACTTCATCGACGTGGTGGCATGGCGTCAGACCGGCGAGTTCGTCAGCAAATACTTCGCCAAGGGCCGTATGGCCGTGGTCTCCGGCCGGCTGCAGATGCGCAGCTGGACCGACAACCAGGGCAACAAGCGGACCCAGGCCGAGGTGGTGGCGGACAACGTCTACTTCGGCGACTCCAAGCGCGACAACGATGGCTCCGGCAACTACAACGGCAACAGCTACGCCGGCGGCAACGGCGGTTATAACAACCGCTCCTACAACGACGCCAGCTACGCCGCGCCCAACGGCGGCTACAACGCCCCCAACCGGGACTACGCCGCTCCCGCCGCTCCGACCGCGCCCGCCGCATCCGATTTCGCGATGCTGGAGGACGACGACAGCGAGCTGCCGTTCTAAATTGAATTTTTCTACAAGACTGTAAAGAAGGAGGATCCTCTCATGGCGAACGAATCCAGAGTCAGACCCCACAAGCGCAAGAAGGTTTGCCTGTTCTGCGTGGACAAGGTCACCAGCATTGACTACAAGGACACCGCGAAGCTGAAGCGCTTCACTTCCGAGCGCGGCAAGATCCTGCCCCGCCGCACCACCGGCACCTGCGCTGCCCATCAGCGTCAGCTCACCGTGGCCATCAAGCGCGCCCGTCAGATCGCCCT
>JAFWTG010000122.1 GCA_017519005.1 Oscillospiraceae bacterium | reverse complement strand
GTTATCCCCGATACAGTGGAAAATGGCCGGGTTTCGAGCTTTCTTTTTCCGTTTTGCAGATGGCAATCTGCAAAACACCCCCATTTTCAATTTTCAACTTTCAATTTTCAATTCATCCTGCATTCGGATCATTTGGATGGAAGCAGTTCTTTGACAGTCTGAAACCCCCGCGGGACCGTCGATCCCGCGGGGGTTCGTTGATTCGCTTGTCAGACGGAGACGCGCTCCGCGGCGTCCTCGCCGCAGGCCTCCAGCAGGGGCTGGCCGGCAGTTACGCAGACCGCGTTGTCGGCGGCCAGCTCCTCCAGCGCCGGGGCCAGGGCCAGCAGCCCGGCGGCGGTGGTGTGGAGCAGCTCCGCGTACCAGCGGCGGACGTCCTCCTCCGTGATGCCCCGGAGCCAGCGGCCCTCGCCGGCGCTCATCTTTGCCTCCGGGCCCCGCAGGGGGTCGAAGGCCGAGACCGCGCCCAGGATAAAGCCGGTCAGATCGGGCTCATCCCGGCAGAAGGCCCGCAGCCAGGCGGGGGCGTTCCGCATGACGCCCAGGGAGCGGACCGGCTGGGGGTCCCGGTACGTGTAGTAGAACAGGTCGCCGTTGGGCCGGCCGCTGAAGCCGCAGCCGTAGGCCCCGCCCTGGACCCGGATCTCGCTCCAGAGGTAGGTGTAGTTCAGCACGTTGGCCAGCACGGGCAGGCTGCCCGTGTAGGCCCTGCCGTGGCGGCGGAGGCTGGTCCCCATGGCCGCGAAGCCCACGGCGGCGGGAATCGCCACGCCCTCCCGGCGGGCGCCGGGCAGGGGGTAGACGGCGGGGCCGGGGGCCGGCTGCCCGGAGACGGGGAAGCTCTCCAGGAGCCCCCGCAGCAGGGCGTCGCTCCCCTGCTCGTTGACGGACAGGCACAGGCGCTCCCGGGTCACCAGGCGGCGCGCCATGGCGGCCAGCTGCGCCAGCAGCGCCCGGAGGGCTTCGTCGTCGGCCTCGCTGTTCCGCTTCAGCCAGCGGAAGAACTCCAGGCCGGAGCTGTATTCCCTGGCCGCGCCGTGGGCCGTCAGGTCGGAGGCCACCCGGGTGACGGCGCAGCGGTGGCCGGCGGAGGAGAGCTTCATCCGGGCGTCCAGGCTCATCTCGCGGAGCTTGTCCCGCAGCAGGGGCAGGTCCTCCCAGACCGTGGCGGTGAGAATCTCCGCCAGGAGCTCCGCGGCCCGCCGACTCTGCTCGGGCAGAAGGGCCGCGGCGGCGCTCAGCAGCACGCGGCAGCTTTCGGGGCTGTCGCCCTCCACCACCGTGGGCGAGAAGGAGACGCGGCCCAGGCTTCGCTTGATCTCCAGGGCCAGGCCGGCCCGGTCCAGCCGCTCCGTCGCCATGCTGCCCAGCAGGCGGCAGAGCAGGGCGAAGGCGGGCAGCTCCTCCAGCCGCAGGTCGGAGGCCTCCAGGTTGGCCCGCAGGAGCAGCAGACGGCTGCCGCTTTGGTGCCGCAGGACGGGGACGCCCTCCAGCTCGCCGCTTTCAAACCGCAGGGGCGCGGGGGCCGCCGCCAGGTCCTCCAGCCGGAGCATGGGGATGGCGGCCAGGGCCTCCCGGCTGTCGGGCGTCTGCTGCCAGCGCCGCAGCGCCTCGGCCCGCTCCGCCTGCTCCGCCCAATCCGCCTCGGTCCAGTCGGCGGTCCGGGCCAGGATCTCGGCCCGCTCCCTGTCGGCGTTCTCGGCGCTCAGCGTGGGCGAGGGCAGCAGGACGACGGTGACGGTATGCTCGTTCTCCAGGAAGAGCTCCCGCAGCAGCCGCTCGGGGTAGTCGGTGGCCAGCGCCTGCTCCAGCTCCGCCACGGCCTCCTCCGCCAGCAGCCCCTGGGCGGGGTCGCCGCCGTAGAGCCAGCTGTCCAGCATGTCCAGAGCCTCCTCCAGGCTCCGGGGGGCGTGGCCGCTGTCCCGATCCCGGAGCTCGAAGGCGTGGCGGCGGAAGCAGGCGTCCAGCCGCTCCCGGTCCAGGCCCTCCTCCGTCAGGCGGGTCAGGGTCTCCCGGACGGTCCGCTCAAGGGCGGGCAGCTTGTCCGGGTCTGTGTTCCAGGCGTTCCAGCAGACGGCGGTCTGCTGGATGCCGTCGTAGAGATCCACGGAAAAATCCTCGGCCAGCCCGGCGTCCAGGACGGCCCGCTTCAGGGGGGCCTCGTCGTCGTCGCTCAGGTAGTCGGCCAGGACGGAGACTGCGTTGCTGCGCAGCTCGTCGTCATAGCGGCCCAGCAGGGTGGCGCAGGCCGCGACGGTCCGGTGGGCCGGGTCCTCGTCGGCGCCGATGGCGTAGGGCACGCTGCGCCGGACGGCGGGGCGGGGCTGCTGCAGGGGGATGTCAAAGTCGGCCTCCAGCCGCTCGTAAGGGGCCAGGAAGCTGTCGAGCTTCTCCAGGCAGGCCTCCAGGTCCACGCTGCCCACCAGGGAGATCCGGGCGTTGGAGGGGTGGTAATACTTGCGATGGGCGGCGAGGAAGGCCTCGTAGCTCAGCTCCGGAATGTGCTCCGGGTGGCCGCCGGAGACGTGGCGGTAGCAGTTGTCCGGGAAGAGCAGGGCCGTCATCTCGGCCTCCATCACCGTGTTGGGGGAGGCGAAGGAGCCCTTCATCTCGTTGAGCACCACGCCCTGGCGGCAGAGCGTTTCCCCCTCGCCCTCCCAGCGCCAGCCCTCCTGCCGGAAGATTTCGGGCCTGTGGTAGATGGCCGGATGGAAGACCGCGTCCAGATAGACGTCCATCAGGTTGAGCAGGTCCCGGTCGTTCCGGCTGGAGACGGGATAGACCGTCTTGTCCGGGTAGGTCATGGCGTTGAGGAAGGTCTGGACGGAGCTCTTCAGCAGCTCCACGAAGGGCTCCTTCACCGGGTACTTGTCGGAGCCGCAGAGCACGGAGTGTTCCAGAATGTGAAAGACGCCGGTGGAGTCCTCCGGAATGGTCTTGAAGGCGATGGAGAAGGTCTTGTTCTCGTCCGGCCGGTCCAGCCAGCAGAGCTGGGCGCCGGTTTTCTCGTGGACGTATTCCCGCAGGGTGCCGTCCAGCTCAGAGAATTCTCTGGCCCGGACGGGGCGGAAGCCGTGAATGATCTCGTTCATGTTGGATTCCTTTCTGTCGTGCAAAGAGATGCTCGTATTAAGCGCCGGCGCGGTCGGCGTCCTCCTTCGCCGTCAGCGCGTGGACCGTATAGCCGCAGAGCACGGGGGCCGCCGCCATCAGGGGCAGGGCGTAGCGGACCAGGCCGTTCACCGGGGAGAGACAGCAGGCCGCCAGGGCCAGCCACAGGGGGAGCTGGGCCGCCGCCCGGCGGAAGCGGCGCTTCCGCAGCAGGGCCGCGGTGCAGAGCAGCAGCAGCCAGGTATAGGTGGAGGGCGTATACAGGGCGCTGAGCCCCGGCGCATGGGAGCAGATCAGATTCCAGCGCTCCGCCGCCAGGCAGAGCTCCGGGATGGCGTGCGGCACGGAGATGCCGAAATCCTGCCCCGCGCTGCCGAAGAAGGCCCCGCCGAAAATGCCGATCAGACAGCCCGGGCTGAAGTAGCCGTAGCAGCTGTTCAGCGCCGCCTGGCAGTAGGTCAGCGGGTGCCGCAGGCCCATGCGCAGCCAGGTCTTGAAGTAGGCGGGCAGGGCCGAGGCGTCGCCCCGGTAGCTGTTCTTCACCAGGTCGGACACCATCGGGTCGTAGACCTTCAGGATCTCGTCGTAGTCCAGCACGGCGTCGATGGCCGCCCGCTCCTCGGGCCGCAGGTCCTCCGGGTGCTCCAGGCAGCAGCGGGCCGTCACCTGGAAGGGCAGGCTGAAGGCCTCGCTGACCGGCCCGGGCGCCACGTTCAGGGCGGGCAGCAGCAGATGGTTGAACAGCAGGCTCAGGCTCAGCACCCCCGCCGCCAGGCCCAGGGCCGTCAGCCGGCCGCTGAGCCTCCGCGCCGGGAAGGCCAGAACCGCCAGGGCGGGGACGACGATATAGAGCCCGGAATTCCGCGTCAGGACGCAGAGCAGGGCGGAGAGCCCCAGCAAAACCAGCAGGCCCGGCTTCAGCGCCCCGCGGCGGGCCGCGAAGAGCATGCAGCAGGCGGAGAAGGCCGCGAAGCAGCCCGCGTGGACCGTATCCTTCATGAGGCTCTGGGCGTAGGCGCCCCAGAGGGGCAGCAGCGCGAAGAAGGCCACGGACAGCCGCCCCGCCCGCCGCCCCGCGAAGCCGCGGACCGCTGTGCAGGAAAAGGCGTAGGCCGCGGCGCAGACCAGGGCCTGCAGCAGCACGTTGGCAAACAGGCCGCCCGTTCCCTCGCCGAAGAGGCGGTAGACCGTCCCCATCAGCCAGGAGGCGGCGTAGGGATGGTGGCTGCTGGCGGGGATGACGCCCAGGATCTGGGCAATCTGGTTGGAGGCGTCCTGGGAGAGGCTGCCGGGGAAGCAGAGCGCCAGCCAGGGCAGCCAGCCGGCCAGGATCAGCCCGAAGGCGCTCCAGAAGGCCAGCGCGGACAGGGCGGGCTCCGCCTCGGCCCGGGGAAGGCGATCCGCCCGGCCCAGAATCCAGCGGAGCGCCGCGTAAGCCAGCTTCCAGACCCCCAGCAGGCAGATTCCCGCCACCAGATTGTGGGCGGGGGCGTCATAGAGGGGCTTCCAGCTGTTGAAGAGCTCAAAGGCGCGGCCCAGGACCGTGAACAGGGCGAAGGCCAGGCCCAGCAGCGCCGCGCTCAGCGAGAAGGGCTCAGCCCGCAGGCGGCTCTGCCGATAGAAGGCGAAGCAAAGAAGAAAGAGGGCGGTGAAGAGCAGATCCCGGGCGCGGAAGCCCTCCGCCAGATAGACCAGCAGCTCCCGGGAGCCGCCGCTCTCCGGCAGCCGGAAGGCCAGGGCAAAGGCCGTCAGCAGGGCCGCCAGGGCGCAGAGAAGCGGGCGGCTTCCCCGCCTCCCGCGTGGATCTCCCGTGTCCCTGCGCAGCGCTCCGGTCATCGCCACCGCTCCCCTTCCGTCCGGATATCGTACCGCTATCGTAGCACAAACGCGGCGCTTTTGCAAGCCCCATCGTGAGCGCTCCGACGAGGGAACAGGGAACAGCCCCGCCCGTAGGGACGGCAATCTGCCGGCCATTCGCCCCCGCACGGGCGGGAACGCAAAACGCAAAATGCAAAACGCAAAATTGCGGTGTTTTCAAATTGCCATTTGAAAACGCTGAAAGTTGAAAAATGTAAACTTTTTATAAAATCCGCGCAATCCCACTTTTCGCTGCGCCGGATTGCGTGTATAATGCGAAAAAAAGGATGCGGACGCTTCGGAAGGCCCGCAGGGACGGACCGTGCCCGTCCGGTTCGCCGCAGGCGAACAATCGCCCGCAGGGCGATCCATGGCCCCCGGTCGGTCATCGGGATTTGCCTCCGGCAAATCGCGTTCGTGCCGAACGCCGGGGCGTCGAGGACGCCGCCCCCTACGGCGTGTTACTGCGGGCGTCGCGGACGTCCCCCTGCGGCATGCGGATTCGGAAACGCACGTAGGGACGAGCATTGCTCGTCCGGTTCGCCGCAGGCGAACAATCGCCCGCAGGGCGATC
>JAFWTG010000121.1 GCA_017519005.1 Oscillospiraceae bacterium | reverse complement strand
TCGATGATGGTGACCATGCCCACGTCGTAGACGTGGCAGTCACGGCTGACCTCCATGAAGGAGGTGGCGATGTACTTGGCGGCGGAGGCGAAGCCGGGGCAGTGGTCGGTGCCGTAGAGGTCGTTGTCGATGGTCTTGGGCACGCCCATCACGCGGCACTCATAGCCCACCTTGGCGCAGTAGCGGCTGATCTTGTTGCAGGTGTCCATGGAGTCGTTGCCGCCGTTGTAGAAGAAGTAGCGGATGTTGTACTTCCTGAAGATCTCCAGAATGCGCTTGTAGTCGGTGTCGTCCACGTCGGGGTCCGCGATCTTGTAGCGGCAGGAGCCCAGGGCAGAGGAGGGGGTGTAGAGCATCTTTTCCAGCTCTGTGGGGTCCTCCTTGTCCATGATCATCAGGCGGTCGTTGAGGACGCCCTTGATGCCATGGTTGGCGCCGTAGACGGTGGTGATGTACTCGCTGTCCAGCGCGGTCTTGATGACGCCGTAGGCGGAAGCGTTGATGACGGAAGAGGGGCCGCCGGACTGGCCGATGACAGCCGCGCCGATCAGGGGCTTGTTGGTCATAGTATATATACCTCCATATATTGAATTACTTCGTAGGCTGCCAGATACCTGGCGCCTGATGTCTGGCCTACAATTTACCATGATTCCCCCGGCTTGTCAATCGAAAAACAGAAATTTTACAATCAAAAAGGTCAACTATCCCTTTACAGACAGCCCTTTTTGCGATAAAATAGTATTCGGCCCTTTTGGGCCCTCTCAACGACAGAATGGAGGTCCTTCCATGGATTATAAAACCGTCAAGGAGCAGCAGGCCCGCAGCAGACGGCGCTGGAACTTCATCGCCTTCGCGCTGTTTTGTTTCCTCCCCCCCGCCGGGGTGGGCGTCTTTATCGCCAACAAGCTGGACATTCTCCCCAACATCGGCGGCAGCGTGGATCTGAAAAAGTCCATCAACGAGCTGTCTGAGCTCAAGGGGCCCGTCAACCGGCCGGTGGCCGAGGTGCCGGAGCAGCAGAAGCGCGACAACGGCATGCCGAAGCACGGAGCGCTGATCACCGCCATCGGCGCCATCGTGACGGCCCTGGGCGTGCTGGGCGCCATCAGCAGCGGCCTGCAAATGCTGGACACCGGCTTCAGCTTCGGCGGGCTGGTGGCCCCCGTGATTTCCCTCTGCATCGCCGCCGCCGGCCTGGCCGCCGGCATCTACGGCCGCATCCGCAAGAAGAAGGCCCAGCGCTTCGAGAACTATCTCAAGCTGATCGGCGACAAGCAGGCCGTCCCCATCCACTATCTGGCGGACGTCATGGGCATTGACTACCACAAGGTCATCAAGGACCTGCGGGAGATGATCTCCCGGGGCATCCTGCAGCCCGCCTGGCTGGACCTGAAGACCTACCGGCTGATGATGACGGAGTACACCGAGAGCCAGGCTGTGGAGCCGGAGGAAAAGAAGGAGGAGGCCATCTCCCGCAACGACCGCATCCTGCGGCAGATCCGGGCCGACAACGACCTGATCGCCGACGAGGAGGTTTCCGCCAAGATTGACCGGATCGAGGACCTGACCCGCAAGATTTTCGCCATTCTGGAGCAGCGCCCCGAGAAGGAGCCTCAGCTCTACAACTTCATGAACTACTATCTGCCCACCACCCTGAAGGCGCTGGAGAGCTACGCCCGGCTGGAGGCCCAGGGCATCGAGACCGCCGCCATCCGCGTCGCCAAGCAGAAGATCAACCGCGCCCTGGACGAGCTGGCCGACGGCTACGAAAAGCAGCTGGACAAGCTCTTTGAGGACGACGTGGTGGACATCACCGCCGACATCGACGTGATGCGGAAGATGCTCCACAAGGACGGCCTGAAGGAGGACGAGATTCTGGCCGCCGTCAGCGGGAAGAAGCAATGAAGAGATCAGGGATCGGAGAAACCTCCCCTGCTTGCTGGGGTGGGGGACCGTCCGCAAGGACGGTGGAGGGGTCGTTCCGACGACAGTGCCCTTCCATCGGCGCCGACGCGGAAAGCAGGGACGGGGGAACGGATTGCCACGACCAGTCTGCGGACTGGTCTCGCAATGACAGAATCGGGACCGTTTCCGCCGTAGGGGGCGACGCCCCCGGCGCCCCGGGTAATTCTCAATTTTCAATTTTCAATTGTCCACTCCCTCCCGCCTGGGACGAGTTGCTTGCCCATCCCTTCGACCGGGAGCCCCATCGCCGCACGCTGGCGGCGGCGGAGGCCGCGGCGGCGCTGGAGACCGTCTACCCGCCCCGGGCGGACTGGTTCGCCGCCCTGCGGCTGACCCCGCCGGAGCAGGTGCGGGTCGTGATTCTCGGCCAGGACCCCTACCACGAGCCGGGGCAGGCCATGGGCCTGGCCTTCTCGGTGCGCGACGGGGTGAAGCTGCCCCCCTCCCTGCGCAACGTCTATCAGGAATTGGAAAACGACCTGGACACTCCCGCCCCCGAAACGGGAGACCTGAGCCCCTGGGCCGGGCAGGGCGTCCTGCTGCTGAACACGGTGCTGACCGTGGCCGCGGGCCGGGCCAACAGCCACAAAAACCTGGGCTGGCAGGCTCTGACCCGGGAGATCATCGCCGCTGCGTCCCGCCTGCCCCAGCCGGTCGCCTTCGTCCTCTGGGGCGCCCCGGCCCGGAAGGCCTACGCCCAGGGAACAGGGAACAGGGAACAGGGAACAGGAGAATGCGCCGGGCCGCGTTTGATTTTGACCGCCCCCCATCCGAGTCCCCTGTCCGCCTACCGGGGCTTCTTCGGCAGCAGGCCCTTCTCCCAAATCAACGCCTTCCTCGCCGCAAACGGCGAAGCCCCCATCCGCTGGGCCTGACAAGCTTCGGATTTGTCGGGCAAAAACCGTAGGGGGCGGCGCCCTCGACGCCCCG
>JAFWTG010000007.1 GCA_017519005.1 Oscillospiraceae bacterium | reverse complement strand
GGCGGCGTCCTCGACGCCCCGCAGGGATCAGAAATCGAAAAGCCCGGGGCGTCGAGGACGCCGCCCCCTACGAGTTTATCGCACCACGCCGTCGATTTCGCCCGCTTCGGTGAAGCGGATCGACACGCGGTTTGGCAGGCAGACGATGGGCAGGTCGGCGTTTCGCCCGCCGCAGCGGACGCAGTCCCCGTCGGGGCAGGAGGCGGCGGTGACGGCCAGCCTGCCGTCCCGGACCCGCAGCTCGTTCCAGCCCTCGGCGGACTCGACCCGATATTCCCCGTCCTTGGAGAGATCGACGATCCGCACCAGCTTCCCGTCCGCGTAGATTTTCGCGCTGCCCGCGGGCTTCGCCCCCAGGTACTGCCACAGAACGATCCCGGCCAGAATCAGGAACACCGCGGCAAAGATCAGAATCCAGGTCCTCGTCTTCACGGCTCGATCACCTCAAAGCTGCCCTCCGCCACGGCCTCCTTCAGGCCCGGCGTGATCCAGACGCTTCCGTCCGCCTCCTGCCAGATGGCCTCGAAGTCCCGCAGGCTCCGCCAGAGCGCCGCCCCGGTCTCCCGCCCCAGCACGTAGAGGGCGGTGGAGAGGGCGTCGGCCCGGACGCCGCTGTCCGCCACCACAGTGACGCAGCGGAGGCTCCCCTGCACGGGGGCCAGGGTCTTCGGGTCCAGAATGTGGCAGTAACGGACCCCGTTCTCCATGAAAAAGCGCTGGTAGTCGCCGGAGCTCACCACGGCCCTGGCGCCCGTCAGGCGCAGGGTCAGGGAATAGCGTCCCGTGTCGTTGGGGTCCTGAACGCCGACGATCCAGGGACTGCCGTCTGGCTTGGTTCCCACGGTCTGGATATTGCCGCCCAGAGAGAGGATGCCGGAGAGCCCGGCCTTTTCCATCTCCCCGCGGCAGCGATCCGCCGCCCAGCCCTTTGCCACGGAGCCCAGGTCCAGCTCCGTCCCCTCTGCCAGCTCCAGGCCGGCGGCGGAGAGCAGGAGCTTGTCCATGCCCACCCGCTCCCGCAGCGCCTCCAGGACGTCGGGCTCCGGCACGGCCTTGTGCTCCGTCGTGAAGCCCCAGGCCCGGGAGACGGGCAGCAGCGTGACGTCCAGCGCCCCGCCGGTCTGCTCCGAGACGGTCAGCGCCTCGGCGGCCAGCTGCATGAGCTGCGGGTCCGTCGTGGCGCCGCTGCGGTTCAGGGCCGAGAGCGCGCTGTCCGGGTTCGTGGCGGAGAGACTCCGGTCCAGCTCGTTCAGCAGGGCGGTCAGCTTGGCCATGAGCTTCCCGTCGCTGTCCCCGTAGAGCCGCAGATCCATTTGGGTATCCATGGCCCAGATGGACTGCTCCGAGACCGCCTGGGGCTTTGCCCCCGCGTCCGGCAGCAGATTGCAGGCGGAGAGCAGGAGGGCCAGCGCCAGGAAGCAGAGCAGCAGCCGTTTTTTCATCCTGAACACCGTCCTTTATGACTTGAGGGCCATTTCCAGATAGGGATTGTCCCTTCGTTCTTCTTCCAGCGTCGTCGGCTCCCCGTGGCCGGGGTACACCGCAGCATTCCCCTCCAGGGCCGCCAGACGGCGAAGGGAGGCGGCCATCTCCTTCCAGCTGCCGCCGGGGAGATCCGTGCGGCCGCAGGAGCCGGCAAAGAGGGTGTCCCCGGCGAAGAGCCAATCCCCGCAGCGGAAGCAGACGGAGCCGGGGGTGTGGCCCGGGGTGTGCAGCACCGTGAAGCGGAGGCCGTCGAAGTCCAGGCTCTGGCCCTCGCTCAGCTCCTCGCTCCATTTCAGGCCGTGGGTCAGCCAGGAGGGGAGCGCCCGGTCCGCCGGATGGCAGTACACCGGCACGGAACGCTTGGCCAGCAGGCGGCCCAGGTCGCCGCCGTGGTCGAAGTGGGCGTGGGTCAGCAGGATCGCCCGGAGCTCCAGACCCAGAGCGTCCAGCCGGGCCTGCACCAAGGACGCCTCGTCGCTGGGGTCAATGACGACGGCGGACTTGGTCTCTTCATCATATATCATATAGCAGTTGGTCTCGATGGAACCGACGGTCAGCGATGTCAATTTCATATTCGTAATCCTTTTCGTCACATTCGGATTTGTCGTGTTCTTGCCAGCGTATCGAACCTCAGACAAACCTCCCCTGCAAAGGGGAGGGGGACCGCCCGCAAGGGCGGTGGAGGGGTCGCGTTGGGGTTTGCTGCCGCTGCTTGGGAGCGCGTGATCTCTGATCCCTTACCCCTCCGCCCCAGTGTGCGCACTGGGGCACCTCCCCTTGCCAGGGGAGGTTTTGCGGGATCTCCACAAACCCCGATTTACGCCAATTCGGCGGAATCAACGATGATCGTGACCGGGCCGTCGTTGACGCTCTCGACCTGCATATCCGCGCCGAACTCCCCGTGCTGGGGCGGATAGCCCAGGCGGGCGCACTCGGCCAGGAAGAACTCGTAGAGGGGGATGGCAAGGGAGGGGTCCGCGGCCCCGGTAAAGCTGGGCCGCCGGCCCTTGCGGACGGAGCCGTAGAGGGTAAACTGGCTCACCACCAGGACCTCCCCGCCCACGGCCTCCAGGCCCAGGTTCATCTTGTCGTTCTCGTCGGTGAATATCCGCAGACTCAGCAGCTTTTCCGCCAGCTTCGTCGCGTCCTTCTTCGTATCCTCCGGCCCGACGCCCAGCAGGATCAGGAAACCCTTACCGATGGCGCCGTTTACCTTCCCGTCGATCACAACGGAGGCGGAAGATACTCTTGTCAATACAGCTTTCATGCTTTGCTTCTACTTTCGTTTCTTAATGTAGGGACAAGCCGCGCTTGTCCGGCGTTCGGAACGAACGCAATTTGCCGCAGGCAAATCCCGCTCACCCACCGGCTGCGAAGGATCGCCCGCCGGGCGATTATTTGCTCCGCAAACCGGACAAGCAAGGCTTGTCCCTACGGCAAAATCCAGCGCGGCTGCTTCGGGCGGGCGGCCAATGGCCGCCCCTACAGGCGGGTGGAGAACAACGTGGCGAGCAATGCTCGCCGCTGCGGGCGGGTCTCAATTCCAATGTTTTCAAATGGCAATTTGAAAACACCGACATTTTCAACTTTCAATTTTCAATTTTCAATTACGAAGCGTGCTTTGTCGTCGGCGGGCGCTCAATGAGCGCCCCTACAGGCGGGTCTGTTCCCCGTTCCCTGATCCCTAATTCTGGCCCCGCTTGACCTCGATGACGCTCTCGATGCCCCGCAGCTTGTTCATCACGGTGGTGAGCTGCTCCAGGCCCTTGACCTCGAAGGTGACGGTGAAGCCGCAGCGGCCGCCGGGCAGCTCCCGGCCGATGATCTCCTTCATGCGGATCTGCTGGGAGGTCAGCGCCGAGGAGACGTCCACCAGCAGGCCGTCCCGGTCCTCGGCCAGGACCTCCAGGGTGGTGGCAAAGGGCTTCTCGCCCACGGTGCTCCAGGAGACGTTGACCCAGCGGGCGGCCAGGTCCGGGTTGTTGGCGGCCCGGGCGTTGGGGCAGTCCCGCCGGTGGATGGAGACGCCGTAGCCCTTGGTGATGAAGCCCACGATGTCGTCCCCGGGGACCGGGGTGCAGCAGCGGGAGAACTTGATCATGCAGGAGTCGATGTCCTCCACGATGACGCCGGTGTTGCTGTGGCGGTCCTGCTGGACGGGCTGGGCGATCTCCAGCACCTTGCTCTCCTTGGGCGCCGAGGCGGAGCGGCTGGCCTTCAGCAGGTCCTCCCGGATCTTGCCCATGGCCTTGACCGCGGTGATGCCGCCGTAGCCGATGGCGGCGTACATATCGTCCAGGGAGTCGAAGCTCAGCTTCCGCAGCAGCATGGGCTGCAGCTCCTCGTCCTGAAGCAGGGCGGGGGCGATGTTCATGCGGCGCAGCTCGCCCTCGAAGCTGGCCTTGCCCCGGGCGATGTTCTCCTCCCGCTTCTCCTTTTTGAACCACTGCTTGATCTTGGAGCGGGCCTGGTTGGACTTGCAGATGTTGAGCCAGTCCCGGGAGGGGCCCTTGGCGGACTTGGAGGTGAGAATCTCCACGATGTCGCCGTTGCGGAGCTGCACGTCGTAGCCGGCGATGCGGTTGTTGACCTTGGCGCCGATCATGGTGTTGCCCACGCCGGAGTGGATGGCGTAGGCGAAGTCGATGGGCGTGGAGCCCGCCGGCAGGGAGATGACCTTGCCCTTGGGAGAGAAGACGAAGACCTCGTCGTCAAACATATCCACCTTGAGGCTTGAGATATAGTCCTCGGCGTCGGTCTCCTGCTGGTCCTCCAGGAGCCTGCGGATCCAGTCGAATTCCTTGCCCTCGCCGGCCTCGATGCCCTCCTTGTACTTCCAGTGGGCCGCGATGCCGTTCTCCGCGATCTCGTGCATCTCCTTGGTGCGGATCTGCACCTCGAAGGGGATGCCCTCGTCGCCGATGACGGTGGTGTGGAGGCTCTGATAGTTGTTGGGCTTGGGGGTGGAAATATAGTCCTTGAAGCGGCCCGGCACCAGCTTGAACATCTCGTGGATGTGGCCCAGGACGTTGTAGCAGTCGGCGATGCTGTCCACGATGACCCGGAAGGCGTAGAGGTCATAGAGCTCGTCCAGGGTCTTGTTCTGCTCCTTCATCTTGCGGTAGATGGAGTAGACGTGCTTGATCCGGCCGGAGATGGAGCCTTTGATCCCCACGGCCTCCAGGCGTTCGGAGATCTTGTCCTGAATGTTCTTCATGAAGGCCTCGGCCTCGGCCTGGTGGGCCTCCAGATAGTCCACCAGCTCCCGGTAGCCGTCCGGGTCCAGGTACTGCAGGGCGCTGTCCTCCAGCTCCCACTTGATCTTCTGCATGCCCAGGCGGTGGGCCAGGGGCGCGTAGATGTCCATGGTCTCCCGGGACTTGGTGATCTGCTTGGGGCGGCTCTGGTACTCCATGGTCCGCTGGTTGTGGAGCCGGTCGCAGATCTTAATCAGCACCACCCGGATGTCCTTGGACATGGCCATGAACATCTTGCGCAGGTTCTCCACCTGCTGCTCCTCCAGGGTGGAGAACTCCACCCGGGTCAGCTTGGTGACGCCCTCCACCAGCTCGGCCACCGTCTTGCCGAAGAGCCTGGAAATCTCGTCAAAGGAAGCGGAGGTGTCTTCGATGCAGTCGTGGAGCAGGGCGGCTGTGATGGCGTCGGTGTCCAGGCCGATCTCGGCCACGATCTCGGCCACCGCCAGGGGATGGATGATATAGGGGGAGCCGTCCTTGCGCTTCTGGTCCTTGTGCTTCTCGCAGGCGTATTGAACCGCCCGCTCCACCTTCTCCAGATCGGTGTTGGGCACGTAGGTCCGGATGGCGTCCATCATGGAATCGTAGTGAGCTTGGAAGGTCTCCATCGCGGCGGCCTCCTTTCGATAATTAAGAATTCAGAAGTAAGAATTGAGAATTGTCGGAGTTTTGCAGATTGCCATCTGCAAAATGGAATTGAAAATCATCGAAACGAGCGCAAATCATGGATCATCGTTCAAATGGCAATTTGAACGATACCACAATTTTCAATTCTCAATTCTCAATTTTCAATTCGTCCCGGGCGGGGATGCGGCGGCCTGGGGCAGGCCGCCCTACGGGCGATTGCCGCTCTTGGCGGCCCGCAGGGCCTTGACGATGGGGCTGGCGTCCAGGTCCACCTTGCTGCCGTCGGTGGTGATGTGGATCTGGTAGCAGCGGCGGCAGGTCCGGAGCTCGATGAGCCCCTGCTCGGCGAAGACGTCCAGGCAGATCCGGGTCTTGCTGAGGGTCAGGCTCCCGGAAGCGCTGCGGGCGATCTTCCGCCCCATGCAGCTGAAATTCTCCTGGAGCCGGTCGTCCCGGCTGTTGGCAATCAGATAGCGCCAGACCGCCACGAATTCGCTGCGGCTGGGCAGGAGCCGGGCCGCGGCGGCGGGGTCCAGGAGCTCGCGGCGGGTGAAGCGGCGGTAGAGGGCCAGCTCGTCGGCGGTCTCGTCCCGCAGGCTGCGGCTCAGGCGCAGGTCCACCACGTTGAGCTGGACCGTGCGGCTGCCGCGGAATTCGTTGATCTGGGGGGTAAAGGCCACGTCCACGGCGTCGCCCACGGCCACGCCGGCGGCCAGGGCCGTCTGGGAGAAGAAGATGGCGGCCAGGTTTTGGCCGTTCCGGCAGCGGAGGATCAGCCGCAGATGCTTGCCGCCGCCCACCTCCGTGAGCTGGACCACCGTCGCGTCCTCCACGCAGAGCACGGGGATGGGACAGCCGGTGCCGCAGGGCTCCAGCTGGCTCAGGGCCTGGACGTTCTCCAGGCTCAGCAGGGCGGGGTCCACGCAGCAGTCCACCGCCAGGGCGGTATCCGCTGCGCCGGAGCGCCGGAACTCCGCGGCCAGTGCCGTGACGGCCTGCCGGAAGGCGGGGACCTTCTCCCGGGTGATGGTGAAGCCCGCGGCCAGCTCATGGCCGCCGAAGCTCTCCAGCAGGTCCGAGAGCTTGGTCAGAGCGGCAAAAAGATTAAAGCCGCCGTAGCTGCGGGAGGAAGCCTTGCCCCGCTCGCCGTCCATGCAGATCAGGAAGGCGGGACAGTTGTACTCCTCCGAGAGCCGGGAGGCCACGATGCCGACGACGCCCTGGTGCCAGGTCTCCCCGGCCAGGACGATGGCCTCGGGATGGGCGTCCGGCCCCAGCATGGCCACGGCCTCCTGGTAGATGCCGGCCTCCACCCGCTGCCGCTCCCGGTTGAGGCGGCAGAGGCTCTCGGCCAGGGCGCGGGCCCGGGCGGAGTCCCGGGTCATGAAGAGCTCCAGGGCCTGGTCCACCTGGCCCATGCGGCCCGCGGCGTTGATGCGGGGGGCCAGCAGATAGCCCACGGTGGAGGTGGTGACCGGGCCGCCCAGGCAGCCGCATTCCTCCATCAGGGCGGCGATGCCCGGCCGGGCGGGCCTGACCAGCGCGTTGAGGCCCTTGACCACCATGGTCCGCACCTCGCCCCGCAGGGGCATCACGTCGGCCACAAGCCCCAGGCAGAGCAGGTCCGAGAAGCGCTCCAGCAGCCCCGCCTGGTCGCCGGAGATGGCGGCGGCCAGCTGGAAGGCGATGCCCACGCCGGAGAGGTCCCGGTGGGGATAGCCGCAGTCGGCGCGGTGGGGGTCCACCACCGCCGCGGCCCGGGGAAGCTCGTCCTTGCATTCGTGGTGGTCCGTGATGACCAGGTCGATGCCCAGCCGCCGGCAGAGCTCCGCCTCGGCGTTGGCGGTGATGCCGCAGTCCACGGTGACGATCAGGTTCACCTGCCGCTTGCAGAGCCAGCGGATGGCCAGCTCGTTGAGGCCGTAGCCCTCCTCCAGCCGGGCCGGGATGTACGGTGTGACCCGCGCGCCCATACTGCGCAGAAACTCCGTCAGCAGGGCGGTGGAGGTGATGCCGTCCACGTCGTAATCTCCGAAGACGGCGATATGTTCCCTTCTCGCCACGGCCAGGCGCACCCGATCCGCGGCGCTCTTCATGTCCTTCATCAGGAATGGGGAATTGAGCGGCGCGTCGCCGCGGAGATAGTCCCGCGCCGCCGCCGCGTCCCCATAGCCCCGCGCAGAGAGGATCCTGGCGCAGAGCGGCCCGTAGCCCGCCTGCTCCAGCTCCCGCGCCTGCGCCGCATCGAAGGACGATACGTTCCAGGCTCCGTATTTCACAATTATCCACATCCAACTATTTTTTTCTTTCTATTATAGCACCCGGCGGCAGATTACACAATAGTTTTTTCAAGCAAAAAGCCTCCCGCGTCTGACGCGAGAGGCCTTTTTGCCTGGCGGGAATCGCTTATTCGGTATTACGCCCGCTTCTTCTTTGCCAGAAGCTTGTTGACCACGATGCCCAGAATCAGGGCGCAGGCCACGGTGCGGATCTCCACGGCGCCGATCTTGACGATCAGACCGCCCACGCCGGTGATCAGGATCACGGAGGCGGTGAAGAGGTTCCGGTTCTCGTTCAGATCCACGTTCTGGAGCATCTTCAGACCGGAAACGGCGATGAAGCCGTAGAGGGCGATGCAGACGCCGCCCATGACGCAGGAGGGGATAGAGTTGACGAATGCGACAAAGGGAGCGAGGAAGGAGATGAGGATAGCTCCGATCGCGGCGGTGAGTATGGTGACGACCGAGGCG
>JAFWTG010000120.1 GCA_017519005.1 Oscillospiraceae bacterium | reverse complement strand
TGGGAGTCGGAGCCCAGGATCATCTTGCCGCAGCCGGCCATGAGCTCGCGGTTGACGGAGTGGATGTTGCCCAGGTTGGTGGGAACGTAGATGCCGCCGTACTTATGGGCGCAGGAGAGGGCAAACTTGTGGTCGTCCTCGTTGATGGTGCCGCCCACGGCGCAGAGGGAGTTGTGGCAGTTGGTCAGCAGGTAGGGCAGGGGGAATTCCTTCATGCCGGAGGCCCGGGCCGTCTGGATGATGCCGACGTAGGTGATGTCATGGGAGGCCATGGAGTCGTACTTCAGCTTCAGGTTCTCCATGTCGTCCACGGTGTTGTGAGATTTGAGAATGCCATAGGCCATGGTGCCCTTGCTGGCCTCTTCCTTGGTGACCTGCTTGGGGAGCTGGGCGGGATCCGTGACGATCTTCTCGCCGTCTACAAGATAGATACCGGTTTCGTAGAGTTTCAGCATGTTTCTTCTCCTTTTTGCGTTGATCGCGCAGGGGCCGGACGCCCCGTATTCTTGGGGGAAGCGCTTCTATGCAATTTGACGGAATACCCCGATACGCTTCCGAATGCTATTATACAAGCTTCACAATGAATTTGCAAGGGGGAAAAGCGGAATGGCGCATGAAAAGAAGTGATACTTATTATGAGCGGAAGTTATATGGCCCGCTCCGGGCGGCCGCCGGATCAGAGGATCATGGAGACCACGAAGTTGTAGACCGCGCAGATGCCCACGCTGATGGGCACCGCCACGAAGAGCAGACGGTTGAACAGATGGCCGCGCTCCTCCTCGGAGCCGCAGGAGCCCAGGATCAGGGAGCCGCCGGAGGAGAAGGGGGAGATGGCGGAGCTCTGGGCGCCCAGGACGGTGCAGGTGAACAGGGCGGCGGGATTCAGACCGGTGGCCACAGCCAGGGCCGGGATCAGGGGGAAGAGGGCCGGGCAGACCACGCCGGTGGTGGAGGAGAAGAAGGACATAATGGCGCCCACGATGGAGAAGGCCAGCGGCACCAGCCACACGGGGACGTTGCTGCCGATCCAGGCGGAGAGCAGGTCGATGGTGCCCGCCTTGACGGCCACGGAGATCAGCATGCCGGCGCCGGCGATCATCAGGATGGTGTTCCAGGGCACCTTGGCGATGATCTCCTTCTGGGGAGCCAGCTTCATCAGCAGGGCGACGACGGCGAAAACGATGGCCACCAGGCCCACGTCGATCTTGCCGGCCACGTCGGAGATGAACTTCACGTCGGGGAGGATGAGCTTCAGCACGGGGAAGATCAGGACCACGGCCATCATCAGGAGGATCAGGGTCAGGGTCTGCTTCTGAACCTTGGTGTAGGCCTCGGGCTTGGCAAAGGTGACGCCCTTGCCGATGTTGCGGTTGGTCTTGAAGCAGAAGCGGAAGACGGTGATGATGATCAGGCTGGAGAGAATTGCCAGGCCGAACATGGTCAGAGAGGAGGAGAAGGAGTCGATGGGGGTCATGGCGGCGTCCTCATAGGCCTTGTCCATGAGGCCCCGGAAGACCACGCCCAGGGCCGCGGTGGGGAAGTTGCCGCCGGCCAGAGCGCCGCAGTTGATGGCAACGGCGCCGGTGAGCTTGTCCATCTTGGCCTCGTCGCAGATCATCAGGGTGATGGGGGCCAGGAAGGCCAGGACGGTGAAGTAGGCCGCGCCCATGACGGAGAGGATGACCGCCACGAAGAACAGGGCGTAGGGCAGCAGGCCGGGGAATTTGCGGCAGGCGTAGAGCAGGCTGCGGGAAATCTTTTCCAGGGTACCGTTGGCGGCGGCCACGTTGTAGAACAGGGAGACCGCCAGAATGACGAACATGGTGGAGGTGGGCCAGAAGCCGATCAGCTCCTTGGGCTTGAGCCCCATCCAGAAGCAGCCGATGGCAAAGGCGAAGACGATGCAGAACAGGCCGGTGTTGATCTTGGTCTTGTAGCCCAGAAAGACCGCCAGGGCAATGGCGGCGACGATGACGATGCTCAGGGTCGTTTCCATAGTGTTTTCTCCTTTTCTTGTATGGTTTGTGGGGCGGGATCGGCGGACGGCAGAGCGCCGTCCCTACAAGCGCTTCATTCGATGCCGAGGAGCTGTGCGGGGATGGTGTGGGTCATGTGGCGGATCTGGTCCTCGGGGATGCCGTGGTCCGCCAGGTACTGCATGTACTGATGCATGGCGATCTCCCAGTTGGGGTTCTCGGTCTGGCCGCCGTCGGTATCACACATGACGTTTTTGCAGCCAACGGCCTTGATGAGCTCCACGTTGTCGGGCAGGTTGGAGTAGTACTTGCCGCCGCCCATGTTCTGCGCAAAGCAGCGTTCCAGGATCACGTCGTAATCCTTCACCAGGCGGATCTGGTCCTCCAGGCTCATGCCCACCACCCACCACTCGGGATGGGTGACGACCACCTTTTTGACCCCGGCCTTGCGGGCAGCCTCCACCACCACGAAGGCCTCCTCGGGGCTGACGTGGGCGGTGCCCAGCACGGCGTCAAAGTCGTTGATCAACTTGAACACGTCCAGCATCTCGGGGACGACCTTGCCGTCCACCACCATGTCCACGCAGCCGTCGGTGGGCTTCTTCATCTTCAGCAGATGGTTGCGGGCGGACTGGGTGGGCAGCCACACCACCTTGGCTCCCAGCTTCAGGGAGTTCTCCACGGCAACGGGGTTGATGCCGCCCACGCAGCGGTTGAGCGTGATGGAGCCGAACATGGTGAAGTCGTTCTCCCCGTGGACGATGCGGTTGTAGTGGTTGGTCAGGGCGGCGCGGCAGGCGGTATCGCCCAGATGGGTCTTGATGACGATGGCCCGGGCGCCGACGCGGACAGCGGCGTCGCAGAGCTCAAAGTCGTCGTAGGCGCGGATGCGGAGGTCGGGATTGGTGTGGACGTGCATGTCAATGACGCCCTTCATGGAAATCTCAGGCATGTGCTTCTCTCCTTTCGTTCGCTGCAAAATCGGTTTTTCAAATACTGTCGGGTTTCATTCAAATGCAAGCGAATGAATATTTCCCTTGCATTTCCTCTGTTTTCAGTATATATTAGAATAAAAAAACACGCAATGCAAAATCCGGCATAGGCCCCATCGGAAAAAGCGATAGTTCGCAGCAGATTTCACAAAGCGTTCCGGTCTGAATTGTGCAAGGTGACAGGAGATGGAAAAATGGATCTGAAGGAATTGGAATACGTGGTGGCCATAGCCGACGCCGGCGGCATCAGCAAGGCGGCGGAGCGGCTGTATATGGCCCAGTCCAGCCTGAGCCAGTTTCTGGGCCGCTATGAGGCGGAGCTGGGAACCCGGCTCTTTACCCGCACCGGCGGCGGGGTCCGGCTGACGGGAGCGGGAGAAATCTTCGTCCGCAGCGCCAGAGATATGCTGCGGCAGTACCAGCAGGTGAAGGCGGAGCTGAAGGAGGCGGACCTGGCTCACAGCGGCGTGATCCAATTCGGCATCAGCAGCTTCCGGGGCGGTGCTCTGATCCCTCCGGTGCTGAAGCGCTTCCGGGGTGAGTATCCCCTGGTGGACGTGGTGATTCACGAGCACAACACCAACGTCCTCAAGCGGCGGATCGCCGCCGGGGAGCTGGATCTGGCCCTGATCGCCCTGCGGCCGGACGAAACGCCGGAGGACGCGGAGGCGGTGCTGCGGGACGAGGTGGTTCTGGTGGTGAACCGGGCGCACCCCCTGATGGAATACGTCCGCTTCGACACGCCCCGCAGGCCCTGGGCGGAGCTGCAGGACGCGGCCCGCTTTGAGTTTTTGCTCTCCAATCCCAGCACGGTTTTGGGCTCCATCGCGGAGACGGAATTCGGCCGGCAGGGGCTCCGGCTCCAGGCGAAAAACCGGGACCTGACCGCTGCCTTTGCCATGGAGATGGCCTGCCAGGGTCTGGGCCTGGCCCTGAGCTACGGCTCCTGCGCCGTGCCCCGGGCCGACGTGGAATACGTGAGCCTGGGCCGGGAAGGCTATTATGTGGATCTGATCCTGGTATTTCCGCCGGACAGCCACCGGACCCGCTCCGTCCGGGCGCTGGAGGCCATGATCCGGGACTTCTATAAGAGCAGGATCGCGTAATAAAAACAGAAACCCCCGCGGGACCGTCGACCCCGCGGGGTTCCAGCATGTCAGAAAAGTTGAAAATTGAAAATTGAAAGTTGAAAGTTGAGGGATCGTTCAAATTGCGATTTGAACGATGAGAACAAAAACATCGAAGTACGGACTGCCTCTTCGCTGGAAGTTATCCCCGATACAGTGGAAAATGGCCGGGTTTCGAGCTTTCTTTTTCCGTTTTGCAG
>JAFWTG010000119.1 GCA_017519005.1 Oscillospiraceae bacterium | reverse complement strand
TCATCGTATTTGAAAAACAGTGAGTAACCTATCTAAAAGTGATCACTCATAAAAGTGCTGGAAAACCCTTGTATTTCCTTGTGAAATTCGGACTTTGATGACTGTACGAATTATGCGTAGTGTTTTTTGTTGACATTACCATGTCGAGTGTTCATAACGGATTTGCGTTATGAACACTCGACATTCTTTTTTTCATGTCCTGCCGTCCGTTGGGGCGGCGTTTTTCTTTCTTCAGGCAATCACATCTGTGAGACCGGGCGTTTGCCGCAAGCGCCGCGCGGAGCGCGGCTCAGCCCGGAAAGCGGTTGACATTCAAAAGAAGCTGTGCGATAATGAGCTTGTACGCTAAGCGAAGGGAAAGTGATGGACTTGATTGCCTTTGCCGCGCCGATCAACGATCAGCGAGACCTGCTGATTCCGCTCTGACACGATCAAGCGTCCGACTCCGCGGAGCACCAAAACGAATCTCTTGAATACACAAGCAAGGAGTACTCTATGAACGTTCTCGTCCTCAACGGCTCCCCCAAGGGGGAAAACAGCATCACGCTGCAAAGCGTCCTGTATCTGGAAAAACTCTGTGAGAAAACCAAATTTGAATATTTGCACGTAGGTCAGCGGATCAGGGCTTACGAGAAGGACTTCACCCCCTGCGCCGAGGCGCTGGCCCGGGCGGAGCTGATCCTCTTCTGCTACCCGGTCTATACCTTCCTGGCTCCGGCTCAACTCCACCGCTTCATCGAGCTGATGAAGGAGCACGGCGTGGACCTGCGCGGGAAGTGGGCCACGCAGCTTTCCACCTCCAAGCACTTCTACGATATCACCGCCCATCGCTTCATCCGGGACAACTGCGCGGACCTGGGCCTGCGATACGTTCGAGGCCTCTCCGCCGACATGGAGGACCTGCTGAAGGAGGCGGGCAGACGGGAGGCCCGGGCCTTCCTGCGCCGGGTTTTCTGGTGCATGAAGGAGGGCGTGGCAGAGCCCGCTTTGTATGAAGCCGGGGGAAAGCCGGCCTGGACGGGGATCGCGCCAACGATCCCCGCGGAGCTCCCCAAGGGCTCCGGGCGCGTCACGCTTGTGACAGACCTGAGCCATGACGAAAACGGACGGCTCCGGGCCATGATCGACGCCTTCATCGCCCGGACGGACTGCGCCGTTCGGGTGATCGACCTGGCGGCAATTCGCATCGACGGCGGCTGCCTGGGCTGTTTCCACTGCGCCGCCGACGGAAGCTGCGTCTACAGGGACGGCTTTGACCGCTTCCTCCGGGAGGAGGTCCAGGCCGGAGACGCCACGGTCTACGCCTTCACGATCCGGGATCACTCCATGGGATCCCGCTTCAAGCTCTACGACGATCGCCAGTTCTGCAACGGCCACCGCACCGTCACCATGGGCCGTCCCGTGGGCTACCTGATCTCCGGTCCCCTGGACCGGGAGGAGAATCTGCGGACCCTCATCGAAGCCCGGTCCCAGGTGGGCGGCAACCCTCTTGCGGGGATCGCCACAGATCAGCGGGACCCGGACGCCGAGCTCGAGGCCCTGGCCAAGCGCCTCTCCTACGCCCTCAACACCGACGCCCGCCAGCCCGCCAACTTCTACGGCGTGGGCGGCATGAAGATCTTCCGGGACCTGATCTGGCAGATGCAGGGCCTCATGCGGGAGGACCACCGCTTCTACAAGGCCCACGGCTTCTACGACTTCCCCCAGAAGCAGCGGGGCAAAATGGCCGCCATGTACCTGGTTGGCGGCATGATGAAAAACAAAAAGCTGTCCCGAAAGCTGGGCGGCAAAATGACCGAGGGCATGCTGATGCCCTACCGGAAGGTCCTGGAGAAGGCCGCCGAACAGAAATAATCGAAAAACAAGGCCACCGGCTGAGCCGGTGGCCATGATATTTTACGAACCGACAGCCAACGCCGACAAAGCTCGTTTTACTTTCCGTCCGGGAAGCTGGTGAAGGAGCTGCGCTCCACCTGGGGAAGGCCGTATTTCTCCCTGGCGTCCGCGATGGCGCGAATCAGGAAGGCCATATTCCGGCCCAGGTTCCGCATGGTCTGCAGACCCTCGAGGTCCTTCCGCACGTCCTCCGCCGTAAAGCCGTGAACCTGGTTCCAGTAGGTGGAGGAGGCCACAGGCATTCCGCTTATGGTGAAATATTTGTTCAGCACGTCGAAGCTGGCGGTATTGCCGCCCCGGCGGCAGGAGACCACCGCGGCGCCCACCTTCATGTGCTTGGGGAAGGAGCTGCTGTAGAACAGCCGGTCCAGGAAGGCGAGGATGCTGCCGTTGGGGGAGCCGTAATACACGGGGCTGCCCACCACCAGACCGTCCGCCTCCCGGAACTTAGGAGCCGTTTCGTTCACCAGATCCTCAAAGACGCAGCGGCCCAGCTGGCCGCAGCGGCCGCAGGAAATACAGCCGCGGACGCTTTTGCCGCCCACCTGGATCAGCTCGGTCTCGATACCCTCCAGGCGAAGGGTTCGCTCCACTTCCTCCAGGGCCGCGGCGGTACAGCCGTGGGCGTGGGGGCTCCCGTTGAGCAATAATACCTTAGCCATTTTGTCAGATTGCCAGCAGCTCGCTGTAGGCCTTCAGAGCGCCGTCGGTATCGTGGGCGAGGACGCGCTTGGCCAGGACCTTGCCGAGCTGGACGCCCTCCTGGTCGAAGCTGTTCAGATTCCAGCAGAAGCCCTGGAACATGACCTTGTTCTCAAAGTGGGCCAGCAGCGCGCCGAGGGCCTCAGGGGTGAGCTGTTCGCCGATGATGATGCTGGAGGGACGGCCGCCCTCGAAGCTCTTGTTGGGGTTCGGGTCCTGCTTGCCGCAGGCAAAGGCCATAATCTGGGCGGCGACGTTGGCGCAGAGCTTCTGCTGGCTGGTGCTGCCCTGGATATTCACGTCCATGCCGGCCTGATTCTGCCGGAAGCCCACAAACTGCAGGGGAACGATGTCCGTGCCCTGGTGCAGGAGCTGATAGAAGGAGTGCTGGCCGTTGGTGCCCGGCTCGCCGAAGATGACGGGACCGGTGGGATAGTGGACGGGCTCGCCGAAGCGGTTGACGTGCTTGCCGTTGGACTCCATATCCAGCTGCTGCAGGTGCGCCGGGAAGCGGCTGAGGGCCTGGGAATAGGGGAGCACGGCAGTGACGGGATAACCCAGCACGTTGCGCTCATAGAGGCCGATCAGAGCGTCCAGCATGGCGGGGTTTTTCCGCAGCTCGGGTTCCTTCGCGCTCAGGTCCGCGGCGTGGGCGCCGTCCAGGAAGCGGGCGAAGATCTCGGGGCCGAAGGCCAGGGAGAGAACCACGCCGCCCACGCAGGAGCTGGAGGAATAGCGGCCGCCGATATAGTCGTCCATAAAGAAGGCAGCCAGATAGTCGCTGGATTTTGCCAGGGGAGAGGTCTCGCTGGTGACGGCGACCATGTGCTTCGAGGGGTCCAGACCCGCGTTCTTCAGAGCGTCCTTCACGAAGGACTCGTTGGTCAGTGTTTCCAGCGTCGTACCGGACTTCGAAACCAGCACAAAGAGGGAATGCGGAAGATCAATGGTTTTCAGGACGTTTGCGGCGTCGTCGGGGTCCACGTTGCTGATGAAGCGGGCCTCCAGCTTGAAGCAGCCGTTCTGTCTGGCCCAGTTTTCCAGCGCCAGATACATGGCGCGGGGACCCAGATCGCTGCCGCCGATACCGATCTGTACCACGGTGGTGAACTTCTCGCCGGCGGCGTTCACGAGCTGGCCCGCATGGACCCGATTGGCAAAGTCGGCGGCCTTTTTCTGCTGCGCCACATAGAATTCCCGCTTGTCCACGCCGTCCTCCACCACGGGCTCGCCCAGCTGGCCGCGGGTCAGCTGATGGAGCACCAGTCGCTTTTCGCCGGTGTTGATCATTTCACCGTTGTATAGGGCAGCATACTTTTCCGTCAGCTGGGCCTCTTTCGCCAGCTCTGCCAGGGCGTCGAGGATTTTGTCGTTCACGGCCTTGGCCGCATAGTTGTAGGCGAGTCCGCAGGCCATGGGGACGCTGTACTTGGCGACCCGCGCGGCGCCGATCTCTCCTGTCATTACTTCTGGAAGGTTGACGCGTTCGTTCAGTGCCTTCAGCTTTTCAAACGAGCGCAGAGTGTCCAGATTGTTCCATTGAAGCATGATTCGGTACCTCCTTGTACTGATGAATTCCATAATTAATATATCAAATCCGGGCAGGAAAGTAAAGAGCAATTTGAATGACAGACGGCAATTTGCCGCCTGTCTGCCCTTGCGGGCGGCCGCGCTTTCGGGTCAATCACAACGGTTTTTCGCGCACAGACGGATTTGCGCGGCGAAGGTCCGAACACGCGCTTCAATCTCCGGCAGACGCAGGATCTCGCCCGGATCGTTGGCGGTCTCCAGCAGGCAGAAGCGCGGCGGCAGCAGAAAAGACTTGTTCAGGCAGAGCGCGCCCATGGCCTGCTCGGCCACCAGATCTCCGCCGGAGTAGCCGGAGACGACCACGGCGAACAGCGTCTTTCCGCTGAGGGCTCCGCTGACGTGCAGGGAGCTCAGACGGTTGATGAAGGCCATGACGTTGGCGCCCACCGCGTCGTTGTAGTTGGGCAGAAGCAGCAGCAAAACGTCGCTGCTCTGAACGGCGGGAAAGACCTCTGTGGCAATCGACCCGCCGTAGAAGCAGGTTCCGCGGCTGGCAAAGTGGGTGCAGACCCTGTAGGAACAGCCGCGGCAGTCCTCGATGGCCCCGTTCCGCAGGGACATGATACGGACGGAAAAGTCCTCGCCCAGCTGCGCGGCAATCCGTTCGCCCAGGGCCAGGGTGTTGGAGGTCGCGTGATCGGAGGCGTGCAGCATCAGCAGCCGGGGCTTGTCGTATTGCTGCGGGCTGAAATCCAGCACCCGGAGGCAGAGCGCCTCCAGAGCTGCCGCCCAGGCCGCCTCGCGGGAGGGGAGCCCCAGACGCTTCTGCAAAACCGTCCAGTTGTGCAGGGAGCCGGTCCCCTCGGCAAGGGGCCGCTCCGGGAACGCGCAGCCGGCCATGGACAGGTGAAAGATCAGCTGCCTGGCAAGCGCCTTGGTGTCAAGCTCAGCCGCGCCGTCAACGGCAACGCCGGCAACGCAGCCGGAAAAGCGATCCGGCGCGCTTCGAATCCGGCGAAGCAGCTCCAGCGTCTCCGGCAAAGGCCCCAGCTCGTCGGTTCCCAACGCGAACAGACAGCGGCGAGCCGGACCGTCCCGCAGGAGCTCCCGCCAGTCCGCGAGTCGGACCGCGCAGGGGAGCCCCTGCAGCAGGCGCCGAAGCCGCGGAAGCGGGCCGCAGCAATAGACCGTCAGACCGGCCATTTCGCTTCCTCCTCCCGCAGGGCTTCCCAGGCGGCCTGAAGCCGGGCCTGCAGCGCGGGATGCAGCACTTCGGCGCAGGGGGCGAAGCCGCCGTCCGCCCGGGAGCGGCAGCCGAAATACACCCCGCCCATGGGGATCGCTCCGTGGAAGACTTCGCCCCGGATCAGCTGCAGAATGGAGATACAGGCGGAGGAGATGGCCGGCGCGATATAGGGCTTGAAGCCGAGCGCGCGGACCTCCATGTTTGCGCCTACGGTCTGCCGAGTCAGCTCCAAAGAACGCGCCTCGTCATATTCCAGAGGATCGTTGGCGATGACCAGGCCCGCGCCATGGGGACCGTAGGCCCGCAGCCGCGGGTAGTGTACGCCCATCCGGGCAGCCATGAAATCCGCTCTGGCCTTCATGACGCCCAGTCCGAAGCCGACGATTTGCTCGGGCAGCAGACCGCGAAAATCAAAGCGGCCGGCTTCATCCTGATTGGATTGCAGGAAGACCGAGCGGGCCAGAAGATCAACGGGATCGGAAATCTGGCAAAACAGTCCGCGGTAGTCTGCGCCGCGGGCCTGCCTGGAATAAGCGAGAAGCATTTCCCGGTTTTTTTCAAACTGCAGCATCCGAACGTCTCCGGCCGCGCCGATGGGCGGCACGCCGCGGGACGCGGTAAAGAGAAAGAGATCGCAGTCAAAGAGCCGCGCCGGATCGCGCCGGACGATCCGGGGCTCCGGCCGGTCCAGGACCTGGTTGAGCTCCAGCAGATAACGCTCGACCAGCGCCTCGTTTGGGTCGTAGATGCCGATCTCCGCGATCTCATTCCCCAGCAGCTTCAGCGCGGTCAGCAGCTGACCGCCCACGTCTCCCAAGCCCACAAGGGTCAGCCGCAGGCCGCTCCGTTTCGGAGCCAGGCGGGAAGCGGCCAGCGACAGGGCTCTCGGAAACGCCGTGTTCAGGCTGTAGCAGCCCGGCGTCGGAACCGCCGATTCCTCGGGAAGCAGGCAGCGCCAGTCCTCCGGCGCATCCAGAGCCTCCGGCCCGGAAAGCGGACGAAGCGCGCCGTGGGTCAAGGGGTCCCGGGAGACCAGATACAGAAGGGGGGTGAAGCAGCGCGCCACCGGTTCGGCCCCGGCGGGTAGAGTCCCGCCGCGGGGGCAGAGGCAGAGCCCGTGATACGCATAATATTCCGACATGTCTGTTCTCCTTTCTCAGAGCGCCGATTCGTCGGAGCGGTCGGCCGGATTGGCGCCCTCCTCCGGCCGCAGGCGGCGGAACAGAGCGATATCGTCCCGAACGTAGGCGGAGGGCAGGGAGTCTGACCGGTAGCGCAGATCGCTGCTTCTGTAAGGGACCCGCGGCACCAGGAAGGCCTCGGCCAGACGGCGGATGGTCAGCGGCGTTCCAAAAATGCTCTGGTGGCGAATCTCCATGGCGGACAGGATATCTCTGGCATTTTCCAGGGCGCAAAGCGACAGGGCGGCGATCTTGTCCTCGCCCACGCCGCGCAGATGGTTGGGATAGTAATAGGGCAGAATCAGATTTGCCGTCGGCAGCGGACCGTCCCCTGCCGGGGCGCTGTCCGCGCTGTCGCCGCCAATGAAGGGGTAGAGCTGACTTTCGTTGAACCAGTGCAGCAGATTCGGAATGTGATAAGCGGCCTCCACGCGGCAGCCCCTCTGGGCCATCAGGTCCTGCCCGGTGCCGGAGAGAATGCCGACGATCACCTCCTGAATCTCAAGCCGCTCCTGAGAGAAGATTTCCAGCAGCCTGCGCAGGCGGTGGCTCTTGTGCAGCAGGTCGTTGGTCAGGATCAGCGACCTGTGGAAGGCGGCCAGGGTCCGAACCTGAACCTCCAGATCCGAATAGCCCGGCATGGGCCGGATGCGATAGCGCCGGGAGCCGTCCAGCAGGGCCTTGTCCAGATGCAGGCTCTTGGTGACGGTGTTCGGCACGATCTCCCCGGACAGGATATTGCCGAAGGGGACGCACATAAAGGGCCCCAGGCTTCGGTCCTCGGCCGGAAGTCCGGCAACGCCGTTGGCGGTGCGGACCAGCTCCGTGATGACCTGATCCAGCAGCAGGGCGTCGAAAGTCAGCAGCAGCTTGCCCGGATAGAGCGCCGTCAGACTGAGCCGCAGCTTTTTTCTGGTCCCGGCTACGGTCTCCAGCAGCACGGGGTCGCTGCGGTGGGGCTCCTTAAAGCGCCTGAGCACGTCCTGCACCAGCACCACCGGGGTCCGCATGTCCACGTACCAGAGTCCGGGGGCGTCCGCCACAGGCAGGAAGCCGAACTGAGGCAGAAGCGCGGGCAGGGAGGGGTGCAGGTCCTGGCGGCAGACGGAATAAGTGTGGTCGAAGCTGAGCGAACGGACCAGCAGCTCGTTCAACATCAGCTGGACCTGCCAGGGCTGCTGCGCGTGGATCGAGCAGAGCAGCAAAACGCGGCCGGAGGTGCGGGTGCGCAGGAAATCCGCAGCCTCCGCGGAGCCGGTAAGGCGATAGAAGCAGTCGCCGCGAACGGTCTCGCCCGCCGCGCCGGCCAGGAGCCTGCCATCCATGCTGGCCAGCAGGCTGGCGGAATAGCGGTCCTCCTCCCGGTGGAAATCCATCCGGAAATCCCTTGCCTGCAGGGTTTGCTTGAACTGCTGCGCGCGCAGATAGAGATTGTGCTCAAAAATATAGCTCTGGACCATGGGATCAACCAGCATGGAGATGTCCATATTCTGGTCCACGTATTCCCGGATTCGGGTGGAGGAGACGCTCTCGTAGAACTCCGGCAGACTCAGAATCAGTCGTTTGCCGCGGATTCTCTGATCGATCAGCTCCGCGTCCGCTCCGTCCCGCAAAAACACGATGTGATTGTAGTCTCTGGCGCTGCCGGCTTCCTCCTTGCGGTAGGCGGAGGCGTTGGCAATGACGTCGCTGCCCGTGACCAGATAGAGCGTGCGCTCGCCAAAGAGCGCGGACAGGATTTTCAGATCCTGCGGATACGCGATATTGACGGGGATTTCGTCCGGGAACAGGAAGACGCCCGCCAGGTCCGCAACGCTCATGGAGGCGATCTGCCGCCGCATCAGCTTCGCGACCGGCTGCTTGGACCAGGAGAATTCGTCGATGGCCAGGTAGACCTCGAAGCCGTGACGGCCCAGCTCCGCCACGATGCGCTTGTGGCCGGAGGTAAAGGGATCGAAGGTTCCGGGGAAGAAGGCCACCGGCCTGGGCTTCGGATAGGGGAAGGGCAGCTCCAGGACCCGGCAGCGAACCAGGAAGCGGTACAGATGATTGAGAACCGCTGTCTGGGTGAAACGGGTATATTCGCCCTGCCGCTTCTCCTTCAGCAGACAGAGCAGCTTTTTGCCCGACCGGACGCAGAAATCCTGCCGCCTGGAATCGGAAAGACCCGGCGCCGCCAGCACCCGCTCGCAGAGCACGGTGAGGGCTGTTTCGTGAATGGTGTCGTTGTAGTGAGAAACGCCGGCCAGGAGGATGCCGAGGATTTCGTCCGCTCTTGCGCTCTGGGACTCCGGCAGCTCGGGCAGCAGACGGCTCAGCGTCAGAAGGCTGGCCGTGGCCGTGCGGACTGTGGAGGCCCGGATCAAGTCCCGCAGATAGTCCAGGCACTCCGAAAGCTCCTTGTCCGGGAGCTTCGAAATCAGCTTGCCCAGGTAGTCCGGAATGAAGACGGAAATCTCGTCCTGCCCCGTTTCCAGCTCACGCAGCAGATCCACAATGATTTCGTTCTGCTGATCCAGCGGCAGAAGATCCGCCAGCCGCAGCAGAGATTTGCCGGCCCGTTCCCGCACGGGGAGATGCTCGCTGACGGAAAGCAGGTTGGACAGATGCATGGCGGTGTGGAAGGCGTTTTCGGGGTGGGCCAGGGCTTCCTCGGTCAGCGCGTCCACTTGGGTGAGCTTCACGATCCAGTGGACGGCCGTTTTCAGATTTCTCAGGTAGAGCTCTGAAATCATCAGCTCCGGGAGCCCTTCCTTTCGCAGATGAGAGAGCAAATACTGTTCCGCAGAGCCGGGAGACTCCGGCAGCAGCCGCTGCAGACGGGAGAGAATATCCGCCTGCTTCTCCGCCTCCAGCGCGGGCCAGAGCTGCTTGATACGACGCAGGATGATCACCCGCAGGGGCTCCTCCGCGCCAGGGAGACAGGCCAGCAGCGTTTCGGTCAGACTGTCCAGCCGATCCCGGCTCAGGCTGTTCAGCGGCAGATAATACAGCCCGTCGATCAACGCAAACAGCGCTTCGCCGCGCTCGGTGCTCAGTCGCTGGAGCAGGGGCTCCAGATAGGAGGGGATTTCCTCCGGCGCACAGCTCTCAAACAGGGAGCGCGCGATGATTTTCAGAGAGTTGGAAATGCGCGTCGCGTGCTTGGCCGCAATCTTGTAATCCGGATGGAGGCAAATTTCGGTGTAATGCTCCCAGAGCTCGACGGATTCCCCCAGAAGCTCCGCCGTGGCCGGCGCCACGGCCCGCCGGGGCGCGGAGGCTGGGACCTCCTTGCGGTAGCGAGGGCCGCTGTTGGCCAGGATCTGGCCCATGATCCGGGCGCTGCGCCGCCGCACGTCGCCTTGATGGTGGGAAAGCAGCTCGTAGAGCAGCTCCAGCGTCCGCCGCTTGTTGGCGACGGTCATATAGGTGCTGAATTCCTCAAACAGCTGCAGATAGGTCCGGATGCGGTGCAGGTTTTTCTCGCTGCGGGCGCGGTCCAGAAGCTGCCCGAAGCTCACGTCCCGCGACATGGCGTGCATCAGGCGAATGTTGTTCTCCAGGGTCAGCTCGCACAGGGCCTCCAGGCTCTCTCGATCGGACAGCAGGGCCGCGTTGGGCATCACCTGGGGATTCAGACTCTGCTCGGAAAGCTCCGTGCGCACGCCGCGGTGAATCAGAAGGCGTTCGAAATCCTGAAGCTTGTAGTAGACGGTCTTGTAGCGAAGCTGCTTTTCCGGCGTCATATTGTAGAGCTTGGAGAAGATCATGTCGTAGCTTTCGCGCAGATCGTAGATGCGCACCAGCTCCCGGCCGTTCTCCCGCGTGCCGCGAACGCGAAAATCCGCGTAGATTAAAATCAGAGATTCCAGGCTCAGATTCTCAAACTCCAGGTCCCAGGTGGAGTGATTTGCCGCGATGTGCGCAATTTTCGGAAGCCCCTGCTCGCAGAGCCATTTGTCGGTAAAGTAGTAATGCAGATAGGGAATCCGGGCGGCGTCCCTGCCGCGGCAGCCGAACTTGCCGATGTCGTGGGTGAGAGAAGCGGCTGCGACCAGTGGAATATCCACGGGCAGACCGGCCTGCTTTGCCTGGCGGGCGATGTGCAGCGCCAGATTGTGGACGCCGATGGGATGGGAGGCCGGGTCAAAGGGCATCGTCTCCCGGCCCAGACGCATCAGCGTCACAAAGCGGGAATTCCGGACGGCTTTGCAGAACAGCGGGTACTCCTCCCAAATCAGACTGCCCTCTTGATCTGCTTCGCTCAGGGTCGGGATATCGCTCAGCGGGTCTTCGGGACAGCGGCCCGCTTCCGTCTCCAGAAAATAGTCCAGGACAGTCAGGAAAAACTCCGTCGCCTGGGCCGGAGGGCCGGTCAGCGTCCCGCGGCCCGGGTCCGGGAAGAGCCGGTGGGCCAGCTCGTCATAGCATTCACGCAGCCAGCCGGCCTCCGGCGGAGGACAGAGGGAATCCATCACCGGCCGGCACCAGCTCAGGACCTCAGCGCAGCAGCAGCGCTTCGCGCCGAGCGTCGCGGGCAGCGCGGAGAGAAAGCCGGTATGCTTCAGCAGTTGTCGAAGCATTTTCTGAGACAGACGGAGCTTCCGGAATCGGCCGTCCGTCAGCCGCTCCAGTAAGGGACGATAATCCATAGGGAGGCCTCCAAGCGTAGCGTTTTTTGTTATTATACATGATTTTGAAGCAATATGCAATGGCGGATTGCGCCCTGGCGAAATCCTTTCACGCAAAACGCGTCCTGTTCCGAGGCCGGAGAAGCGAAAAAACTGCGGAAGACCGAGGCCTTTCGCAGTTTTTTTGAACACGGGGGAGCGCGATCCGGCGCAGGGCTTCCGGCTCCGTCTGCGAAGCTGCAAACCGCTCACGGGGTTTCCGCGGCGCGCGTCTCGCTGGAACTGACCGACGGCGCGCCGCCTTTCCGAATCTGTTCGATCTCCTGTTCCGTATACAGGGCTTCGACTTTCAGCGCCCCGACCGAGGCGGGAACCGGAATCGTCAGGACGAAGCCCGCGGAATCGGAAGAGACGCCGCTGAAGCGATCCCGCAGCAGGACGGTCATGCGTCCGTCCCGAATCTGAACGTCGCCGAGCTGCAGCTCAAACTTCTCGGAGTCTGCGACGGCCCGGGCGATCACGGCGTAGCTGCCCTCATGCTCCGGAAAGGCCGGCTTCAGCCCCCAGGTATGGCAGAACGCGTCATAGGCGTCGGCGTCCAGCACCGTCTCCCGGGGGAAGCTGACCGGTACGGAAACGCCGTCCGCCACCGGCACCAGGGCCTCGCCGTCCATGTTGTCCTCCCGGGGCTGGTGGATGAAGCAGACCGATTGCAGCGCAAACGGGCCGTCGTACGCCCGATCCAAAACGTGATAGAGCGTCCCGTTGAGCAAGACCGTATGCGTATAATCCCGGTCGGCTTTCGCATCGGCTCCGGAGCTCCCGCCCGGCGCGGGAACGTCCACGTCGCAGCCGCGCAGAATCGCGGTGCCGAACACCAACACCAGGACCAGAACCAGCGGCAGCCACCACATCCGGTATCTTCGCCGCGGGTAATTATAATATTCAGTGGGCTTCATCCTGATCGCCTCCATGCCGGCATCTGTATATCAGACGGCAAAGACCTGTGTTTGTTCCGTTATGGCTTGCTAAACCGAATAGCTCGCGATATACTCGACGCCGTCCGGGCAGGGGATTCCGGGGTTATCGAGGGAGAACAGAGCCTTCTTTTCAAAGGCCTCTGCCGCCAGCGCAAAGTGACACAGCGCGATGCCGAGATCCACCTTTTGCAGGTCCCAGCCGCTCTTGTCCACGTAGCCCTTGCTGTGCTGCTCGAAAAAATGAACCGCGTTTCCCATTACGACGGCGCGCCAGGGCTGCTTGTTGACTGCGGACGGAGCGAGCCGCACGGCCTCCAGAATCGGCTCCAAATCCTTTGCGCGCTCCCGGTTCAGAGCATTTTGAAAATCGCCTTCAAAGAAAAGCGAAGCGAAGGGAAGACGCTCGCCGGCCTTGACGCCCTTGCGTATCACCGTCTCCCGCAGCGACATCCTGGCCGCCGGATACCCGACGGGACTGACACAGGGCATGACCTCCTCCGGTTTCAGCTCCATGGCGGTCTCAAACGCGGAGCGGTTCAGCGTCCCGGCAATCCAGACGGCGCCTGCGCCCAGCTCGGCCTCCGCCCGCAGCAGCAGCGCTTCAAAGGAGTACCCGAAGGCCTCCTCCGCATGGGGCGCCCGGAGCAGCTTGCCCGCGAGCCAGAAATCGGTGCCGACGATGACCGGGCTGGAGAGTCCGTGCTCCCGCCCGTCCAGCAGCTGAAAGCGGATCGCCTGGCCGTAGGGGTTCGGGACCTGGTCGAACAGCTCCAGCAGCCTCGCCTGATCGCGGGGCGTCAGATCCCGCCCGTCAAAGCTCCGCACGCTCCGACGGTTTCGAATGGTTTCCAGTATTTCCATTTTTTGTCAGTTCCTTTCATTTATGAAATGAGGCAGAGGAATTCCGTTTCAAAGCTCGATGCTGCTCTGATTATAACATCTGCACAAAAAATAGTAAAGATTCTCATTGCATTTTTTTCAGTGTTATGATACTATACATAATAGGATTACTCTAAGCGTAGTATGGCCACACGGCGGGGAGCACTGCGCAAGGAGGATCATGTACCAATCCAGGAGGGCGATAATTGTGAATTTGACCTTTCGCGGCGGGGTCCATCCGAAGGGCCGGAAGGAGCTGAGCAGGGAAGCGCCCCTGCGCCGCTTCGATCCGCAGCCCGGAGAGATGGTTTACCCCCTTGCCCAGCACATCGGCAAGCCCGCAAAAGCCATCGTCAAGAAAAATGACCCTGTGCTCGTCGGCCAGAAGCTGGCCGACGCCGACGGCTTCGTCTCCGCCTGCGTCATCAGCTCCTGCTCCGGCAAGGTGAAAGCGGTCGAGAAGCGCCGGACCATCGCCGGCACCATGACGGAATGCGTCGTCGTCGAGAACGACGGCAAATACACCCCCATAGAAGGGCTCGGGCAGAAGCAAGACCTTTCCGGGATCACCGGCCAGGAAATCCTGAATCGCGTGAAGGAGGCCGGCATCATCGGCCTCGGCGGCGCTGGCTTTCCCACCCACGTCAAGCTCGCCCCCAAAGCGCCGGAGAAGATCAAATATCTGATCGCCAACGGCGCGGAGTGCGAGCCCTACATCACCTGCAACGACCAGCTCATGCGCAGCAGCCCGGAAGGAATCGTGGAAGGCCTGGAAATTGCGCTGCGGCTCTATCCCAACGCGGAGTGCGTCGTCGGCATTGAGGACAATAAGCCGGAGGCGATTGCCGCCATGCAGAAGGCTGTTTCCGGCAAGGAACGCATGCGGGTTCTTCCGCTGCACACCAAGTATCCGCAGGGCGGCGAGCGCAGCCTGATCCGGGTCATCGCCGGCGTGGACTATCCCGTCTCCATGCTGCCCGCGGACGTGGGCTGCATCGTGCTGAACGTCGGAACAGCCTACGCCATCGGCCGCGCGGTGGCCTGGAATGAGCCCTTGTTCGAGCACGTTCTGACGGTTACCGGCGAAGCCGTGCGGGTTCCCGGCAACTTCATCGCCCGCGACGGCACGACCTTTGCCCAGCTCCTGGAGGCCTGCGGCGGACTGAAGGACGGCGTTGAGGCGAAGAAGGCGCTCTCCGGCGGACCCATGATGGGCGTCGCCGTGGGCTCCCTCGACGTGCCCATCCAGAAGAACACCAACGCGCTGACGCTGCTTGCCGCGGACCCGGTGGAAAAGGCGGAGAAGGATCAGACCTTCTGCCTCCACTGCGGCCGCTGCTCGACGGTTTGCCCCAACGGGCTGGTTCCGGCGCTGATGGCCGACGCCATCCACATGAAAAACTGGGAGCGCTACGAGCACAAGCTCTACGGTTTGGAATGTATCGCCTGCGGCTGCTGCACCTACATCTGTCCGGCCAGACGGCCTCTGACGCAGCTCTTCAAGCAGACCAAGGCGGAGATTATGGCCCGCAAGCGGGCGGAACAGGCAGGAGGTAAGAAATGAATCATCGACTGAATCTTTCCGCCGGCCCCCACGTCCGTGACAGATGGACCACCTCCTTTATCATGAAGATGGTCCTTCTGGCGCTGATGCCCGCAACGATCATTGGCATCGTTACCTTCGGCCTTTCAGCGCTCTGGGTGATTCTGGCCTCCGTGATATCGGCGGTGGGTACGGAGTTTATCTTCGACAAGCTCACCGGCAGGCCCGACACCTGGAAGGACGGCTCCGCGGCCCTCACCGGCCTGCTGCTGGCGCTGACCCTTTCCGCCAGCACCCCGCTCTACGCGCCGATCATCGGTTCCATCTTCGCGATTTTAGTCGTCAAGTGCGCGTTCGGCGGCCTGGGCAAGAACTTCATCAACCCAGCGCTGGCAGCCCGCTGCTTCCTGCTGATTTCCTTCCCCAGCGCCATGACCGTCTACAGCATCGACGGCGTGGCCTCCGCCACACCCTGCGCCGAGCTGGCCGCAGGCAAGGTGGTGAATCTCACCTCCATGTTCCTGGGCTCCGCCAACGGCGTCATCGGCGGCTCCATCCTGGGGCTGCTGATCGGCGGCCTTGCCCTCTGGGCCTTTGACATCATCCACGGCCAGATCTGCTTTACCGTCATCGGCGCCTTTACGCTGGTGATGGGGCTCTTCGGCGGCAAGGGCTTCGATCCCGCCTTCCTGGCCGCCCATCTCTGCGGCGGCGGCGTGATCCTGGGCGCCTTCTTCATGGCCACCGACTACGTCACCTCCCCCATGAGCCGCCTGGGCCAGACCTTCTACGGCGTGCTGATCGGCATCCTCGGCGCGCTGTTCCGGATCAAGGGCGCGGCCGCAGACTCCTTCAGCTACTCCATCATCACCGCCAACCTCTTCACACCCTTTATCGACACCTACATCGTGGACAAGCCCTTTGCCTACCGGGTCAAGGAGATGAACCGCCGGATCGACGGCTGGGTCAAGAAGCCGCTGCTGCAGCGGATCCCCAAGCCCGTCCTGGCTCTGACGGTCATCGCGCTGATCGCCGGCGTGGCCCTCTCCGGCGTCTTCTCTATGACCAAGGATACCATCGACGCCCAGAAGGCGGCTGCTGCCGCCGCGGCCTACAAGACGGTTCTGCCAGACGCCGAGAGCTTTGAAGCCCAAAACGCCAAGGTGGAGGCTCTGGAGGCCAAGGTCTACGGCACGGACTTCGGCCGGGTCTACATCAACGAGGCCATGGTCGGCCTGGACGCCGACGGCAACGTCGTGGGCTACGCGGTGTCCGTCACCTCCGCCGAGGGCTACGACGGCAACGTCACCCTGTCTCTGGGCGTCAACATTGACGGACAGATCAACGGCATCTCCTTCACCGAGCTCCATGAGACCCCGGGCAAGGGCATGCTCTGCGGCGAGCCCGCCTTCATGGACCAGTTTGCCGGAAAAACCGCCTCGAAGCTGACCCTGGGTCAGGAGATCGACGGCATCACCGGCGTGACCATCACCTCCAAGGCCACGACGAACGCGGTCAATGCCGGTCTCGACTTCATCAACACACAGCTGAGGGGGGAGTAAGATGAACAAATATCTGGAACGGCTGTACAACGGCCTCATCAAGGAAAACCCCACCCTGGTCCTGATGCTGGGCATGTGTCCCACCCTGGCAGTCTCCACCCGGGCCTCCAACGGCATCGGCATGGGCCTGTCCACCCTGGCGGTGCTGGTGCTGTCCAACCTGGTGATCTCTCTGCTGCGGAAGCTCATTCCCGACCAGGTCCGTCTGCCGGCCTACATCGTCATCGTGGCCTCCCTGGTTACGGTCACGGAGCTGCTGATTCAGGCCTATCTGCCCTCCGTCTATGAGGCCCTGGGTATCTACATCCCCCTGATCGTGGTCAACTGCATCATTCTGGGACGGGCCGAGGCCTACGCCAACAAGAATACGCCCCTGCTGTCCATCATGGACGGCATCGGCATGGGCCTGGGCTTCACCGTGGCGCTGACGCTGGCCGGCGCGGTCCGTGAGATCCTGGGCAGCGGCACCTGCTTCGGCGCCCGGATTCTGCCCGAGACCGTGGAGCCCATGGGCATCTTCATCCAGCCTCCCGGGGCCTTCCTGGTCATCGCGCTGTTCATCATCATCATGAACGCCATCGGCATCAAGACCCGGCAGCGCCAGCTTGTGGAGAGCGCCTGCGACGGCTGCTGCGCCACCTGCGCGTCCAAGTGCGACGCTCCGAAGGAGGCGGCAAAATGAACAATAATTTACTGCTGATTATCATCTCCGGCGCTCTGATCAACAACGTGGTTCTGAGCCAGTTCCTGGGCATCTGTTCCTTCCTCGGCGTCAGCAAGCAGATGAAGGCCTCCATCAGCCTGGGCGGCGCGGTGATCTTCGTCATCACCATCGCCTCCGCCGTGGCAAACCTGCTCTATGACAACGTGCTGGAGCCCCTGGGCCTGGATTTCATGAAGACCATCGTCTTTATCCTGGTCATCGCAGCCCTGGTGCAGATCGTGGAAATGTTCCTCAAGAAGAAGTCACCCGGCGTCTACAAGGCCCTGGGCATCTTCTTGCCGCTGATCACCACCAACTGTGCGGTGCTGGGCGTGGCGCTGACCAACGTACAGAACGGCTATAACTTCATCGAGTCCGTTCTCTCCGGCTTCGGCACCGCCCTGGGCTTCACCCTGGCCATCGTCCTGCTGGCGGGCATCCGCAGCCGCATCAACGAAGAGGACCTGCCCGCCCCCCTGCGGGGCGCGCCCATCGTCCTGATTGCCGCGGCTTTGATGTCCATTGCTTTCATGGGCTTCTCCGGCCTGTCGTTCTGAGGAGGGTGCCATGGATATCAACATTATTCTGATTACCACCGCCGTGATCGGCGTCATCGGCGTGATCGTGGGCGCCGGCCTGGTCTTCACCGGGAAGAAATTCCGCGTGATCGTCGATGAAAAGGAGGCCGCGGTCCGGGAGGTTCTGCCCGGAAACAACTGCGGCGCCTGCGGCTATGCGGGCTGCGACGCCATGGCAGCCGCCATCGCCCAGGGCGAGGCTCCGGCCAACGGCTGCCCTGTAGGCGGCTCCCCCGTGGCGGAGAAGATCGCCGCGATCATGGGCGTCGACGCCGGCTCCGTGGTGCGCAAGGTCGCCTTCGTTCGCTGCAAGGGCTCCTGTGAGGTCACAAAAAACCAGGGCAATTACATTGGCGTGCAGGACTGCGCCGCCGCGGTTCGCTGCGGCCTGGCGCTGAAGGACTGCGATTACGGCTGTCTGGGTCTGGGCTCCTGCGTCAAGGCCTGCCCCAACGACGCCATCGTCATCCGGGACGGCGTAGCCGTGGTGAACCGGAATCGCTGCATCGGCTGCGGCCTCTGCGCGAAGGCCTGTCCAAAGGGCTTGATCGAGCTGGTGCCTGAGACCAACCTGGTGATGGTCCAGTGCTCCAACAAGGACCGCGGTCCCCAGGTGAAGGCGGTCTGCTCCGCCGGCTGCATCGGCTGTATGCTCTGCACCCGCCAGTGCGAGACCGGCGCCATTACCGTTACGAATAACCTGGCCCACATTGACTACGCCGCCTGTACCCAGTGCGGCAAGTGCGCGGAGAAATGCCCCGCCAAGGTGATTACGGCCCCTGCGCGCAACTGAGAAAAGGAGAATACTATGGACAAGAAAACCATCGTTTGGAAAGTGATTTGCGGCCTTGTGATCGTCGCCGTGGCCGTTCTGCTGCTCACCGGTGTGCTGAACAAAAGCGACGTCCGCTATCACACCGAGGCGCTGACTCGGGATGAGCTTACCCAGCTGAACGCCAAGGCTCCGGAGAAGCAGGCCTACGACGGCTCCATCAACGCCGAGGCCTGGCGGGAGGTCTTCCCCTACATCGCCGACTCCATGGACGCCAACAAGAATAATACGGAGATTGTGGACTATCTGGAGCAGGACCCCTATCTGAAGAACATCTATGAGGGCTACGGCTTCGCCAAGGAATACGGCTCCGCCAGAGGCCACAGCTACACCCTGGAGGACGTCCATCACACCGCCCGTCCCCACGCCACCGCCAACTGCCTGACCTGCAAGACTCCCAACTTCAACAAGAAGGTGGCAGAGGAAGGCGTGAGCGTCTACACCATGGATTTTGAGACGCTTTGGAACGAGATCAACGAGAAGGGCGAGGTCGTCAGCTGCTATACCTGCCACGGCAACAGCGCCGGCAACAACGGCGAGCTGCGGGTCACCCATACCTACGTGAACAAGGCGCTGGGCGCCAACGTCTCCACCATCGACGCCGCCACCCTGAGCTGCGGCCAGTGCCACATCGAGTACTACTTCACCCCCGCCGACAAGGAAACCATGATGCCCTACGACAGCGTGGAGGCCATGACCCCCGAGGCGATTCTGGAGTACTACGACAGCATGAAGCTGCCCGACGGGACCGTGGGCTTTGCCGACTGGACCCAGGAGAGCACCGGGGCCAGAATGCTGAAGGCGCAGCACCCCGAGATGGAAACCTATCTCCAGGGCGCTCACGCCCCCATGGGTCTGAACTGTGCGGACTGCCACATGGAGATCAAGCTGAACGACGACGGAACCGTCTATCACAGCCATGAGCTGGTGAGCCCTCTGGAGAGCGACGCCCTGCTGCAGAGCTGCGTCAAGTGCCACGGCGACGCCAACATGAAGCAGCTTGTCCATCGGATTCAGGATCAGGTAACTACCCGGGAGACCGAGATCGGCAACAAGCTTTCCGCCTTCAAGGACGAGCTTGCCGGGGCCAACCAGGCCTTCCAGGAGGGAGCACCCGGTGCCAGGACCGAGGAGGAGCTGAACGCCATCCGCAAGCTCTACCGGGAGGCCCAGTGGTTCTTCGACTTCTGCTACGTGGAGAACGCCGAGGGCGCCCACAACTCCCAGCTGGCCAATCACTGCCTGGACCTGGCGGCTGAAAAGATCGACGAGGGCATGACGCTTCTCGGAATTGAGAATTGAAAAATGAGAATTGAGAATTGACAATTCTCCCGGAAACCGATACAATAGCGGCAGAGGAACCCCTCCTCTGCCGCTATTGTTGAAAGGATTATTGCCTTATGAAGAAGATCTGGAAATTCCTGGGCTCCATGCAGTTTGCCATCATTCTGCTGGTGATTCTGGCCGCGGCCTGCGCCGGCGGAAGCTTTATTCCCCAGGGTCTCAGCCCGGAGCAATATGCCGCCCAGTATTCCGAGCGTGTCGCGGGGCTCATCGTGGGACTGCGGCTGGACGACGTCTTTCACGCCTGGTGGTTCCTGGTGCTGACAGCCTTCCTCTGCGGCAATCTCCTGCTCTGCAATCTGATCCGGCTTCCGCAGCTGATCCGGCGCACCCGGGCTGCCGCGGACCCCGGAAAGCTGGGGACGCCATCCGTTCACGCGGAAGGCGTTCGGGACTTCAACGCCCTGCTTGCAAAGCTTCGGATGCCGAAGGCCGTGGAAGGCAGCGACGGCGAGGGCCGCCCCGTTCGCTATTCGGTGCAGAACCGGATCGGCCTCTGGGGCGCCTGGGTCTGCCATCTGGGTATCCTTCTGCTGATTCTGGGCTTTACCCTGGGGCAGATGACCAAGGAGGAGTACACGGTCTACGGCGTCCCCGGCGAGACCAAGCGAATCGCTGAGCAGGACTACGCCGTGCGCATCAACGACTTCCGCGTGGATCGGCAGGAGAACGGCTTCGTTCAGCAGTATACCAGCGATCTGACGATTCTGGAGCTGTCCGGCGGAGAACAGGCAGCCGCCATCGACACCCAGGCCAGCGTCAACCATCCCGGCTCCGCCTTTGGCTTCAAAATCTATCAGAACGCCATGGGCGACGCCGCGAAGCTGAGCGTCCGCAAGGACGGAGAGACGCTTCAGGAATCCTATCTCTGCGTGGGAGACGCCCTGCAGATCATGGGAACGCCGCTGTATCTGCAGCTTCAATCCATTCTGCCGGACTACGAAACGGGAGCGGACGGACATACCCGGTCCGGCTTTGCCTATCTGATCTACGTGGGCGATGAGTTTTACACCATGAGCGTCCGGGCCGAGGGAGAACAGATTGCCGATTTCAAGCCCTACGAGGTCTTCTTCTCTGAGCCCTGCAGCTATACCCTGCTCCAGATCAAGCGGGACCGCTTTACCCCGCTGGCCCTGGTCGGCGGCGTCGTCACCCTGCTGGGCCTGCTGCTGGCCTTCTATCTCCAGACGCGCAAGCTCTGGGCGCGGCGGGAGGAGGACGGAACCTGGACGGTCTTCGGCAGCTCTCCCAAGGGCGGCGCGCTCTTTGCCGACCGCGTGAAAGACGCGGTTGAACAGTTGAAAAATCAAAGTTGAAAGTTGGTGCGAGAAATGAACACTCTGCTGAACGTGGAAAACATCCTGTTTTATGCCGTAATCTGTTTGTATTTCCTCGCAATGATCGGCTATTTTCTCTTTATCGGGCTTAAGAAGGAGCGGCTTGCGAAGGCCGCCGCCATCGTACAGACCGTCGGTCTGCTGCTTCATACGGCGGCTCTGATCTGCCGCGGCATCGGAGCCGGCCGTCTTCCGATGACCAATCAATATGAGTTTGCCACCAGCTTTGCCTGGGGCCTCTGCCTTGTGAGCTTGGTTTTCATCGCGAAATTCAAGTTCCCCGTCATCGGCGCATTTGCCGCGCCGGTAATCCTTTTGCTGATCGGCTACGCTGCCATGCAGAGCAAGGAGGTCAAGGACCTGATGCCCTCTCTGCGTTCCAGCTGGCTGGGCTTCCACGTCTCCACCGCCATTATCGCCTACGGCTCCTTCGGCGTCAGCTTTGTCCTGGGCATCATTTTCCTCCTGCGGGAGAAAATGAAAGACAAGGGCTTCTGGGACCAGCACGTTCCCAGCCGGGAAAAGCTGGATCTGATTTCCTACCGTTCGGTCTGTCTGGGCCTGCTGTTTCTGACCTTCACCATCATCAGCGGCGCCATCTGGGCGGAGCAGGCCTGGGGCTCCTACTGGTCCTGGGATCCCAAGGAGACCTGGTCTTTGGTAACCTGGCTGATTTACGCGGTCTATCTGCACCTCCGGATTCGCCGGGGCTGGAAGGGGAAGACGGCCGCCGTCTTTGCCGTGGTGGGCTTCATCTGCGTCATGTTCACCTACGTCGGCGTCAACACCTTCCTGCCTGGCATTCACAGCTACGCGTAGGATCAGGGAACAAGGATTAGGCGAGGAAAGGGAACAGGGAACGGACCCGCCCGCAGCGGCGAGCATTGCTCGCCGCCGATACCCCGCATCGACAAGGGATTAAGGATGAAGGTTCATGAACGAAAACAAGGAACAATCAAACAGCAATGGCTCCGAGTCGCTGCGGGAACTGCGCAAGCGTTGGAAGGACGGTACCTTTCAGGAGATTGTCGACGACTGGCAGTGGATTTTTACTTACTCCCGGCGCTATAAGGGCGCCATCGTCTTTTATATCTTTTTGGGAATCCTTTCCACCACTCTGGGCCTTGTGGGGGCTGTGGCCAGCAAGCACGTGATTGATATTATCACCGGCTACCAGACCTCCAAGCTGGCGATTCTGATTATTATCTACGTGGGAAGCACCCTGTTCGGACTGGTATTGAACAGCGTGCTGGGCCGCATCGTTCTGAAGCTGAGCATTCGCATCGGCAACGACGTGCAGCGGGATATTTTCAATAAAATCATCGACGCCGATTGGTCCGCGCTGAATCGCTTTGAAAGCGGCGATATCCTGAACCGCTTTTCCAACGATATCGGGACGGTGGGGAACAACGCGGTGAACTGGCTCCCCACGATCATCATCTCCCTGTATCGCTTTGTCGCCACCTTCGTTGTGATTCTGCACTACGACTGGATCATGGCGGTGTTTGCCTTTGCCACCGCGCCAGCTTTGCTGCTGGCCTCCCGCGTCATCCTGCGCCGTCAGCGGGAGCACGGCAAGAAGGTCCGGGTCATGGCCAGCGAGGTCATGAGCTTTGAGGTGGAGACCTTCTATAACATGGATACCATCAAGTCCTTCGGGATCACGGACCAATACAGCTCCAAGCTCAAGAGCTGGCAGGAGAAGTATAAGAAGGTCAACCTGGATTATAACCTGTTTCAAATCCAGACCAACGTCTTTATGACCGTCCTTGGCTCGCTGGTTTCCATGGGCGCCTTCGGATACTGCCTCTGGAAGCTCTGGTCGCACGCCATCACGTACGGCACCATGACCCTCTTCCTGCAGCAGACCTCCAAGCTCTCCGGCGCGTTCCAGAACGTCATCGGCATCATTCCGAACTTCCTCAACGCCTCCATCTCTGCCCATCGAATCCGGGAGCTGGTGGAGCTTCCGAAGGAGGTACGCGTGGAGGCCAGCCGTTCCCTCCGTCAAAAAGCGGAGGGCGGTTTTACCGTGGAGCTGCGGGATCTGGACTTTGCCTACGTGGAGAATCGTACCGTGCTTCGGGACTCCCGGCTCATCGCCTCTCCCGGTGAGATCGTGGCGCTGATCGGCGCCTCCGGAGAGGGAAAAACGACGCTGATCCGTCTGATTCTTGCCCTGGTCCGCCCCGGAAGAGGAGAGGCGCTGATCCGGGCCGCCGACGGGACGGAATTCCCGCTGAACGCCGAGACCCGGACGCTGTTTTCCTACGTTCCGCAGGGCAATACCATCCTGTCCGGTACGATCGCGGACAATCTCCGCATGGGAAAGGCGGACGCGACGGAGGCAGAAATGATCCGCGCCCTCGAAACCGCCTGCGCCTGGGAGTTTGTGGAGAAGCTGCCAAACGGCCTGGAGACCAAGCTGGGCCGCCGGGGCAAGGGCCTTTCCGAGGGCCAGGCCCAGAGAATTGCCATCGCCCGGGCCGTGCTCCGCGACGCGCCGATTCTGCTGCTGGACGAAGCCACCTCCGCCCTGGACGTGGGCACAGAGCGCCGCGTCCTGAAAAACGTCATGTCCAGCAATCCGAACCGTACCTGCATCGTCACCACGCACAGGCCCACGGTGTTGAATCTATGCCAGCGCGTTTACCGCGTCATGGGGCAGGCCGTCACCGAGCTGGACGAAGAGAGCTCCGCCAAAATGGCCATGGAGTTCTAAACAGCCGACAAAACCCTGTATTCCCGCGCAATCAAGCGATCAAACATAGAACGGAAGGAGAATGAACCATGAAACGAACCATTGCGATCCTGCTTTGCCTTTTGATGGTCCTCGGCCTCTTTGCCGCCTGCGACAAGCCGACGAGCCCCACCGGGACCGAAGAGGCGCCTGCCACCGGCAATTCCCCCGCGCAGACCGAAGCGCCCCCCGCGACAGGGGATGCCCCCGCCACCGAGGAATATACCCTGGAGCGGGAACCCGGAACCAATCAGATCACCTTCTACTGGAAGGGCGAGGGCGTGAATTACGAAAAATGTGATATGTGGATCTGGTTTCCCGGCGCGGACGGACGCGGCTATTCCTTCCATCCCTGCGAGTTCGGCGGCAAGGTGATTCTGAACGTACCCGCGGACGTTTCCGAGGTCGGTTTTATCGTCCGCCGAGACTGCTCCGACCCCGGCGGCACCAGCTGGGGCGACTGCGTGAAGGACTTTGAGAACGACCGCTTCGCGCCCATTGCCGGCGAGACCACCGAGGTCTATTTGCTCTCGGGGGACGAAGCCCAGTATTTCAGCACGGACGGAGGAAAAACCTTGAGTCAGAATAAAGAATTTTCTCTGGCGGCCATCGTGGACCTGAACCAGATCCAGTATTCCATCAAGCCCGCCACGCGCTTTACTTCCCTGGATCAGATCAAGGTCCTGGACGGCGACCGGGAAATCCCCGTGGAGAGCCTTTCCAGCCTGAACAACGAGGTGGTCACCGGCGTCATCACCCTGAGCGAGGAGCTGGACTTCTCCAAGACCTACACCGTGAAGCTGGAGGGCTTTGAGCCTCAGAACGCGGTCCCCACCAAGGTCTTCGACTCTGACGCCTTCGTGGAGCGCTATACCTACGACGGGGACGACCTGGGTGCTGTCATCGACGGGGAAGTCACGCTCTTCAAGCTCTGGGCCCCCACGGCCTCGGAGGTGAAGCTGAACCTCTTTGAGTTCGGTACAGGCGGCGAGCCCTACGAAAGCCTGGAAATGACAAAGGGTGAGAAGGGCGTCTGGTCCGGCGCTGCCTCCTGCGGACACGGCACCTATTATACCTACTCCGTCACAACCGCTCTGGGCACCCAGGAGGCGGTGGACCCCTACGCCAAGGCTGTGGGCATGAACGGCGACCGGGGCATGGTGGTCGATCTGGCCTCCACGGATCCCCTCGGCTTTGACAAGGACGCCTATTACGCGGATATCAACGCCTACAACGAGGCGGTCATCTGGGAGGTCCACGTTCGCGACTTCTCCAACCGCGTTGCGGAAAGCCAGTTCCCCGGCAAGTATCTGGCCTTCACCCAGACCGGTCTGACCAACGCCTCCGGCGTTCCCATCGGCGTGGAATATCTTCGGGACCTGGGCATTACCCACGTTCACTTCCAGCCCATCTATGACTATGCCACCGTGGATGAGTCAAAGGATACGCCGCAGTTCAACTGGGGCTACGATCCCAAGAACTATAACGCCCCCGAGGGCTCCTATTCCACGGACCCGGGCCGCGGCGAGGTCCGGATCAACGAGCTCAAGCAGATGATCCAGGCCCTGCATCAGAACGGTATGGGCGTGGTCATGGACGTGGTCTATAACCATACCTACGACATCAATTCCTGCCTGAACCGTATCGTCCCGTATTACTACTACCGCTACACCGGCACCGGCGGTCCCTCCAACGGCTCCGGCTGCGGCAACGAGACCGCATCCGATCGGGTCATGTTCCGCAAGTACATGGTGGATTCCGTGTCCTTCTGGGCAAAGGAGTACCACATTGACGGCTTCCGCTTCGACCTGATGGCCCTCCATGACGTGGAGACCATGCAGGCCGTCGAGTCCGCCGTTCACGCCATCAACCCCAAGGCCATCATTTACGGCGAGGGCTGGACCGGCGGCACCTCCGCCCTGCGGGCCAATTTCCAGGCCACCCAGGCCAATATTTCCAAGGTCCAGGCCACCGGCGAGGGCATTGGCGCCGTGGCGGTCTTCAACGACGCCATTCGGGACGGCCTGAAGGGCAGCGTCTTTGACGCCAAGGACCAGGGCTACATCAACGGCAAGGCCAAGGGCAACGCCGAGAAGGTCATCTTCGGCATCATGGGCGGTCAAAAATCCAGCGGCGCCTCCTGGTCCGTGGATAACGATATGGTCATCAACTACATGGCCTGCCACGACAACAACACCATCTGGGACAAGCTGCTGGAATCCAACCCCGACGCCTCCGACGAGGAGCGCTACGCCATGAACCGCCTGGGCGAGGAGATCATCTTCCTGGGCAAGGGCACGCCCTTTATGCTGGCGGGCGAGGAGTTCCTGCGCACCAAGCAGGGCGACCACAACTCCTACAAGTCCTCCGACGAGATCAACAATCTGGACTGGGATACGCTGGTACCTGGCAGCCTGAACATGCGGATGCACGATCTGATGAAGGCGCTGATCGCCCTGCGGAAGGACAACGCCTTCCTCACCAAGGGCGAGCCTGCCTGTGAGATCCTGGAGGACGACGTGATCCGCGTGACCTGGACCCTGGACGGCAAGACCGTCGCCGCGGCCCTGATTAACCCCAACGACGAGCCCATCGCCGCCGAGTTCCCCGAGGGGAACTGGAGCGTCCTCTTCACCGGCGAAACCTCCACTGAAGCCGAGGTCGGCGCCAAGGACGTGCTGGTGGTCAAAGCGAAGTAACAAAGCGCCGCGCTCTACAACAAGTACTGGAGGAACCATGAGCATCGTCAAAGATATGTCCCTGGCCGAGTACGGCCGGATGAAGATTGCCTGGGTGCGGGATTTCATGCCCGCCCTGGGCGCCATCCGGGAACGGATGGAACGCGAGAAGCCCTTTGCTGGCATGAAGATCACCATGTCCATCCACATGGAGGCCAAGACCGCCTACCTCGCCACCTGTCTGCAGGCGGCGGGGGCGGAGGTCCACGCCACCGGCTGCAACCCCCTGTCCACCCAGGACGACGTGGCCGCCGGTCTGGCCTCTCTGGGGGTGGAGACCTACGCCGTCCACGGCGTCAGCGCAGAGGCGTATAAAAAGCTCCTGGTCGCCGCCCTGTCCTGCCATCCCGATCTGATTATCGACGACGGCGGAGATCTGGTGGACCTGCTGACCGGGGAATACAAGCATCTGGCTGACCGTCTGATCGGCGGCGGCGAGGAGACCACCACCGGCATCCACCGGCTCAAGGCCCGGGCAAAGGCCGGCTTGCTGCCCTTCCCCATGATGAACGTCAACGACGCCAAGTGCAAGCACTACTATGACAACAAGTACGGCACCGGCCAGTCCGTCTGGGACGCCATTATGCACACCACCAATCTGCTGGTGGCCGGCAAAACCGTGGTCGTGGCCGGCTACGGCTGGTGTGGCCGGGGCGTCGCCATGCGGGCCAAGGGCATGGGCGCCAACGTGATCGTCACAGAGATCGACCCCATCAAGGCGCTGGAGGCCTCCATGGAGGGCATGCGCGTCATGCCCATGGACCAGGCCGCCCCCCTGGGCGATCTCTTCATCACCGTCACCGGCTGCCGGGACGTGATCACGGCGCGGCACTTCGCCGTCATGAAGAACAACGCCTTCCTGGCCAATGCCGGCCATTTCAACGTGGAGGTCAACGGCGAGGAGCTGGCGCGTATGGCGGTCCGGGTCTTCCCGCGCCGGCAGGAGATCATGGGCTACGAGCTGCCCGACGGCCGCGTGCTGAATCTGCTGGCCGAGGGCCGTCTGGTGAACCTGGCCTCCGGCAACGGCCATCCGGCGGAGATCATGGATATGAGCTTCTCCATCCAGGCCCTGGCTCTGGAGTACATGAAGCAGCACGGACGGAGCCTGCCCCCGGACGTCTACGAGATTCCGGCCTCCATCGACGACGCGGTGTCCGCGTATAAGCTCCGCGGCATCGGCATGGAGATCGACAAGCTGACCCCCGAGCAGGAGGCCTATCTGGCCGGCTGGGAGGTCTGACGCCCGCCTGTAGCGGCCGATGCCCACATCGGCCCTAAGCACCCATCCTGTAGCGGCGAGCATTGCTCGCCACAAATACGCCGCCCGGACGAGGCATCAGGCATCAGGCATCAGACCCGCCTGTAGCGGCGCACAGTATGCGCCACCGATACCCGCCCGGACGAGGCATCAGGCATCAGGCATCAAACCCGCCTGTAGCGGCGAGCAGTGCTCGCCACAAATACCCCCGTCCGGACGCGGATTCTTCGCTTTGCTCAGAATGACAGAAACGGGAGGAAAAATAAGACGATGCAATACAGCGTACAGATTATTACGGTCTCGGACCGCTGCTTTCGCGGCGAGCGGGAGGACCTCTCCGGCCCTGCGCTGGCGTCCTATGTGGAGAAGGCGGGCTATGACCTCCTCCCTCCCGTCCTCGTCCCAGACGAACAGGATCAGATCGAGGCGGCCCTGCTGGCCGCCTGCGCCGCCGACGCGGCCCTGGTGCTGACCACCGGCGGCACGGGCTTCGCGCCCCGGGACGTGACGCCGGAGGCCACGCTGGCCGTCTGTGAACGCATGGTCCCCGGCATTCCCGAGGCCATGCGGGCCGCCTCCCTGGCCATCACGCCCCGGGCGATGCTGTCCCGGGCCGCCGCGGGCATCCGGGGCCGGACGCTGATCGTCAATCTCCCCGGCAGCCCCAAGGCAGCCCTGGAAAACCTGACGCCCGTCCTGCCCACCCTCGCCCACGGACTGAACATGCTGCGAGATGATAGCCCGCAGGACTGCTCAGCCCTTGCGTTATCCAAACAGATATGATACAATAGATTCAAATCCAAAAACGGAGGTTTTTACCATGACAATTCTCGTGACCGGCGGCGCCGGCTATATCGGCTCCCACACCTGCGTGGAGCTGCTGCAAAAGGGCTATGACGTGGTCATTGCCGACAATTTCTTCAACGCCAGCCCGGACGTGCCGGAGCGAATCGCGAAGATCACCGGAAAGCTGCCCAAGGTCTACGCCATCGACGTGACCGACGGTCCCGCTCTGGAACGGGTCTTCGTGGAAAACAAAATTGACGCCGTGATCCACTTTGCCGGTCTCAAGGCGGTGGGGGAGAGCTGCACGATCCCCCTGCGCTATTACCGCAACAATCTGGACAGCACGCTCACCCTGCTGGAGACCATGGAGCGCTTCGGCTGCACCAAGATCGTCTTCTCTTCCTCCGCCACAGTCTACGGCCCCAAGAACGAGAGCCCCTATACCGAGGACATGGAGACCTCCGCCACCAACCCCTACGGCTGGACCAAGGTGATGATCGAGCAGATCCTCCGGGACTACTGCGCGGCCAACAAGAGCTTCTCCGCCGTGCTTCTGCGCTACTTTAACCCCATCGGCGCCCACGAGTCCGGCCTGCTGGGCGACGATCCCAACGGCATCCCCAACAATCTGATGCCCTACGTGGCCCGGGTGGCCGCGGGCCAGCTGCCCAAGCTGACGATCTTCGGCGACGACTATCCCACCCGCGACGGCACCTGCCTGCGGGACTATCTCCACGTGGTGGACCTGGCCAAGGGCCACATCTCCGCCCTGGAGTACGCCGATACCCACACCGGAGCCGAGGCCTTCAACCTGGGCACCGGCGACGGCGTCTCCGTGCTGGAGCTGGTCAATTCCTTCCAGAAGGTCAACGGCGTCCCGGTCAACTTCGTGATCGGCGGCCGCCGGGACGGCGACCTGGCCGAGGTCTACGCCAACCCCACCCGCGCCCATGACGAGCTCCACTGGCAGGCGGAGAAGTCTGTGGACGATATGTGCCGGGATGCCTGGCACTTCATCCAGACCCGGAGCGCGGAGCAGTAATGGCAGGCCAGGTCTGCCTCCGCAGGGGAGAGGAACAGGATCTCCGGGCGGGGAGCCTCTGGATCTACGACAACGAGATCGACTGGGCAGACGACGCCTGCAAGGACGGCGATGTGGTCGAGGTCCTGAACAGCCGGATGAAATTCCAGGCCTGGGGCTTCTTCAACGCGCAGTCCAAAATCACCGTCCGGGTCCTGAGCCGGGACAAAAACGAGCGCATCGACGGGGACTTCTTCCGCAGACGCATCCGGGCGGCCTGGGACTACCGGCAAGCCTTGGGCTTCTCCAATGCCTGCCGGGTGGTCTTCGGGGAGTCCGACGGCCTGCCGGGTCTGACGGTGGACAAGTTCGGGGACTATCTCTCCGTCCAGATTCTCAGCCTGGGTATGGACCGCCATAAGGACGAGATCGTATCGGCGCTGGTGGATATCATCCATCCAAAGGGCGTCTACGAGCGCGACGACGTTCCCGTCCGGGAAAAGGAGGGCCTGCCCCAGATCACCGGCGTGCTTTATGGCGAGATCCCGCCCGAGACGGAGATCGTCGAGCACCAGGCCCGGATGCTGGTGGATATCCGCGGGGGCCAGAAGACCGGCCACTTCCTGGACCAGCAGGAGAACCGGGGCCGCATCAAGCCCTACTGCCCGGGCCGGACGGTGCTGGACCTCTGCTCCCACACCGGCGGCTTCGCCATCCACGCGGCCCTCTACGGGGCAGCCTCCGTGGAGGCGGTGGACGTGTCCGAGAGCGCCCTGGAGCTGCTGCGCCGCAACGCCGCCCTGAACGGGGTGGAGGAGAAGATTCACACCGTGGCTGCCAACGTCTTCGATCTGATGAAGGCCTATGACGAAGCAGGGAAGCGCTTCGACACCGTGATCTGCGACCCGCCGGCCTTTGCCAAGAGCAAGAAGGCCCTGGAGGCCGCCTGGCGGGGCTACAAGGAGCTGAATCTGCGCTGTATGCGCGTCACGGCCCCCGGCGGCTTCCTGATCTCCTGCTCCTGCTCCCAGTTCATGACGCCGGAGCTCTTTTTGCAGATGCTCCGGGACGCCGCCGCCGACTCCGGCCGCACAGTCCGCCTGCTGGAAACCCTGATCCAGTCCCGGGACCACCCCGCCGCCCTCAACGCGGAGCAGAGCCTCTACCTGAAGGGCTATATCCTCCAAATCCTGTAGCGCCGGCAATCTGCCGGCCAAATCGGGATTTGTCGCGCTGACGCTGCGCCGATTGCATAGGGCGGCCTTACCCCAGGCCGCCGCCGAC
>JAFWTG010000118.1 GCA_017519005.1 Oscillospiraceae bacterium | reverse complement strand
GGCCTGCTTCGCTGCGCGGGCGGGGCGCTCGGAGGCGGGGCGCTCCGCGCGGGGACGGCGGTCCTCGGCGCTCTCGGTCCCCTGCTCCGCCAGACGCTCCCGGCGGGCCGTCTCGCGGGCAGCCGCGTTTCCGCTCCGGGGCCGGGCGGTCTTCGGGTTTGCGCCCGGCGTCCGGGGACGCTCCCGGGTCACAGTCGTCTTCCCGCGCTCTGTGGGCCGTTTTCTCTTCTCATCCATGTTTCTCTCCTCCGGGTACAATGCAAAATGCAAAACGAAGAACGAAAAACTATGGTATTTTTTATATCTCCGATATAAAAAATCATTTCAAATCGTCCCGAAGGGACACCGCAGTTATTCGTTGTTCGTTTATCGTTTTTCGGTTCTCCAGATCCCGCCCTCAGCCATCCTCCTCGGCCTCGGCCCCCAGGCTTCGCAGGCGCCGGATGAAGCGGCCGTAGCCCCGGTCCAGGTGCCAGGCCTGGGTGATGGTCGTCTCGCCCTCGGCGGAGAGGGCCGCGATCACCATGGCGGCCGCGCCCCGCAGGTCGGTGGCGGCGATCCGCGCCCCGTGGAGGCGTTTCACGCCCCGGACCCTTGCCAGGCGGCCCGCCGTCTCAATCTCCGCACCCAGGGCCCGCAGCGCGGGCACGTGGCGGAAGCGGGCCTCGAAGACCGTCTCCTCGAAGCGGGTGCAGCCCTCGGCCCGCAACAGGGCCGCCATCACGGGAGCCTGGGCGTCGGTGGGAAAGGCGGGATAGGGCCCCGTCCGCAGAAGGCCGGGCGCGCGCAGGGGGCCGGCCCGCAGGCGCAGGCTCGTTTCCCCTTCCTCGATCCCGCAGCCGGCCCGGCGCAGGGCCTCCGACACGGGGCGGAGCTGCTCGGGCCGCAGCTCCAGCAGCCGCAGCTCGCCGCCCGTCGCCGCGGCGGCGCAGAGCCAGGTGGCGGCCTCCATCCGGTCCGGCAGGACCCGATGGGACGCGCCGTGCAGGGGCGCGGGCGTGACGGTGACACAGGGGCTTCCCGCCCCGCGGACCGAGGCCCCGCAGCGATTCAGAAAGTCCGCCAGGTCCGCGATCTCCGGCTCCCGGGCCGCGCCCAGGATGCGGACGGAGCCCGAGGCCCCCAGAGCGGCCAGGATCAGGTTCTCCGTGGCCCCCACGCTGGGGCAGCGCAGAAGCACCGTGCCGCCGGTGGGCCGGCCCCGGCAGAGAATCCGTCCGCCCTCGCAGCATACCCGGACGCCCAGGCGCTCCAGACCGGCCAGGTGGAGGTCCAGCGGTCTGGCCCCCAGGACGCAGCCCCCGGGCAGGGGCATCTCCGCGGCCCCGTTTCGGGCCAGCAGCGCGCCCAGCAGCAGGAAGGAGGACCGGAGCCTGCCCGCCAGGGCCGGGTCCGGGGCGCTCCCCACGGGGCCGGCCCCATCGATCTCCAGGCGGCTGCCCCGGGCTGAAGCTTTCAGCCCCAGGCCCTCCAGCAGGGCGCAGGTCACTGCCGCGTCCCGGATGGGCGGGCAGTTGGTGAGGGTGACGGGGCCCGGGATCGCCGCCGTCGCCGCCAGAATCGGCAGCACGGCGTTTTTGCTTCCCTGGACCCTCAGCGTCCCGCGGAGGGGACGCCCGCCGGTGATGCGTAAGATTTCCAAGATCCGGCCCCCTTGCATAGCTTGATGGGCTATCCTATGCGGGGGAGGCGGGGGCGGTGAATTGAGAATTGAAAATTGAAAATTGAAAGTTATCGGAGTTTCGCAAATTGCAATTTGCGAAACACATTCATTTTCAATTTTCAACTTTCAATTTTCAATTGGAACCAGGCGGGGGACGGCGGACGGCAGAGTGCCGTCCCTACGAGCGGGCAGCAAACCCTCACCGGGCGGCCAGCTCCAGGATCGTGTTATAGATCCGTTCCGCGCTGTCCACCACGGCCATTTTCTGCAGATTTTCGCGCATGGCCGCCCGGCGGGGCGCGTCGTTCAGCAGCTCCCGGGCGGTCTCGTAGAGCGTTTCGCCGGTGAGGCCCTGCTCCAGCAGGACCACGGCGGCGCCGTTGCGCTCCAGAACCCGGGCGTTCTTCTCCTGGTGGTTGTCGGTGACGTTGGGGGACGGAATGATGATGCAGGGGGTCCCGGCGGCCTCGATCTCGTTGAGGGAGGAGGCCCCGGCCCGGGTGAGGACCAGGTCGGCGGCGGCCATCAGCTCCGGCATGTTGTGGATATACTCCCGCATATCCAGCATCGGATGGGCCGCCAGGTCCACGCCCTTTTCCTTCACCAGCTCCGGCATCCAGCGCCAGCCGTAGGAGCCGGTGGCGTGGACGTGCCGCCAGGGACAGCCGTCCCGGAGCTCCAGGGCCAGGAAGTCCGCGATGATCTTGTTCATCTCCCGGGCGCCCTGGCTGCCCCAGGCGGAGACCACCAGGGGCTCCTCGCCGTAGCCCAGCCGGGCGCGGGCCTCGGCCCGGGTGGTGTAGAGGAACTCCTGCCGCACCGGCATGCCCACCACCTGGACCCGCTCAGGGTGCTTGTAGTGGGCCTTGCTCTCCTCAAAGCAGACCAGGATGCGGGAGGCGCTGTCGGCCACCATGCGGGTGGTGAGGCCCGGCATGGCGTTGGCCTCGTGGACGGCGGTGGGGATGCCCCGCTTCGCTCCCTGCCGCAGCATGGGGAAGGAGGCGTAGCCGCCGGTGCCCACGATCACGTCCGGCCGGAAGTCCCGGATGATGGCGTCCGCCCGCTTCCGGGCGTCGCGCAGGTATTTCAGCGTTTTCAGATTGTGCCAGATTCCCTTGGGCGTCAGCCTGCGGGCGTAGCTGGAGATTTTCAGGGTCTCCAGCCGGTAGCCCTCCCGGGGCACCAGCTGGGTCTCCATCTCCCCCTCCGCGCCTACGAAGAGGATCTGGGTCTCGGGCTTCCGGGCCCGGAGCAGATTGGCGACGGAGATGGCCGGATTGATATGCCCGGCAGTGCCGCCGCAGGTAAATATGACGTTCATTCGGATACTCCTTTCGGAGAATTTGGATTACAATGCAAAACGCAAAATGCAAAATGAATCGACGAGATATCAAATGCGTGACTGTCAGCTTTTTGACTTTGCGGTACGGATGGAAGCACCAAGCATATTTCGAATGGATGTCAGTTCGGAAAACAGGCGCTCTGATGTTGCATGGTTTAGATTGCCAAGCTCAGATAACAGCCGAATCCAAAAAACGCATTCGTTGCTTTCCTTCATGGAGATTTCCAGCTTGGCGACGAAATCCTTCATCCCATGTGCATTTTGCGCTTCATATAGGTTTGCGCAGATCGAGGTTCCGGCTCGCATAAGCTGATCGCACAAAAACCATTCAACATTCCGTTTCCTCATCCACCGACAAGTTTTTACGATGTGTAATGAGAAAGAAAAGGACTGCTCCAACAACTCGTTCTTATCCATATTATACACCGAATCGTCTCGAAAAAAGGAAAAGATATTTTTTGCATTTTGTGCTTTGCATTTTGCATTTTGCTTTTTGCATTTTGCATTTACCTACCCGTGTGCTTTCGCAACGGCTTCCTGATTGACGCACCAGCGGGAGACGGCCAGGATGACGCCCATCTCGAAGAGCTGGAGCAGCAGGGCGGTGCCGCCGTAGGAGAAGAAGGGCAGGGAGATGCCCGTGGGCGGCAGCAGGCCCGTGACGACGCCCATGTTCAGGAAGACCTGGACGCCCAGCTTGGTGGTGAGACCCGCCGCGACCAGGGTGCCGAAGCGGTCCCGGGCGTGGATGGCGATCCAGTAGCCCCGGAGGATCAGCAGGACGAAGAGCAGGATAATTCCCACGGCGCCCACGAAGCCCAGCTCCTCGCAGACGATGGCGAAGATGTAGTCGTTGTGCTCCTCGGGGAGATAGAGGTATTTTTGACGGCTGCGGCCCAGGCCCAGGCCCAGAAAGCCGCCGGAGCCGATGGCGTAGCGGGACTGGATGCCCTGATAGCCGTCGCCCAGCGCGTCGCTCTCCGGGTCCAGCCAGGTGGTGACGCGCCCGCCCGCGTAGCCGTTCTTTTGCAGATAGAAAAACACCAGCACCGCCGCCGCCAGCGCGAAGAGCGCCAGCCAGCTCTTTTTCGTGCCGCCCAGCAGCATCATGGTGGCGCCGGTGATGCCAATGATCAGGGTGGCGGAGAGGTGGGGCTCCAGATAGAGCAGCACCGCAATGACGCCCATAATGCCCACGTAGGGCAGCACGCCGTAGCGGAAGCTTTCCATCTTGTCCTGCCAGACCGACATCATGGCGGCAAAGGCCAGGATCATGCCCAGCTTCGCCACGTCGGAGGGCTGGAACTGAATGCCCAGCTTGAGCCAGCGCTTGGCGCCGTTGACCCGGACGCCGATCAGCGGCACCAGGGCCAGCAGGAAGATGGACCCCGCCAGGATCAGCATGGCCGTCCGGAACCAGATAAAGTAGTTCAGCCGGCCCGCCAGCAGCATGGCGGCCATCCCGCCCAGGGCGAAGAGGGCCTGCCGCCGGAAGTAATAGGCGGAGTCCCCCGTGTCCCAGTTGGCCCGGGCGTAGCTGGCGGAGAACATCATCAGAAGTCCCACCAGGGTCAGCAGGACCACCAGCAGCAGGAAGGGCAGGTCCAGCGTTCCCGTCCGGTCCTCCCGGACCGGCGCGGCGTCCGGCTGTTTGTGTTTGAATAAGGCCATAAGAGCCTCCTTAATTGCTCAGCGCAGCGGCGCTGTGCTCAGATACGCAATCACGCACATGACGATGCTGACGGCGGTGAAGACCGTCCAGATTTTGACCTCGGACCAGCCGCACATCTCGAAGTGGTGGTGGATGGGGGCCATTTTGAAGACCCGCTTGCCGTGGGTGGCCTTGAAATAGGTGGTCTGGATGATGACGGAGAGGGTCTCGATGATGTAAATCAGGCCCACCAGCACCAGAATCAACGGCATATCCAGGGCGAAGGCCAGGCCGCAGACGGCGCCGCCCAGGAAGAGGGAGCCGGTGTCGCCCATGAAGGTCTTGGCCGGGTGGAAGTTGTAGCACAGGAAGCCCGCCAGACCGCCCAGCAGGGCCGCGGGGAAGATGGCCAGCTCCGCCTTTTTCAGCGCCAGAGCGGTCACCAGGAAGAAGATCATCAACGGCATGGTGACGCCGGTGGCCAGGCCGTCGATGCCGTCGGTCAGGTTCACCGCGTTGACGGTACCCACGATCACGAAGACCGCGAAGGGGATGTAGATCCAGATGGGAATGCTCCAGCGGACGCCGGTGAAGGGAATCCACAGGCTGGAGCTCAGGTGGCCGATCCGGTACAGGATATAGAGGTAGAGCGCGGAGGCCGCCAGCTGCAGCAGGAACTTCTGGGAGGCCGTCAGTCCCTCGTTCTGCTTCTTTTTGACCTTTTTATAGTCGTCCAGGAAGCCGATGGCGCCGAAGATCAGCGCGAAGGCGAAGATCAGGGTGGAGGACCAGGCCTTGCACACAAGGCCCAGCACCGCGACCCCGATCAGGGACGTGAGAATGAAGATCAGACCGCCCATGGCGGGGGTCCCGGTCTTGCTCTGATGCCAGGACGGACCGATCTCGCGGATGGTCTGCCCGGCCTTCATGGCCCGCAGCCAGGGAATGATGAAGCGCCCCGCGATCAGCGCGACGGCGAAGCAGGGGATGATGCTGAGGATGATGGCGAGAATTTGAGCGTCTGTCATGGGAATTTCCTCCGTATATCTGTGTAGGACTGTGCAGGGGCGGCGCTTTCGGCGCTCCCGCCGTTTGCAGCGCGGAGCAGGCCGTCGAGGCCGCCGGCCCCTAGCTCGTGAAGGCCTTCAGGACCTCCTCCAGGCGCATGCCGTGGCTGGCCTTGAAGAGGATCGTGTCGCCGGGGCGCGCCGCTTCGCACAGGGCCTCCAGCAGGGCCTCCCGGGTCTCGAAGTGCCGGCCCTTTTCTCCGGCGGCCGCGGTCAGCGCCCGGCTTTCCTCACCGAACGCCAGCACCAGGTCCGCCGCCGCCGCGGCCTGCGCGCCCACGAGCCGGTGGGCGGTGGGCGCGTAGCTTCCCAGCTCCAGCATATCGCCCAGCACCGCGATCCGCCGCCCCGCCGTGGCCCGGTCCCGCAGGACCTCAAACGCGGCGGCCATGGACTCGACGCCGGCGTTGTAGCAGTCCGCGATCAGCGTGCAGCCCCGGGCCTCGCTGATCTTCAGCCGGTTGCCGGTGTTCTCAAACTGCTGCAGTCCCTTCGCGGCGGTTTCCAGCTCGACGTCCACGCAGTGCGCGGCCAGCAGGGCCGCCAGCGCGTCCATGACGTAGTGCTTGCCGGGTACGGGCAGCTCCACCCGGACCCGCCGGCCGAAGCCGGCGGCGGTGAAGGCGACGCCGGTCCCGGTGTCGCGGATCTCCTCCGCCCGCAGATCGTTGTCCGGCCCGAGGCCGAACCAAAGGGTCCTGCAGGCCGGGGCGGCGGCCCGCAGCAGGGGGTCGTCGCCGTTCAGCACGGCGACTCCGTCGGGGGCCAGCCCGTCCAGAATCTCCAGCTTGGCCCGGCAGATATTCTCCTGGGAGCCCAGATTTCCGATGTGGGCCTTGCCGATCCCGGTGATCACGGCCACGTTGGGCCGCGCCATGGTGCTCAGCCGAGAGATTTCCCCGGCGTGGTTCATTCCCATTTCCACCACGCCCAGCTCCGTCTCGGGCCGGAAATCCAGCAGAGTCTTGGCGACGCCCCGCTCGTTGTTGTAGTTATACAGCGTCCGCTGGGTCCTGCGCGCCGCGCCGCAGGCCAGGGCGCACATCTCCTTGGTGGTGGTCTTGCCGACGCTGCCGGTGAGCCCGATAATCCGGAGCCCCTTCAGGCTTTCGCGCCAGCGGGCCGCGATCTGCTCCCAGGCCTTCACGCTGTCGGGGACCACGATCATGGGGACGCCGGGCAGCTGCCGCTGGCCCAGGGCCGCCGCGGCCCCGGCAGCCATGGCGGCGGGGATATAGCCGTGGCCGTCCCTCTCCCCCGGAATCGCGATGAAGAGCTCGCCGGGGCCGATCTTTCTGGAATCCACGTGCGAGCCGAAGAACGCGACCTCCGCGTATTCCGGCAATACCTGTCCGCCGCACCAGGCGGCGGCCTGTTGTAATGAAATCATAAGTTTTTCGCGACCTCTTCCCGTTCGTCCAGATGGGTGACTTCCGTGCCGATGATCTGATAGGTCTCGTGGCCCTTGCCGCAGAGCACCACCACGTCCTCCGGCTTTGCCTCGGCCATGGCCCGGGCGATGGCCTCCCGGCGGTTGACCACCACCAGATAGGGCTTGCCGACCTCGTCGGCGCCCTTCAGAATATCCGCGATGATTTTCTCCGGCTCCTCCTTGCGGGGGTTGTCGGAGGTAATGACGGCCAGATCGGAATACCTGACGCCGATCTTCCCCATGATGGGCCGCTTGAAGGGGTCCCGGTTGCCGCCGCAGCCGAAGACGGCGATGATCCGCCCCTTGCAGAAGCCCCGGACGGAGCGCAGCACGTTCTCCAGAGCGTCTGGGGTGTGGGCGTAGTCGATCAGCACGGTGTAGGGCTTGCCGGGGGTGGGAACCACCTCCATCCGGCCGCGAACCCCGCGGGACTCCGCCAGAGCCGCGGCGGCCTTCCGGAGCGGAATGCCCACGCCGATGGCCATGCCCAGGACGGTCAGGGCGTTATAGACCGTAAAGCCGCCGGGAATGCCCACCTGAACGGGGACGCGCTCGCCCTTGTATTCCGCCGTGAAGGCCACGTGATCCGGCCCCAGCTCGATCCCGGAGGCGCTGAGGTCGGCGGGCTTTCCCGCCGCGGAGCTGCTCAGCGTCCAGCAGGCGGCGTCCTCCATGGTCCGGGCCACCTCGGGATCGTCGATATTGAACACGCTGAAGGCGCTGCGCCGGAAGAGCAGGGCCTTGGCCTGCCGATAGGCCTCCATGGTCTTGTGGAAATCCAGGTGGTCCTCCGTCAGATTCGTGAACGCGCCCACGGCGAAGGGGACGCAGTCCGTCCGATGCAGATACAGGCCCACGGAGGAGACCTCCATCACCACATGGGTGCAGCCGGCCGTGGCCATCTCGGCAAAGAGCCGCTGCAGCTCAAAGCTCTCGGGGGTGGTGTGATCCGCGGGCAGGCAGCGGTCCCCGATCATGTTCTGGATGGTGCCGATGAGGCCCACCTTGGCGTTCAGGGTCTTTTCCAGCACAGCCTTCATCAGATAGGTGATGCTGGTCTTGCCGTTGGTGCCGGTGACGCCCAGGATGGTCATGCGGTCCGCCGGATGGTCGAACCAGTTGGCGCCCAGCTGGGCCAGGGCCACCCGGCAGTCGGGGACCAGCACGAAGGGGATTTCCCCCGCCGGTTTTCGCTCGCAGAGCACGCAGACCGCGCCTCTGTTCAGGGCGTCGGGGATATACTTGTGGCCGTCGGCCGAGTAGCCGGTGATCGCCACGAAGAGATGGCCCGGCTGGACCGTCCGGGAGTCATAGCTGACCCCGGAGATCTCCAGCTCCGGTTTGACGTTCATTTCAAGGACGGGAATGTCGTTCAACAAATCTGATAGTTTCATGATTTTTCTCCGTGAGTTCGTGAATGAAATTGAAATCATGCCGAAGGCATACCGCACTCAATCCAGCGCGGTCTGGTCCGTCAGCTCCGCCGTGACCGTGGTGCCGCGGGGCACCTCGGAGCCGGCGGGATGATCCTGATCGGTGATGACGGCGTAGGCGTAGCTGGAGCCCTTGGTCTGCAGGTAGAGGCCGCTGTTCTCCATCACGGCCTGGGCCTGCTTGGCGCTGAGGTTCCGCAGGTTGGGCACCGTCACCTTGTCGGTGGGGACGGTCTCGCCCATGTAGAGGATTGTTTTGGAATTGCCGGGCAGGAGCTCGCCCGGGGCGGGGATCTGGCCCGTGACGGTGCCGCCCTCGCCCACCAGGGTATAGCTGAGGCTCTGCTCGGCCAGCAGACCGGCGGCCTCCTCCTCGGTCAGATCCCGGACGTCGGGCATCTGGACGTTGACGGTGCTCATGTCCACGTCGGTGTAGTCGGGCTGGACGCCCAGATAGAGCAGGGTGTCCGCGAAGATATCCCGGACCACCGGGGCCGCCATCACGCCGCCGGACACGTAGATGCCGGTGGAGCGGCTGGGCGTATCCAGGGCCACCAGGCAGATGTACTGGGGCGCGTCCATGGGGGCGATGCCCACGAAGGAGACGATGCGGTCCTTGGTCAGGGTGCCGTCGGCCTCATAGACGTCCAGCTTCTCGGAGGTGCCGGTCTTGCCGCCCACCCGGAAGCCGGGAAGCTTGGCGTTGCCCGCGGTGCCCTTGGTGACCACGCTCTCGATCAGGCTGCACATGAGCTTGGAGGTGTCCTCGCTGATGGCCTGGCGGATCACGGTCTTGCCGTGCTTCTCCACCACGTTGCCGTTCTCGTCCAGCACCTCCGCTACCACGTAGGGCTGCAGGACGTAGCCGCCGTTCACCACGGCCGCGATGGCCCGGACCATCTGGATGGGCGTGGGCTTGACGGACTGGCCGGCCACCACGGCGGTGAGCTGGGCGTTTTCCATCAGCTTTTCCCGGGAGTGGAAGACGCTGTCCGCCTCGCCGGACATGTCGATCCCCGTGCGGTCCAGCAGGCCGAAGGCGTCGATGTAGTCGTAGAGCTTGCTGCCGCCCAGCAGCAGGCCGATATCCGCGAAGGCGATGTTGCAGGAGTTCTGCAGGGCCTGGGCCAGGGTCTCGGCTCCGTGGCCCCCGTCCTTCCAGCAGTGGAGGGGCGTCTCCCGGTCCTTGTACATCTTGACGCCGCCGCAGTAGAAGCGGTTGTTCAGGTTCACGGCCTCCTCCTCCAGGGCGGCGGCCAGGGTGATGGTTTTGAAGGTGGAGCCGGGCTCGTAGCCGTCGGAGACGCAGCGGTTGCGCCACTGCTTAAGCCGGGCGTTCAGCTGGAGCTGGTTGTACTGGTCGGCCAGGTTCTTGTACTCCGCGCTGTCCTTTCCGGCGCTCCGGAGCTTGGCGGAGATCTCCTCCAGCTCCTCCACCACCTTCAGATCGGTGATCTCCAGGTAGTTGTTGGGGTCGTAGCCGCCCTCCGTGGCCATGCCCAGAATGGCGCCGGTGTTCACGTCCATGATGATGCCGAAGGCGCCGTTCTGCACGTCGTATTTCTCGATGGCCGCCTTCAGGTTCTTCTCCAGGTACATCTGAACCGTGGAGTCCAGGGTCAGCACCAGGGAGTTTCCGTCGGTGGCCTCGTAGTATTTCTCATAGGAATAGAGCATCTGGGTCTCGTAGTTGCCCTTGGTGGTGATGACCGCGCCGGCCGTCCCCTGGAGCTGCTCGTCATAGTAGGACTCCAGACCCTCCGAGCCCTTGTTCTCTCCGTTGGTGAAGCCCAGGACCTGGGCGGCGGTCTCCCCCGCGGGATAGTAGCGCTTGGAGTCCGATTCCAGGTGGATGCCCGTCAGCTTGTTCTCTGTGATGAAGCTGCGGACCTGCTCCGCCTGCTCCGGCTCCTGCTTGCGGGCGATGACCTCGTAGCGCCGATCCAGCATGGCGGCCTTCTCCCGGATCATGTCCGCGTCCACGTTCAGGATCTCGGAGAGCTTCCGGGCGATGAACTCCACGTCCTCCTCGGCGTTGTGGATCTCCCAGGGGTCCAGGAAGACGGTCTCCACCGTCTTGGAGGCCGCCAGAATATTCATGTTGCAGTCGTAAATCGCGCCCCGGTCCGCGGCGATGGAGGTGGAGCGGGTCTGGTTGGAAATCGCGCTGGACTCATAGCGGTCGTGCCGGACGATCATCAGCCGGAAGAGCTGCCAGATCACCGGAACGAAGAGCAGGACGCCCACCAGGAGCATGATGAAGGTCGTGCGCCGCAGCACCCCATGCCCCGCCTTCTCGCGGTCATAGGCAGGAACCTTCTCCGGCGCCTTCAGAAGCTTGATTTTGGATTTACGGGACAAAACGTCACCCCCGTTGGTTCGTGATGTGATGAAGCATCCGCTTCGCGGATATGAAGCGTGCTTCATGTGTTTGAAAAAGGGGCGGCACCGGGTGCGCGCCCCTTTTCGATATATGGACAAGTCAGCGGAAATATTCCAGCATGCCGTGGAAGCTGCCCGTCAGGGCGTCCCAGGCCTTTTCGAAATAGCTGCGCTCGTCCACCTGAAGTACCTCGGCGTGGTCTGCGCCGGCCACGTTCAGGTACACCGTCTGTCGGCTGGAGGGCAGGGTCATGCCCAGCTCCTTGGCTCTGGCCTCGATGGCGGCCAGGTCGATCCGGCTTTCGTAGGTGGAGCGCAGCTTGGCGGTATTTGCCCGGGCCTCCGTCAGCTGGCTGCTCAGCTCGTCCACCCGGCCCTTGGTCTCATAGAGCTGGACGTAGCTGTAGACCACCATCAGCAGCAGCAGCGCCGCGGCCACGATGCCCAGCACCGCCAGCGGGGCGATCACGGGCTTGGCCTTGGGAAGCTTTTTGGCATGCTGAACCGGCTTCTCTTCCGGCAGGACCGCAGGCCGCGGCTTCGGTACCGCGTTGGAGCGGTAATCGTAGGCCGCGGAGCCGTTGAAATTGTAAGCGTATTTTCGATCAGCCATAGGTACAACCTCTTTTCAAAGGGTTCAATCAATTTTTTCAGCCACCCGCAGCTTGGCGCTGCGGGCCCGCGGGTTCTCCTCCAGCTCCCGCTCGGAGGCGGTAATCGGCTTCCGGGCGATCAGCTTCAGGCTGGGCCTTTTGCCGCAGACGCAGACCGGAAATTCCGGGGGGCAGACGCAGCCCCGCACGGCCTCGGCCATGGCGTTCTTGACGATGCGGTCCTCTAAGGAATGGAAGGTGATGACGGCCAGCCGCCCGCCCGGGTTCAGCCGCCGGATGGCCTGCTGCATGACGGCGTCCACGGCCCCCAGCTCGTCGTTGACGGCGATCCGAATCGCCTGGAAGCTGCGCTTGGCCGGGTGCTGCTTCTCCCGCAGGGCCTTCTGGGGCATGGCGCCGCGGATGACGTCCACCAGCTCCAGGGTGCTTTGAATGGGGGCCTGCTCCCGCCGCCGGACGATGGCCGCGGCGATCAGGGGGGCGTAGCGCTCCTCGCCGTAGGTAAACAGGATGCGGCGCAGCTCCTCCCGGGGCCAGGTATTGACGATCTCATACGCGCTCAGGCGGTCCGAGGGGTCCATCCGCATATCCAGGGGCGCGTCGGCCATATAGCTGAAGCCCCGCTCCGCCTCGTCCAGCTGGGGCGAGGAGACGCCCAGGTCCAGCAGAATGCCGTCCACGGCGGGAATGCCCAGACCGTCCAGAATGGCGTCCAGCTCCCGGAAGTTGGAATGCACCAGCTTCACCCGCTCCGACCAGGGAGCCAGCCGCTCCGCGGCGGCCGCCAGGGCCTTGGGGTCCCGGTCCACGCCGATCAGCGTGCCCGTCGTCAGGCGTTTGGCGATTTCGGCGGAATGGCCCGCTCCGCCCAGGGTGCCGTCCAGATAGACGCCCTCCGGACGGATCTTCAGCGCCTCGACGGCTTCCTCCAGAAGCACGGAAACGTGACGGAACCCGCTCATAGGCCAAGCTCCTGATAGGCGGCCGCCATATCGCCGCCGCCGGACATCCACTCGTTTTCGCTGGCCTCGTAGGTGGCGGCGTCCCAGATCTCGCCGTGATCGCCCTGGCCCAGGAAGGTGACGTCGCCGTTGAGATTGGCGTATTTCCGCAGCGTCGGGGGGAGCACGAAGCGGCCCTGCTTGTCGGGCTCGCACTTGGCCACGTTGGCCAGAATGAAGCGCTTGGACCTGGCGTTGGACAGGGGCGCGGCGTTGATGCGCTCCATGACCTCCGCCCATTTCGCTTCGGGAAACACCAGCAGACTGTGGTCCAGGCCGGCAACGACGTAGAAGACGGCGCCCAGCTCCTCCCGCAGCTTGGAGGGCACGAACAGACGGCCCTTGGGGTCGAAGTTGTGGGTATATTTGCCGAACATGACGCGCACCTCCTCCCGAAGCAGCTTTCTTGTGGGATTTTGCGGAACTTTACACCATTTTGCTCCACTATGCTCATAGTATAACCAATCTGTTACGAAATTGCAATCTTTTTTTGTGCTTTTTTCAAGAAAAATTTGCGGCGGAATCGTTGACTTTGCCCGAAAAAGTGACTAAGATAGGCTGCGGTAAATCACACCCGCAAGGAAGGACGCACATGACTGATTTTTCTGATATTCTGCTGGTTTCCGACTATGACCGGACCCTGACGGCCCCGGACAGCTCCATCCCCCAGGCAAATCTGGACGCCATCCGCTATTTCATGGACCGGGGCGGGCGCTTCACCGTCGGCACCGGCCGCAGCGCTCCCATGTTCCGGCCCTGCCAGGCCCGGATCCCCGTCAACGCGCCGCTGATCCTCTACAACGGGGCCGCCGCCTACGACTACGCCGCGGAGACGCTCTCCGGCGCGGTCTGGATGCCCACGGGCCGGGAGCTGCTGGAATACCTGACCGAGACCTTTCCGGAGCTCTGGCTGGAGGTTCAGGGCGTGGACGCCCACTATCTGATCGGCGAGGAGCCGATCCGGGAGGCCTTCTACCGGGCCCAGGGCGTCGCCTGCAAAACGGTCAGCCTGGCGCTGGCCCCCGCGCGCTATCACAAGCTGGCCCTCTTCGGCCGCTTCCGCAGCATGGACGTGGGGCAGTTCTATTCCGGCACGCCGGAGGAGGACGCCCGCTTCACCGCCTGCTGCGCGCGGATCATGCGGGACTGGCCCATGCTGCGGGCCGACCGGGCCGCCATGCGGATCATCGACCTCCAGGACCGGCGGGCCTCCAAGGGCGCCGCCGCCCGGGCCCTGGCGAAGCGGCTGGGCCGCGGCACGCTGGTCTGCGCAGGGGACGCCATGAACGACGCCTCCATGCTGCTGGAGGCGGACCTGGCCTTCTCTCCGGCCGACTGCGACCCTGCCGTAACGGCCCTGGGCTGCTGCCGCCCGGTGCGTCCCTGCGCCGAGGGCAGCATCGCCGGCGTGGTGGAGGCCCTGGAAAAACTCTGATCGTTTACAAAAGGTTTATCGTTTGTTTCCAGGTCATTCATACCAAGTTCATAAATGTCCCTTATGATATGACCGTAAGCGATAGCGACAAGGCCGCTGTACTTTTCATTTCTTCTCTTCTTTTCTCAAAGGCCCCCGGGGAAACCCGGGGGTTCTTTGAGTTTTTCTTTTTTTTGCGGCTTCCCCGTATTTCCGCTTGACAAACGACAGCTATGATGGTATATTGCAAACAGAGCGTTTGCGGAAAGCAAACCGGAAAGGAGCAAGCCCGATGTCTGTATTTTATGAGGTCATTTCGAGCTAACTGAAGATTGGGCGGCTTGGGTCGGGCGCACCGGCTCCGGGCGGCCGTTCCGGTAACTTTCGCAGATATGGCAACCGCAGGATGCAGCCATGAACGGGAGCTGCTTCGCTGCGGTATTTTTCTGCCCATTTTTCGCGAAGCGACACCCTGACGATTCACGATTCACAATTCACCGTTTTCCCCGAAAGGAGGGGATTCCCGATATGCGACAGCTCTTATCCTATCTCAAACCGTATAAATGGCGGATTGCCCTGGCGACCCTTCTGATGGCCGTCTCCGCGGTCTGCAATCTGCTGCTGCCCACCCTGATGTCCAACGTGCTGGACAAGGGGGTCTACGGGGCGGCGGAGGCCGACACCTTCGGCTATATCCTGAAAACCGCCGGCTGGATGCTGGGGCTCTCCCTGCTGAGCCTGGCCTCCGTGGCCGGGGGCTACTGGGTGGTCTACCACGTGATCTCCGGCTACACCTGGAGCCTCCGCTCCGCCCTCTTCCGCAAGGTCCACGGCATGACCCTGGCGGAGGTGGGCCGCATCGGCGCCTCCAACCTGGTGACCCGCTCCACCCACGACGTGGGCACCCTGAACTGGGTGATCTCCATGCTCTGCGGCAGCGTCATCATCATTCCGCTGATGTTCCTGGGCGGCGTCTTCCTCTGCATGCGGAAGGACTTCCGCCTCTCCCTGGTGATCCTCTGCGCCGTTCCCCTGCTGCTGGCCGTGGTGCTGCTCATGAGCAAGAAGATCGACAAGCTCTGGGAGATCTCCGACGAGTACTGCGACAGGCAGAACGACCTGGTCCGGGAGCGGCTCCGGGGCATCCGGGTCATCCGGGCCTTCGACCGGGAGCGCTATGCCCACGAGCGCATCACCGACGCCACCCGGGTCATGGCCGACAACATCATCCGGGCCAACGTCCGCATGGCCGTCATCGACCCTCTGGCCGCCTTCGCCCTGAACACGGCGGCCCTGGTGATCGTCTACCTGGGCGGCGTCCGGATGGAGCGGGGCAGCGGCCTCACCCCCGGCGACGTCTTCGCCATGATCCAATACATTAATATCATATTGGGAGCCATCGTCTCCGTGTCCTTCGCCATCGTCATGCTGCCCCACGTGCGGGTGGCCGCCCGGCGGCTGAGCCAGGTGACGGAATCCACCGGCATGGAGGACGACCGCCCCGCCGAGGGGCTGCGCTTCTCCGGGGCCATCGAGCTGGAGAACGCCGGCTACACCTACCCCGGCGGCGCTCTGCCCGCCCTCAGCGGCGTAAGTCTCCGGGTCAAGCCCGGCGAATGGGTCTCCGTCATCGGCGGCACCGGCTCCGGCAAGTCCACCCTGGCGGAGCTGCTGCTGGCCTTCCGGGCCCCGACGGAGGGGAGCCTGCGGTTCGGCGTTGCCGACGAGGCATCAGGCAACAGGCAACAGGCATCAGGGGAGACGACAGAACGCGCCGTAGGGGCGGCCATTGGCCGCCCGCCGGAGGCAGACGCTTCCGACGAGGCTTCAGGCATCAGGGATCAGGCTTCAGGGGTGGAAATGCGGGACGTTAATGAGCTCTCGCCGAAGGACGTGCG
>JAFWTG010000117.1 GCA_017519005.1 Oscillospiraceae bacterium | reverse complement strand
GTCTGTCAGCCGGACGGGTGCATCCTCCGGTATTATTTTTTCTGTATTCAGAGTAAATTTCAGTTGACCATTTCGCTCAACTACGTTATACTCTGTTGTGGTAATGTTTTGTGTCACGACTTAATTTTACCACAAACAGAGGCACCAGCCAACCCCTTTTTCGGGGAAAGCTGGTGCCTTTGTTTTCAGACGCTATTTTGCAACGCGCCCTTTTTCATGCGTTTCCGTTATTTCTTCCTGGCAGTTTTTCTGGGCTCCGGATCCTTCTTATCCAGGAACATCCAGATCAGAGCGGCCAGAATTCCGCCAACCAGGGGAGCCAGAATGAAAATCCAGATCTGCTCCAGAGCCTGACCGCCTGCGAAAATGGCGGGGCCGAGGGAGCGGGCGGGATTCACGCTGGTGCCGGTGATGCCGATGCCCAGCAGATGAACCAGGGTCAGCGCGCCGCCAATCACGAGGCCGGCAACTTTGCTGAAGGACTCGCGGGAGGTCACGCCGAGAATGGCAAGCACGAAAATGCAGGTCAGAAGAACCTCCACCAGGAAGCCGCCGCCAAGCTTGGCGGGGTCCACGGCGTTGGCGCCGAAGCCGCAGTCAAAGCCGAAGATCACACCCAGCACAGCGGCGCCGGCGATGGCGCCGAGAACCTGCGCGATCACGTAGCAGACGAAATCCTTGGCGTTCATCTTCTTGCTGACAAGCATCGCGATGGAAACAGCGGGGTTGATATGGCAGCCGGAGATGTTGCCGATGGAATAGGCCATCGCCACGATCACAAGGCCAAAGGCCGCTGCGGTGGCAAAATAGGCGGCGATTCCGCCTTCCGCAGTACCGCAGCCGGTAACGATCGCGGTACCGCAGGCTACGAGGACCAGAACGAAGGTGCCAATGAATTCTGCTGCATACTTTCTCAGATCTTTCATATTTTTTCCTCCTCTGTCAGATCAAAAGCTTCTGCTTTTGTCGGTGGTATTATACAGCATCTCCAGCGCATTGGCAAGCGTTTTCAGAAAAATATTCCCCCTCACTTGACAAAAACGATTTTGAGATGTATATTTAATTGCACACAATCAAATCGCAGAAAGGATGAAACAACGATGCGTTATTCTTATCGGACGCAGGGCGTCTGCTCATCACAGATCAACTTCGATCTGAACGGAGACGTGATTACAAACGTGGAATTTATCAGCGGCTGCAACGGCAATCTGAAGGCCATCAGCAAGCTGGTGAACGGCATGACCGTCGATCAGATCGAGAACGTGCTGCGTGGCAATACCTGCGGCTACAAGCCCACCTCCTGCGCGGACCAGCTCGCCATTGCCGTTCGGCAGGCCTATAACAAAGCCCATGCCTGATATTCCTGAAAATGAGCGCTTTGCGTCGCTCCGGCTGGAAAACCAGCTTTGCTTTCCCCTCTATGCCGCGTCCCGGGAGATCATTCGCCTGTATCGGCCGCATCTTGACGCCCTGGACCTGACCTATACGCAATACATTACCATGATGGTGCTCTGGGAGGAACAGGAAATCAGCGTCAAGCAGCTCGGCAAACGGCTGTATCTGGACAGCGGAACCCTCACGCCCCTGCTGAAAAGCCTGGAGGCCAAGGGCTGCGTTACCCGGGCACGCTGTAAGGACGACGAACGCGTCGTGCTGGTGCGTCTGACCGAGCAAGGAAAAGCCCTACAGGAAAAGACCCTGGCTGTCCCGGCGGAAATGCGGGCCTGCGTCCGGCTTTCACCGGAGGAAGCCGCCGTTCTGTATAAGCTGCTGTACAAGCTGCTGGCAGAGAATCAAGAGATGACGTGAAAAAACGCTGTGCGTTCGCACAGCGTTTTTTCATTCAGCGAATCAACGGCGATTTTGGCTGCTTCGACTGGGAATTTCCGGAATTCTTTTGCTCCTTCAATTTCTTCAGAAGCAGGATCATATACACCGTATAAACGGCAGCCAGCGCAAGCACGGAGCCGACGACGCCCTCGTCGCCGGAAATAACGGCTAAAATCACAGCCGGAACCAGCAGGATGCCGACAAACACCGCGACGACGCGCTGAAATCCGTAGTTTTTCATGGATCAGGCGGGAAGGAAGCCGGACATGGCGGACTTGAACTGGTCCATCAGGCCGTTCGCGTCGTCCCAGCCCTGGCCGATGGCCGTGTAGTAGAGCTTGATCTTGGGCTCGGTTCCGGAGGGACGGAAGATAATCTTGCCCTTTTCCCCAAGCTCCAGTGTGAAGACGTTGGAGCTGGGCAGTCCGGTCTGATTCTCCGCGCCGCTGTCCACGCTTCTGCGAACGCCGGACAGATAGTCGACGGTGGCGCTGACGGCGCAGCCCGCAACCTCGGCCGGGGTATGCTCGCGAATATTGGACATAAACGCTTTGGAGATTTCGTTGGCCGTGATGCCCTGCAGCTCCACGCTCTGGACGTAGGCGGCGTAGCAGCCGAACTTCCGGTACAGCGCGTCCATGTAATCGGCAAGATTCATGCCGTTCTCCTTGGCATAGGCGGCAGCTTCGCAGACCAGCATGGTACCCACGACGGCGTCCTTATCGCGGGCGTAGGTGCCCTTCAGATACCCGCAGCTTTCCTCAAAGCCGAAGACGAACTTGTCTTCCTGCCCCAGACCCTCCAGCCGGAGGATTTCACCGCCGATGTACTTGAAGCCCGTCAGCACGTTCTTCGTCTCCACCCCGTAAGATGCGGCGATTTTGTCGGCCAGCGGCGTGGACACGATGGACTTGACAATCTCGGCGCCCTCGGGCAGGTCGCCGCGCTCGCTGCGCGTGCGGAGGATATAGTCCAGCAGGACACAGCCCAGCTCGTTGCCGCTGAGCTTGCGGAAGCCGCCGTCCACCGGAACGGCCACGGCCACGCGGTCCGCGTCGGGATCGGTGCCGATGATCAGGTCGGGATGGACCTGATTGGCGATCTTGTAGCTCTCGTTGAGGGCGGCGTCGGTCTCGGGGTTGGGATAGGTGCAGGTTTTGAAATCGCCGTCCGGCTTCTCCTGGACGGTGACGATGTCGGCCTTGACGCCAACCCGGCGGAAGAACTCACGGACAGGCTTATTGCCGGTGCCGCAGAGGGGGGTGTAGACCACGTGAAGGCCGGAGCTCTTGACCCGCTCCAGATTCAGGCCTTCCTGCATGACCCGGTCCATATAGGCAGACCAGAGGGACATGGGGATGTCCTCGATCACGCCCTCCGTCTTGAGCGCGTCAAAGCTCTTTTCGGGCATGACGAAGTAGGGCGTGTTCTGGATCTCGCGATAGACGATGGCGGCGGGCTCGTCGGTCATCTGGCAGCCGTCCTCGCCGTAGCACTTGATGCCGTTGTAAATACCGGCGTTGTGAGAAGCAGTGACCATGATGCCGCAGCCGCATTTCAGCTCGCGGACCGCGTAGGAAAGCATGGGAGTCGGCGCAAGCTCATGGTAGATGAAAACCTTGATCCCGGTCTCTGCCAGAGCGGCAGCGCATATTTCCGCATAGAGGCGGGAATTGTGGCGGCTGTCGTAGCCGATGGCACAGCGCTTGGGAAGCTCGGTGCCGTTGAGCCACTTGGCAATACCCTGCGCGGTACGGCGGACCGTGAACTCGTTGAGACGGTTGCAGCCGAGCCCCATGACACCGCGAATACCGGCGGTGCCGAAGGCAAGCTCCGCACCAAAGCAGCCCTTAAGCGCCAGATCGTTGCCCTCCATGGCCTGCAGGGTGTCGCGATAGGAAACCGGGGCGTTTTCGAGCCAGAATTTGTACTGTGTCAGATGATCCATGTTGTCCTCCCATTATTTCGTATTAAATTGTTTGATGACGCGTTCCGGTTGCGTGATGTTTCGTTGACTGTTTAATCGACGTTCTCGATGATCGCGGGATTTGCCGGTGCGGGATTCTTGGCTTTGTTCTGCGCTCCGACTAACGCGTTGAACTTGGCGCGGGACTCCTTGACCTCGTTCAGAGCTTCGGAGATCGCCTGCTCGGTCTGCTTCAGCGCGTCGTCCACGTAGTCGTTGGTCACGTTTTTCAGCTCACGGATTCGATCCTGCGCCGCCTGGATCATCGCGTTGGCCTCTTCCTGTGCGTGCTTGTAGATTTCATCGTCGGAAACCATCTGACGCGCCTGAGCCTGGGCCTGCTTCAGAATGTTCTCGGCCTCACGCTTGGCGTTGTTGATGACCTCGCCGCGGGATTCCACAATGGTCTTCGCCTGCTTCAGCTCGCCGGGGAGTTGATTGCTGATCTCATCCAGCAGATCCAGAACCCGGTCCCGCTCCACGATGCACTTCTCAGCGCTCAGCGGTACGCTTCTGGCGTCCTGAATCATTTCATACAAGGTGCTGATGACTTCTTCGATCCCGTGTTCGTTCATATGGTGTTTCCTCCTGTTTTATCTTTCAAATGAAGCGCCTGCCCGATAAACGGTAATCCCCGTCTTGCCGTAGCGGTAATCCTTGACGCGGCGAAAGGCGGTATAATCCTCGGGCAAGGCTTTTTCCGCCGGTCTTTCACATATTATTATAGCACCGGATTTCAAGATGTCAATTTCAGAAATCCGTTTTAACGCGTTTTCCAGAAATTTCTCGCGGTACGGCGGGTCCAAAAACACGAGATCGAACTTCTTTTTCGTGCGATTCAGATAGTCCATATAATCCGCGCAGACCACTTCCGCGTGATCGGCCAGCTTCGTCTTTGTCAGGTTCTGCCGGATTATGGAGACAGAGTCCCTGCTCTGATCCACGATTACAGCTCCTGCGGCGCCGCGGCTCAGCGCTTCAATCGCCATCTGGCCGCTGCCGCCGAAGAGATCCAGAGCCTGACGCCCCTCGACCTCAAACTGGATGATATTGAAAATTGCTTCCTTGACCCGATCTGTCGTGGGACGGGTATCCAGCCCGTCTCTGCTGAGCAGCGGGACGGAGCGCGCGGTTCCAGCAATCACTCTCATGCCTGTTCCTCCTCGTGGAAATACTGATAGACAGACATCGCCGCATCCCGGGGCAGAACGCCCTGCAGCTCCTGGAGAGAAGCGTTCCGGATGGCGGAGACCGTCTTGAAGCGCTTGAGCAGATCGGTTCGGCGTTTTTCCCCGATGCCGGGAATTTTGTCAAGCGTAGAGCCTTTCATGCGTTTTCCCCGCAGCTTGCGGTGATAGCTGATGGCGAAACGGTGCGTTTCCTCCTGGATTCTTCCGATCAGCGCAAAGACGCTCTGCTTGCCGGAGATGCCGATTTCTTCTCCCTCCGGCGTCACAAGGGCTCGCGTGCGGTGCCGGTCGTCCTTGACCATGCCGAAGATGGGAATGTGGATTCCCATGGGCGTCAGCTCCTGCAGAACGGTTTGGGCGTGGTTCACGCCTCCGTCGATCAGGAGCAGATCGGGGGCCGCATCAAACCCCTTGTCCTGTGCAAGATAATGCGTAAAGCGCCGCCGGAGGACCTGCCGCATAGAGGCGTAGTCGTCCTGGTCCTCCAGGTCCTCCAGCTTGAAGTGCCGGTAGGCGGAGCGCAGGGGCTTTCCGTCCTCGAATACCACCATGGAGGCCACGATATCCGTGCCGGAGATATTGGAAATGTCGTAGGATTCCATCCGGCGCGGCTGCTGCGCCAGCTTCAGCATCTGGCGAAGCAGCTCCAGGGTTCCCCGGAGCTTTTCCTCCTTGGTGGTGATTCGCTCCGCTTCCTGGCGGGCATTGTTCATGGCCAGCTCCACAAGCCGGGTGTTGTCGCCCCGTTGGGGGACCCGGATGCGAATCCGCTTGTGCAGGGTCTGCAGCAGCAGCTCCTCAAACAGCTCCGCGTCTTCGATCTCGAAGGGCAGCAAAATTTGCTTCGGGGCGGAGCCTCTGGTCAGATAATACTGCTTCATCAGCGTGGAGACCGCCTCCGCTGGATCGTCGGCGAGCGGCAGGATTTCATATTCCTTATCCACCAAATTGCCGTCCACGTAATGAAGCACGGAAAAGCAGCTTTTCGCCTCAGTCTGGGCAAAGCCGATGGCGTCGGTATCGGCCATGCGTCCGGCCGTCACCAACTGCTTCTGACCAAGGGCCTCGATGGCGTTCATTCGGTCCCGAAGCTGCGCGGCGCGCTCAAACTCCAAAGCCTCGGAGGCCTCCAGCATTTTTTCCCGAAGCTGCGCGGCAACCGGCTTATAGTTCCCGGACAGGAGACTGGCCGCCTGCTGGATTCGCTCGCGGTATTCCTGCTGGTCCGGGATTCCGCGGCACCAGCCGTCGCAGTTGCCCATCTGATAGTTCAGGCAGGGTCGCTCTTTTCCGATCTCCCGCGGAAACTGTTTTCCGCAGCCGGGCAGCTTAAACGTGAGCCGCAGAGTGTCGATCGCCTTTTGCGTCAGATAGCGGCCGCCGTAGGGACCGTAGTACCTGGCGCCGTCCTCCAGCGCTTTGGAGGCCAATCGCATCACGGGATAGGGCTCCGAGAGATCCAGCCGCAGGTAGGGATAGCCCTTGTCATCCTTCAGCAGGATATTGTACTTCGGCATATAGCGCTTGATGAGGCTGCATTCCAGCACCAGCGCTTCAAACTCCGAGGCGGCAAGAATCACGTCAAAATGGTCGATCCGGGAGACCATCAGGCGGGTCTTCGGCGTATGGGCGGCAGAATCAATAAAATACTGACTCACCCGATTCTTCAGCTTCTTCGCCTTCCCCACGTAGATGACCTCGTTGGCCTTGTTTTGCATCAGATAGACGCCGGGCGCCAGCGGGAGCGAAAGGGCCTTTTCCTTTAATTCCGTTTTGGTCATGGATTTACCTCCCGGATAGAGCTTGCCCCAAAGACCGTTCACGGCCTTTGGGGCGTAACAGCGTCAGAAGAGGTCCTCTTTGAGCATATCAACGAGGGTCTTGACGGCCTCTTCTTCGTCGGGTCCCTCTGCGGAGATCGTCACCTCAGTCCCTGTGACGATGGCCATGGAGAGAACGCCGAGAAGACTCTTGGCATTGATTTTGCGCTCTTCCGCTTCAATCCAGATGCTGGAGCGGAAATCGTTGGCCTTCTGAATGAAGTAAGTAGCTTGTTTATTGTGCAAACCGGATGCACACTTCACAACAGTCGTTACGCTGAACATATTGTCACCTCACAAGGGGGTGCCTTGACACCCAAATAAACAATGTAACTATACACATTTCAAAACAAAATGTCAAGTACAATCTTTCCAGGCAGTGAATTCTTCGCGAATCCGGGAAATACCCGTCTGTCAGGCCAATTCCGCGATCGTTACGCCGTCCTCGCCCTCTCCGTAGACGCCGAGCCGGTACTTTTTCACGTGCTTGTTGTGCTTCAACTCCTCATGGACGGTTTTGCGCAGAACGCCGGTCCCTTTGCCGTGGATGATGCGGACCTGCTGAAGATTTGCCATAAAGGCGTTGTCCAGGAAGTTGGTCAGAACGGCGGCGGCCTCCAGGGCGTCCATGCCGCGCAAATCCAGCTCGGGCGACTGGGCCTGGTTCTTGAACTCCCGACGGGTTTTGTCGATGAACTTCTGAACCTGGGAGGACTCGTTTTCCAGCAGATAGACCTCGTCCGGCTTGACGCTGATCTTCATGATGCCGGCCTGAAGCTGATAGGTTCCGTCCTTGTTCAGGGCCAGAACCGTCGCCTTGGTTCCCAGCTTCAGGAGCTCCACCGTATCGCCGACCCGGATCTCGCGGGAGGGCTTGGGCCGGGAAATCTCGTCCTTCTTGGGCGCCAGCTTGCTTTCGGCCTCGTTGAGCTGGCGGCGCAGCTCCGCCTGACGGGCGTTGACGCCCTGCGCGTCGGCCGTATCCTTCATCTGCTTGCGCAGTGCCTTCAGCTCCTCGTAGACGCTGTTGGCGGTCCGGCGGGCCTCGTCCAGAATCATCTGCGCCTCTCTGCGCGCCTGCGCCTCTGCTCGTTCCTTTTCCTTCTTGATTTGGGCGTAATACTCCTCTGATTTCTGCTGTGTCCGCATGGTTTCCTGCCGCAGGCGCTCGGCTTCGATTCTCGCGTTTTCCATCTGCTGCCGCTGCTGCTCCAGTTGGTCCAGAACCTCCTCAAAGTCCAGGTCGTTCTGGCTGACCATATTGCGGGCGGAGGTGATGATGTCCTCCGGAAGGCCAAGCCGGCGGGAAATCGCGAAGGCGTTGGATTTGCCCGGAACGCCGATCAGCAGCTTGTAGGTGGGCTTCAGAGTCTCCACGTCGAACTCGCAGGCGGCGTTGGTGACGCCGGGATTTCGCATGGCGTAGACCTTCAGCTCCGCATAGTGGGTGGTGGCGGCAACGCGGCTGCCGCGGCCGCGGCAAAACTCGATCAGCGAAATCGCCAGGGCCGCGCCCTCGGCGGGGTCCGTACCGGCTCCCAGCTCGTCGAACAGCACCAGAGAGTGTTCGCTGCACTGATCCACTACCTGCACAATATTCCGCATGTGGGCAGAGAAGGTGGAGAGGCTCTGCTCGATGCTCTGCTCGTCTCCGATATCCGCCAGCACGTTCTCAAACACGGAAATGCTGCTGCCGTGGGCGGCGGGAATATGCAGACCGCACTCCGCCATAAGCGTCAAAAGTCCGATGGTTTTCAGGGTGACGGTCTTGCCGCCGGTGTTGGGGCCGGTGATGATCAGGGTGTCAAAATCCTTTCCCAAGCGGACGGAGACGGGAACGACGGTTTTGGGGTCGATCAGCGGGTGGCGGGCCTGAATCAGCTCCAGCTGTCCGTCGTCACGGATTTCCGGCGCGACGGCGCGCATCCGGAAGGACAGCTTTGCCCGGGCGAAAATCGCGTCCAGATCCACCAGGAGGCTGTAGTCCTGAGAAATGGTTTCCCGGTGGGCGGCCGCCTCGGCGGAGAGCTCCGCCAGGATCCGCTCAATCTCTTTTTTCTCTCGCAGCAGCAGCTCCCGCAGGGCGTTGTTGGCGTTCACGGAGGACATGGGCTCGATGAAAAAGGTGGAGCCCGTGGAGCTGACGTCGTGGATCAGACCCGGGACCTCGTTCTTGTACTCCGCCTTCACCGGAACCACGTATCGATCCTGGCGCAGCGTGATAATGGGATCTCGCAGAAACTTGGAATAGGAGGGAGAGGTAATCAGCTTTTGCAGACTCTCCTTGATTTTTGCGCTCTGAATCCGCATGTGCCGTCGAATGTCCGCCAGCTCCGGGCTCGCCGCGTCAGCGATCTCCTCTTCGGAGAGGATGGAGCCGGTGATCCGTTCCTCCAGATAGCGGTTTGGGGTCATGGCGGCGAACATCCAGTCCAGGGAGGTGTTCGCGCAGGCGCCGTCGTAGTATTCCTTGGCGGCTCTGGCGCAGCGCAGTACGCCCGCGATCGCCAGCAGCTCCGTGGGATTGAGGCAGCCGCCGCGGTCCGCGCGGTCCAGGCTGGCACGCACGTCCCGCACGTCCTGAAACGCGGGACTGGAGCGCAGGTCAATCAGCCGACAGGCGTCGGAGGTCTGGGTCTGCAGAGCGCGGACGTCCTCCGGGTCGGAGATGGGTGCGAGACGCCTGCAGCGGTCCTTTGCCTCGCCGCTGACCGCGCACTCCGCCAGCAGGGTCAGAACGCGGTCCAGCTCCAGCTTTTGTAATGATTTTTCGTATAATTCTGTCATATGGATTCTCCGTAATGTAAGAGAGATTTGTAAAAGTCCAGGGTATAGAAGCTGTGCTCCAGCTGGGTCATCAGATAGGCCTCTGTGATCGAGCTGAGCTCCCGAAGTCCGTCGTCCTCCAGGGTAAAGGAGAACAGCCGCTTCGGGTCGCACCAAATGATATAGCGCATCGCCATCAGCATCCCCGGAGACAGAGGCATCCGGATGCCGCTCTCCCCTGCCCTGCAGCCGGCGCAGGACAGGGTGCCCTGGGAGAGGTCGAAGCGGTCCGGTTCCTCGGAGCCGCAGACCGCGCAGGCGCTCAGATCAGGCGTGAAGCCCGCCATGCAGGCCAGGCGCAGCTCAAAGGCGGCCTTGACCAGCGGCTGCGGCCGGCGAAGCGTTCCCAGCGCGTAGAGGGCGTTGCAGAGCAGCGAGAGCAGCGCGGGATTCGGGGCGTCCTCCTGGGCAACAGCGCCCGTCGCCTGGGCAAAGTAGGAGCCCAGAGCCAGCAGCTCGATATTGTCCCGCAGGGGGCGGAACTGCTCTAAGGACTGCGCCTCCTGGACGGACAGCTTTCCGCGATATTCCTGAAGGGTGAACTCTGAAAGCGTCAGCAGCTGACAAGCGCTCTTCAGCGGCGAGCTGCCCCGACGGACGCCCCGCGCCTTGACGGTCAGCAGACCCCGGTCCTTAGAAAGGAGATCCAGAAGCTTGTCCGCCTCGTTGATCTCGACCTCCCGGAGTACGATCGCTTCTGTTTTGATATACATGGCCACTCCGTAATTCCATCATCGGCACAGCCTCAGCAGCCTGCCGGTACTGCAGATAGATCTCCGGCGAGCCGGAGCGTACAAACGCTTTCCAAAGCATGCGCGGATCCTCCATACACAAAAGCCTCCCCTTGGATGAATTCGGAAATAGCTTTTGCATGCCGCGGCCCGCTTATGCGGCGATTATTGATCCGAATAGCCGAAATTCCGAATCATAAAATCGCTGTCGCGCCAGTTCTCCTTGACCTTGATCCAGGTTTGCAGATAGACCTTCGCCCCCATAAAGCGCTCGCAGTCGGCCCGGGCCTGGGTGCTGATTTTTTTCAGCATCTGGCCGCCCTTGCCGATGATGATGCCCTTGTGGCTGGCCTTCTCGCAGTAGATGGTGGCGTCGATATCTATGACGCCGTTGTCCCGCTCGGAAAACTTCGTGATCTCCACGGCGGTGCCGTGGGGAATCTCCTTTTCCAGATTCCAGAGCATCTTTTCCCGGATGATCTCCGCAATCACCTGGCGCTCCGGCTGGTCGGAGCGCATGCCCTCCGGGAAGAACCAGGGGGACTCCGCGGCGTAGCCCTCGCAGGTCTTCAAAAGATCCTCAATCCCCTCGCCGGTTTTGGCGGAAATGGGAATGATGGCGTCGAAGTCGAAGGCGTCCTTGTAGGCCACGATGACGGCCAGCAGCTGCTCCTTGTCCTCCACCTCGTCGATCTTGTTGATGACCAGGACGGCGGGAACGCCAGTCTGCTCAAAGCGGGCGATCAGCGCCTCCTCCTGAGGCCCCACGTTGGCGATGGGCTCCACCAGCAAAAGCGCGAGATCCACGTTCGCCACGCTCTCCTCCACCACATTGACCATATAATCTCCAAGCTTCGTCCTGGGCTTGTGGAAGCCTGGGGTATCCATGAAAACGAACTGGGTATCGCCCCGATCCAGAATGCCGCAGATGCGGTTCCGGGTGGTCTGGGGCTTGTTGGAAACGATGGCAACCTTTTCCCCGACGACGGTATTGGTCAGAGTGGACTTGCCCACGTTGGGCCGTCCGCAGATGGCGATCATGCAGGATTTGGTATTCATTCTTATCTCTCCTTGGTATTCAGATAAAACTCGTAATATACCTGATCTTCGGCTTTATTCTTATGCCCGGCAGATTCCGCGCCCAGAACCCCGCCCATGTGCTCATAGAACGCTCTGGCGCTGCGGTTGTGGGCGTTGCAGCCGCAGAAGAATTTTTCATATCCCCGGCGGCGGCATTCCGCGGCAGCAAGGGCGAAGGCCCTTCTGCCGAGACCGATATGCTGGTATTCCGGGAGAAAATACAGACTGTTCAGGCAGAACGCAAAGTCCTTGTAGGGACCGTAGCCGCAGGGGCCGACGTAGAGATAGCCCACGCAGTCCGCACCGTCCATAACGAGCCAGACGGCGTTTTCCGGATCGCTGATCCGGGCAAAGTCTCTGGCGCTGTGGGAGGAAAAATCGTAGTCGTCGATCATCTCGTCCGGGTAAATTCCCCGATAGGTCGCGTCCCAGCACCTTCGACGGATCTCCGTCAGAATCGACGCATCTTCCGGGACAGCCTCCTGAAAGACAATTGTCAGCTTTCCATTTTCAACTTTCAATTTGCTCTACCGTTCCAGGTCGATCATTTGGCAGATGGCCTCTTCCCGCGCCCGCATCTGCTTTTTCATGGGGCCCTCGTCCACGTGGTCGTAGCCGAGGAGGTGCAGGATGGAATGGATGGTCAGATAGCCCAGCTCCCGCTTGACGCTGTGGCCGAATTCCTCCGCCTGTGCCCTGGCCTTTTCATAGGAGATGGCCATATCGCCCAGCGGCAGCAGGCCGGTCTCGGGGTCCAGGTACCCGCTCAGGTCCTTCGGCAGCTTCCCCGGCTCAAACTGGAACATGGGGAAGGACAGCACGTCGGTCTCCCGGTCAATGTTCCGGTAGGCCTTGTTAATGGCCTTGATTGTGGGATTGTCCGCCACCAGGACGTTGATCTCGCAGGGCGCGTTCACGCGCTCCGCCTCCAGCGCGGCCTCGATGCACTTTTTCAGATGCAGCCACAGGGGCAGGCGACGGACGCCTTTCTCAATTTGAAACGTAATGACAATCTTATTTTTCATTGGATTCATCTCTTTCGGTAGTTCTTTACAGGCGTCTTCTTCTCCGGCTGAACCTTGGCGTTTTCGTACTTATCGTAAGCGGCCACGATGCTCTGGACCAGGGCGTGGCGGACTACGTCCGAAGCGGTAAGGCGGCAGATGGCAATGTCCGGAATGTTCTCCAGCACTTTCAGCGCTTCCTTCAGGCCGCTGGTCTTGTCGGTGGGCAGGTCGATCTGGGTCACATCGCCGGTGATGACAATCTTGGAGCCGAAGCCCAGACGGGTCAGGAACATTTTCATCTGCTCGCGGGTAGTATTCTGGGCCTCGTCCAGGATGATAAAGCTGTCGTCCAGCGTACGGCCGCGCATATAGGCCAGAGGCGCCACTTCAATGTTGCCCTTTTCCAGGTATTTCTGATAGGTCTCCGGCCCCAGCATATCGAAGAGGGCGTCGTAAAGGGGTCGCAGATAGGGGTCTACCTTGTTCTGCAGATCGCCGGGCAGGAAACCCAGCCGCTCCCCCGCCTCCACCGCGGGACGGGTCAGAATGATCCGGTTGACCGTCTTCTCCCGGAAGGCGGCCACGGCGGCGGCCACAGCCAGATAGGTCTTGCCGGTGCCGGCCGGACCGACGCCGATGGTGATGGTGTTTTTCATGATGGCCTTCATATAGCGCTGCTGGCCCAGGGTCTTGGCCTTGATGGGCTTGCCCTTGGCGGTGATGCAGACCACGTCCTTCGCCATCTCTCCGATTTTGTCCTCGTTGCCGGAGGATACCAGGTCGATCAGATAGCGGACCTTCTGCTCGTCGATGGTCTCCCCCTTTGCGGCCAGAGACAGCAGTCCCTCGATGGCCTTGCAGGCCCTCTCCGCCGCCTCCGGCTCGCCGGAAACCTTGAGCTCGGTTCCTCGGTTGGTCACGTGAACGTCAAAGGTCTGTTCGATCCGTTTCACGTTTTCGTCGAAATTTCCGAATACGCTGATGATTTGCTCAATCCGTTCCGCGTTGATTAACTTCTCCATGTACTTCTTCCTCTCCGAACGGCTCAAAGGGGACGGTTCTTGAAATCAGCTCCGTGCAATTCAAGTCCGCCTGACAAATATAGCCGTCCTCGCGCTTTTGCAGCTTTGTGACTCTTGCCCGCACCTTTCCGGCAATCATATCGTCCTCCGTCAGCCGGAGCGCTTCCGCGTCCAGCAGACAATTCGCTTCGGAGGGCGTCACCGAGACCGGCTCCAGCACGTACTCGCGAAGGGTAACGGTCTCGATTCTGATGGGCAGGGTCCAGCCGCCCGGCAGAGTCCATTCGCTTGTTTCCACCATTCTATCACACATCGTACCGAAAATTCCACTGTTTCCTGATATTTTTCTTCTTTTTCTTTGAAAAATTATTGTGACGCAGCGTTCTGTCCGCCCTGTGTAGTGCTTTTTCCAGACGGAAGCCGGGCATGAAAGCACAAGCGCGCGAAAGCTGTCCGCAAAGACCTCTCCGCTGGCATGGGTCATCTGTATGCGGGTCGTCCATTCCATGACCCCGGAGATCAGAATGTCTCCGGTCCTGACCGCGTCTCCGGGCTTCAGCTCCGAAAAGCCGTTGATGACGTTGATCTCGCGAATCACGCCGGGACGGCTTGCAACCACGTTCGCCAGTCCCCGCTGATCCAGAGGCGGCTGTACGGTCTCGCGTTCGGCGCAGAGCACCGTCAGAACGCCGCCGGAGCGGTTGACGGCGATCCAGGACAGCTTCGGAATACGATTGAGCATTCGGTTCTTCAGATCCTCGGAATCGATCGCCGCACCCTTCGCGCCGAAGCGGACGCCCTCCTCGGAGAGCGCTTGCAGGATCGTTTCGGTGCGAACGCCTGAATTGCCGTCCACACGGATAAACCAGACGAAGCTCTGCAGATACAGAACCGCCGCGACGGAAAGCAGAAGTCCGAATGTCAGGACGCTTCTTCTGCGAACCCGCGCAAGCAGCGTCGGAAGTCCGTAGAGGCCGAGAATCTGCAATTCGCACTGCGCGCGGGCAGCCTCCCCCCGCAGCATTTGCAAATCGCTGCGGTACGCCGTACAGTGAAAAATCAGCTCCGACTTTTTTTCAAGAGACCAAAACGGAAGATTCGCCCGGGACCAGCGGTTGAAGCAGCGCTCCGGCGATGCGCCGAGGACCGCCAGACGCAGCGTTCCGCGCAGACGCTTCTTCATGGCTCCGCTCCGACAGACACCCGCCGGACGCTGCCATGCAGCACGATCCGTTCCCGATTCATGCGAAACACCGTCAAGCCGTCCCCCTCGATCCGAAGCTCTCCCAGCGCGGAAGCGATCCGAACGCTGGATTCGTCGTAGGAGATCACCCCGCGATGGGAGATCACGACTGCCTCCGAGTCTCCCTTGATTTCGACGACAGGTACGCCGGTCAGGATTTCTCCGGGGAAATCCGCGGCTGCCAGGAGCCTTTGCGTGAATATTCTCGCGTTTTTCATGGGAACCCTCCTTGAAGATGCTGCTTCAGCCTATGCAAGCCGCGCCGCGTTCTTGCATAGGCTTTTCCGGAGGGAGGGAACGCACTTGAAGCATTTTGACCGCTTGCGATTCTTCGCGCCGCTGTTGGGCGTCGTTCTGTTTCTGTGTTTCCCGGCGGAGGCGGCCGCGGGTGTACGGGACGGACTTCGTCAGGTTGGAACAAGGCTCATACCCGCCCTGTTTCCGATTCAGGTGTCCGCCGCCTGCCTGGTGAGAATGGAGCCGACAGCAAATGCAGACCGATTCAAGCCGCAGGGCAGCCTTCGTCTGCCGGGGCTCCCGGGACGATTTGCCCTGCCGATCCTGCTGGGCTTGCTGGGCGGATATCCGCTGGGCGCTCAGCTGACCGCAACATTCTGCCGGAAACGGGTTTTGACCCGGAAGGAGGCAATCCGCCTGTCGGCGGTCTGCAACATCGCTGGACCGGCCTTTCTGATCGGCGTGTTGGGCGGAATCCTGCGGGATCCCGTTCTCGGCGCGGCGCTTTTCCTGATTCATTTCATTTCGCTGCTGCTTGTCGGCTTTCTGCTTCGTCCAATGCCTGAGCCGTCTCCCTCCCGCGCAGCACGGGGGCAAAGGCCCAACAAGTGCGGGTTCTTTCAGGTCCTCCCGGAAGCCATCGGAGACTGCGCGCTGAGTATGCTGCGCCTGGCCGGCTCCGTCGTGTTTTTCCGTTCCGTTTGGGCCTGTGTGGAGGCCGTCCTGCCGATTTCCTTACTTCCGCCCGTCCTGCGGGCCGGACTGTCCGGATTTCTGGAGCTGGCCGGCGGCTCCGAGCTTCTGCGGGAGCTTCCGACTTCCAGCGCATTTCCGCTGGCGGCGTTTCTGAGCGGCTGGGGCGGTCTCTGCGTCCATCTGCAGGCCGCGCTGTTCTTTCGGTCGGAGGGCCTTCCGATGCGGCGTTATCTGCTCGGAAAGCTGCTGCACGGGATTCTGTCCGGAACGCTGGCGCTGTTTCTGTCCGCGCCGCAATGCGGCCAAGCCCCCTTTCGCCGGCTTCTGCCGATCCTATTTGTCATTCTCGGAATCTTTTTTTCTTTTTTCGCAAAAAGACGTTGGAAAAAGACAAACTCTGTGCTATAATAAAGCAAATCAGAACATACGCGGAGGCTTGTCATGCTGTTTCGAAAAAACGTTGCGAAATTCTGTTCCTATTGCGCGCACGCAGGGCAAACCAGCGGTGAACAGATGCTCTGCGCCAAAAAGGGCTTCGTATCTCCCGACGGCAAATGCTGGAGATTCAAATACGATCCGCTGAAACGTAAGCCCTCCCGCTACAAGGCGAAGGATTTTTCAAAATTTCAGGAAGAGGATTTTTCTCTGTAAACCGAACATAAGGCAGGACCGCCGGCAGCATGCCGACGGTCCTGCTGTATCTTCATGACTTTTTCCGGAAGATGAAGAACTTGCTGAAGATGTAATTCAGAACGACCACAAGCACCTGAATCAGCAGCTTGGCGATAATCAGTCCGTCAATTCCAAGCAGCTCATATTGACCGACCTTCAGCACGTCGGCGGAGATCCAGAGCAGCAGCTCTTCCAGGCCGAAGGAGACCAGCCGCGCGCCGACGAAGGCGGGTATCTCCACGCGCAGAGTCTTTGCGGACCAGCTCTTGCTCTCAAAAACGAACAGCTTGTTCGTGACGTAGGCAAAGATCACAGCCGCGACAAAGGCGACGGCATTATTGACCAGCACCAGCTCTTCCCCGAGTATCCGGTTCATCAGCCAGAAGACCGCAACGTTCAGCACCGTCGTCAGCACGCCGAAGACAAGATACAGGATCGTCTCCCGATTCAGCAGTTTTTGGATCAGCTTCTTCATGCAGCAGCCGCCTTTCCCGTGATGGATTATTTCTTTATCGATATTATAATCGGAATCTCTTTGATGTCAAGCAGTCTCCGTGAAAAAACGGATTGTGAATCCGACGGAATTGTGCAAACTGTTGATATTATCCCTTGCAATTCGGAATCGATTAGGCTATAATATTCAAGAATGTTGTGGGCTCCCCGGAGCCCGTTCTCAACACAGCACAATGAATTAAGGAGCGTGTTCTACCATGGATTATCCCCATAGCGGCCAAACCGTCGTTCTGACCGGACATGACCTGCGGCTTCCGGACTTTGTAGCTGTTTCCCGATACGGCGCAAAGGTGACCATTTCGGAGGAGGCCATGCAGGCCATGATCCGGTCCCGCGCGTTAGCTGACCGCATTTCCCGGGAAAAGCGCGTGGCCTACGGCATCACCACCGGCTTCGGTGATTTTGCAAACGTGGCCGTCCCGGAGGATATGAGCGCAAAGCTTTCCACCAACCTGATTCTGAGTCATGCTGTCGGCACGGGCGAACCCTATTCCGACGAGCAGGTCCGCGGCATGATGCTGCTGCGCGCCAACGCCCTCTGCGTCGGCATCAGCGGCGTTCGTCCGCTGCTGGTCACGATGCTCGCGGAGATGCTCAACCGCGGCGTTACCCCCGTCATCCCGCAGAAGGGCTCTCTCGGCGCCTCTGGCGATCTGGCTCCGCTGAGTCACATGGGGCTGGTTCTGTTGGGCCGCGGCAGGGCTCGCTATCAGGGCGTGGAATACGACGGCGCCAAGGCGATGGAGCTGGCGGGGATTCCCGTTCTGGATACGCTGGTCAGCAAGGAAGGCCTTGGCATCACCAACGGCACCTGCGCAATGACCAGCGTCGGCGCGCTCTATCTCTATGATACTTTGCAAGCCGCCAAGCTGGCGGATATCATCGCTTCCGTCAGCTTCACCGCTCTGGGCGGCCAGCTGGACGCCTTCCAGGAGCGGATGCACACCGCCCGGGGTCAGAAGGGTCAGATCAAGGTCGCCCGGAACGTCCGTCTGCTGACAGCCGACGGGGAAATCCTGCAAAGGTGCCAGCGGGCCAGGGTGCAGGACGCCTACGCCCTGCGCTGTATCCCTCAGGTCCACGGCGCCGTCCGGGACGCCCTCGCCTACGTGCAGGAAAAGGTGGAAATCGAGCTGAACGCCGTGACCGACAATCCTCTGATGTTCCTGGAGGACGAGGCCGTCATTTCCGGCGGCAATTTCCACGGCGAGCCCATGGCCCTTCCCTTCGACTTCCTCGGAATCGCCTGCGCGGAGCTGGCCTCCATCTCCGAGCGCCGGACCGAGCGTATGGTGAACGCCGCTCTGTCCAACGGTCTGACGCCCTTCCTCACCACCAAGGCCGGCGTCAACAGCGGCTTTATGATCGTCCAGTACACCGCGGCTTCCATGGCCTCGGAAAACAAGGTCTTCGCCCATCCCGCCTGCGTAGACACGATTCCTTCCTCCGCCAACCAGGAGGACTTCGTCTCCATGGGCACCACCGCCGCCCGGAAGGCCGGTCTGATTCTGGAAAACACCCGCTCCGTCCTGGCCTATGAGCTGCTGACAGCCTGTCAGGCAGTGGATATTCGCCGCCGCGTAGGTCCCTGGGGCGAGGGCCTCTCCCCCGCGGTTCAGATTGTCTACGATAAGGTCCGCGCTTTGATTCCCTTTATGGCGGAGGATCGTGAGATTCGACTGGACATTGAAAAAATAGAACGGCTGGTTCGCTCCGGCGAGCTGGTGAAGGCTGTGGAAGCGCTGATTCCCGATTTTGAATAAGGAGGAAGAACTATGGACTTCGATCCCAAAAACGCTGTCGTAATCCGGCTGGACGACGAGCTGCCGGAGCTGCATCCCTTTGATCCCAAATACCGCAGAGCTCCCCGCCGGGAGTCCAGACTCACCGAGGCGGACAAGGCGATGGCGATCCGCAACGCGCTGCGCTATATTCCCAAGCAGCATCACGCGCAGATGGCCAGGGAGTTTGCTCAGGAGCTGAAGGAGCACGGCCGCATCTACGGCTATCGCTTCCGCCCGGAGGGCAAGCTGTACGGCAAACCCATTGACGAATACAAGGGCAATTGCATCGAGGGCCGCGCCATTCAGGTCATGATCGACAACAACCTCGACTTTGACGTGGCGCTGTATCCCTATGAGCTGGTAACCTACGGCGAAACCGGGCAGGTCTGCCAGAACTGGATGCAGTACCGTCTCATTAAGAAATATCTGGAGGCTCTGACCGACGAGCAGACCCTGGTGGTCATGTCCGGCCATCCCCTGGGTCTGTTCCACTCCCATAAGCTGGCACCCCGTGTCATCATCTCCAACGGTCTGATGGTGGGCTGCTTCGACGATCAGGAGAACTTCAACCGGGCCGCCGCGCTCGGCGTGGCCAACTATGGCCAGATGACCGCCGGCGGCTGGATGTACATCGGACCCCAGGGCATCGTCCACGGCACCTTCAACACCCTGCTGAACGCGGGCCGCCTGAAGCTGGGCATTCCCAACGACGGCAACCTGGCCGGACGCCTCTTTATCTCCGCCGGTCTCGGCGGCATGAGCGGCGCCCAGGGCAAGGCCGCAGAGATTGCCGGCGCGGCCGCCATCATTGCGGAGGTGGACGATTCCCGCATTGAGACCCGCTTCACCCAGGGCTGGGTCAGCCACCGCACCGCCAGCCTGGAGGAGGCTGCCCGGATTGCCCTGGAGCATCAGAAGGAAGGCAAGGCCTGTGCGGTGGCCTACAACGGCAACATCGTGGATCTGCTGGAATATCTCTACGAACACAAGGTCCACGTGGACCTCATGTCCGATCAGACCTCCTGCCACGTCCCCTATGACGGCGGCTACTGCCCCCAGGGCCTCACCTTTGCCCAGCGCACTGAAATGCTGGACAAGGACCCCGAGGGCTTCCGCAAGCTGGTGGACAAGACCCTGCGGCACCACTATGAGATGATCTGCAAATTCCATGAGCAGGGCACCTATTTCTTCGACTACGGCAATTCCTTCCTGAAGGCCGTCTATGACGCGGGTGTGAAATCTGTCTGCCGCAACGGCGCGAACGACCTGGACGGCTTCGTCTTCCCCTCCTACGTGGAGGACATCCTCGGGCCCTGCCTCTTCGACTTCGGCTACGGTCCCTTCCGCTGGTGCTGCCTCAGCCGCAAGCCGGAGGACCTGGACAAGACGGACAAGGCTGCCGCCGACTACATTCTGGCCCACAACCGCCGCTATCAGGACTACGACAACTACGTTTGGGTCCGGGACGCAAAGCAGAACAAGCTGGTGGTGGGCACCCAGTGCCGCATCCTGTATCAGGACGCCATGGGCCGCATGAACATCGCGCTGAAGTTCAACGAGATGGTCCGCAACGGAGAGATCGGCCCCGTGATTCTGGGCCGTGACCACCACGACACCGGCGGAACCGACGCTCCCTTCCGCGAGACCTCCAACATCAAGGACGGCTCCAACATCATGGCGGAGATGGCAACGCAGTGCTACGCCGGCAACGCAGCCCGGGGCATGAGCTACATTGCCCTGCACAACGGCGGCGGCACCGGAATTGGCCGCGCCATCAACGGCGGCTTCGGCATGGTGCTGGACGGCTCCGAGCGGGTGGATACGATCCTGCGGATGTCCATGCCCTGGGATACCATGGTGGGCGTGGCCCGCCGCGCCTGGGCGCGGAATGAAAACGCCCTGACCACCGCCGCCGAGTACAACAGCATGTATGCCGGCAAGGATCACATTACCCTGCCCTTCCTGGCCGACGACGCCGTGATCAACGAGGCCATGGAGGTTCTGAAATGAGCTCGCTGCTGATTCATAACATCGGCATGCTGGTCACCCCGGAGGGCACGGAAGCCCGCCGGGGCGCCGACCAGGGGACGCTCCGGGTGCTGGAAAACGCCTGGGTTTACACCGAAAACGGTGAAATCATCTCCTACGGCGACCGGAACATGCCCATCACCATGGGGGAAAAGCTCGACGCCGGCGGACGGCTTGTGACCCCCGGTCTGGTGGACGCGCACACCCACCTGATCTTCGGCGGCTGGCGGCAGAACGAGCTGGCCATGAAGCTCCGGAACGTCCCCTATCTGGACATTCTGGCTGCCGGCGGCGGCATCCTCTCCACCGTAAAGGCCACCCACGCCGCCACAGAGGACGAGCTGGCGGCAAAGGCCGGCGCTGTCCTGGATGAAATGCTGGCCTTTGGCACCACCACCTGCGAGGCCAAGAGCGGCTACGGTCTGGACAAGAACGAGGAGCTGAAGCAGCTCAAGGTCATCAAACGGCTCAACAAGGAGCACCCGCTGGACCTGGTCCCCACCTTCATGGGAGCTCACGCCCTGCCGCCGGAATTCAAGGAGAATCGGGAGGACTATCTGAAGCTGCTCTGCGAGGTCATGATTCCGGCCGTGGCAAAGCAGAAGCTGGCAAAATTCTGCGACGTGTTCTGCGAGACCGGCGTCTTCACCGCCGAGGAGTCCCGCCGGATTCTGGAGTGCGGCAGACAGTACGGCCTGATTCCCAAGATTCACGCCGACGAGATCGACGCCATCGGCGGGTCTCAGCTGGCCGGTGAGATCGGCGCGATCTCCGCGGAGCATCTGATCGTCTGCCCCGAGGAGGGGATCCAAAGCATGGCCCAGGGCGGCACCGTGGCCTGCCTGCTGCCCGCCACCAGCTTCTATCTCAACGCCGCCTACGCGCCCGCCCGGAAGATGATTGAAGCCGGCGTTCCTGTGGCCCTGGCCTCCGACTTCAACCCCGGCTCCTGCCCCTGCCTGAATCTGCAGCTGGTGATGAACATCGCCTGTCTGAAATACCGTCTGACCCCCGAGGAGGTGCTGACAGGCGTGACGCTGAACGCCGCGGCGGCCATCGGAATGGCGGACAAGGTCGGCTCGATCGACCGCATGAAGCAGGCGGATCTGGTGATCTGGGACGCCCCGGATCTGAACTATCTGTGTTACCGTTTGGGCAGCAATCTGGCCCATACCGTTATCAAAAAAGGAGTTAAGTATCATGGCTAAAATCATCGAATGCATCCCCAACTTCAGCGTCAGCAAGGAAGTCGATCCCGTCGTATTTGAGCAGCTGGTGGACGTGGCCAAGGCCGCTCCCGGCGTGACTCTGATGAACGTCCAGACCGATGGCAGTCACAACCGCTGCGTGTTTACGATGGTCGGTTCCCCCGCAGGCATCGAGGAAGTCGCCTTCCAGCTTTGCAAGAAGGCCACCGAGCTCATCGATATGAACAAGCACGTGGGGCAGCACCCCCGCATGGGCGCCACTGACGTGATTCCCTTCGTTCCCACCATGGACGTAAGCCTGCAGGAGTGCATCGATCTCTCCAAGCGGGTCGCTCAGCGGATCTGGGACGAGCTGAAGGTCCCCTCCTTCCTCTATGAGGACTCCGCCACCCGCCCCGAGCGCAGGAACCTGGCAAAGTGCCGCAAGGGTCAGTTCGAGGGCATGCCTGAGAAGCTGCTGGATCCCGACTGGGCTCCCGATTACGGCGAGCGCAAGATTCATCCCACCGCCGGTATCACCGCCATCGGCGCGAGAATGCCTCTGGTTGCCTTCAACGTCAACCTGGACACCGACAATCTGGAGATTGCCAAGTCCATCGCCAAGGCCATTCGCGGAAGCTCCGGCGGCTTCCAGTACTGCAAGGCGCTGGGCATTATGCTGGAGGACCGGAACATCGCCCAGGTCTCCATGAATATGGTCAACTATGAGGGCACTCCCCTGTTTTACGCCTATGAGATGATCCGCGCGCTGGCCGACCGCTACGGCGTTCGCATCATCGGCTCCGAGCTGGTGGGCATCACCCCGGCGAAGGCGCTGATCGACTGCGCGGAGTATTACCTCAAGCTGGAGAACTTCAACTGCCGCGAGCAGGTCATGGAATACAGCCTGCTGGATATGGAATAAGGAGGATTCTATGGAGCTTTCTGAACTGACCGTTCGTTCCTTTGCCAATCTGCTGGGCTCCGACGCCCCCGCTCCCGGCGGCGGCTCCGCCTCGGCCCTGGCCGGTTCCCTCGGCGCCGCGCTGATCGCCATGGTCAACGCGCTGACCCTCGGCCGCAAGAAATACGCCGACTATCAGGCGCTTTCCCAGGAGTGCTTCGAGCATGCTTCCTTGCTGAAGGATCGGTTCCTCAGCGCGATGGAGCATGATACCGAGGTCTTCAACGAGTTTTCCACCGCGATGGCGCTGCCCAAGGAAACGCCCGAAGAAAAGGCCGCCCGCTCCGCCGCCATGCAGGACGCGCTGAAGCTCTGTATTGAGTCTCCCCTGCATATGATGGAGCTCTGCTTTGAGACGGTCAAGCTGGCAGACAGCAGCCTTGGCAAGACCAACGCCAACGCGCTCAGCGATCTCGGCGTAGGCGCGCTGATGCTCAGCGCCGCCGTACACGGGGCTTGGCTAAACGTGCTGATCAACCTCGGCGCGCTGAAGGATGAGGCTGCCGCCGCAGCCTACCGCACCAAGGGAGAGGAGCTGCTCAACGATACCGTGACGCTCTCACACATCGTCTATGAGAAGGTTGTGAACGCGCTGTAATCACTGCGTATCGCTGAAAGGAATCGAATTATTTCGCAAACAAAGAGGACGTCCGCAGCGGACGACCTCTTTGTTTGTGTGTGATTTTTCGTCGCTCAGTTCATCAGAACCCAGAACAGGAACATCGAAATTTCCGCCCTTGTGCAGCTCTTTGTCGGAGAGAAGCTCGTCGCGGAGGTGCCCGCGGTCACGCCGTTTTCATAGGCCCACAAAACCGCGTCTCTGTACCAGTCCTGCTCCGATACGTCCAGGAAGGGACAGCTTTGAAGCTCCGACGTGGGAGACCCGGCCGCCCGCCAGAGGAAGGTGACGATTTCGGCCCGATTGCAAACCTGATTTGGGCTGAAGGTCGTCTCGGAGGTGCCGCCGGTGATTCCCTTTTCCACCGCCCAGAGGACCGCGTCCCGATACCAGGCGTCCTGCTCCAGATCCGTAAAGCCGCATTCGGTATCGGTCGGCTCCTGAGAACCGTAGGCGCGCCACAGGAAGGTTACGGCCTCGGCGCGGGTGGCGATCTGATTCGGGCTGAAGGTGTCCACCGAGGTGCCGGCCGTGATGCCCGCGAGCTTCATCAGAATCACCGCGTCCCGATACCAGGCGTTTTCCGGTACGTCAACGAAGGGGTTTTCCGGCCAGCCAAACGCCCAGAAGGCCAGGAAATAATGCTGCTTCGCAGCGCCGAATTCGGTTTGATTCAGCTCCAGCGTATAGCTCGTGCCGTGCGGCGGATAGAGCGTCAGGCGCTCTCCGTTCTCCCCCGCGCCGTCGATCTCAATCATGGCGATGACGCCCACGCAGGCCCAGCCGAAGCTGAGCTCCGCACAGCTTTCGGGTACGCGCAGCTTCACGTAGTCGTGCTCCGCGGCGTGCCAGACCAGAACGTCCTCCGCCGGCAGCTCCGGCAGCTCCACGGGCGCTCTGCCGCCCAGCAGCAGCTCCACAACGACGGGCTTCTCCTCCGATCCCTCGAAGCTGGCATAGTTCATGTCATCGTCGCTCCAGAATACCCGGATTATGACAGGCTTCTGGTTTTCCGGCGTGAAGGAGAGCACGTCGTTCTCAAAACTGAAGCCCGGGGCCGCGGCCTGACCGTGGCGTACCGCGAAGCCTTCAAACCAGCTGCCGTCGTCATGGACGTATTCCACCCAGATACTGGGATCGTAGCCCTCCCAATCGCCCAGATCATACAGCTCCGTGGGTTGTTCCTCAAAGTACGAAATGCTGTGCAGATGGTCCAGACGGAGATAAACCGTGCCGATGCGCGGATTCCCCTGTGCATCCTCCGTCAGGAAGGAGGGATTCTCAAAGACGTACTGCTCGAGGCCGATTTCCGGGATCTCATCCAGGCCGAAGTAGACGTTGCCCTCGGAGCCTGTCCAGTCGATCCAGAGCTGATAGCGGCTGTCCGGGAAGAACTCAAAGTCCAGAATGTAATAGTGGTAGACGCCGAAGTCATCCTCGTTGTCCAGATACAGGGTGAAGCTGTGCGGCTCAGACTGGTCCACGTAGTATTCGTGCCACTCCTGCTCGTAGTTCACATCGGAATACTCGATCCGGTTGACGCCGTAATCCTCCGCCCAGGTAAAGGTCAGGCTCTCGGTATCGGCGGCAACCCGCATTCTCGCCCGACCGGGCTGAAGGAGGATATTCTCCGGCGCGATCCCCTCGGGCGGGATGATCTCGCCGTAATTGCGCCAGGAATACTCGACGATGACCGGGTATTCCTCCGTGGGCTGGAAATCGTCAAACTCCGTGTCGGCGAGACACCAGTTTACGTGCAGGAGGACGTAGACCTCATTCTCCGGAATAAAGCTCAACAGATTGTTCTCGAAGCTGTAGCCGTGTGCCTGTCCCAATTCAGTCAGGACGCCGTTGTCCACAATTTTGCCGTTATAATCAATGCTCTCGGCGGTAACGGTGATTGCGCGGTCGTTCAGCTCCACAGCATCCTCGAAGCCTATGAGTTCTCCGTCGTCGTCAAAGAAGGCGGCCCGGGTTTCGTCGAAGAAGAGTCGCACCGGCAGGATTTCACCGTCCTCCAGGTAGGAGACAGCCCGTTCAAAGCCAAAGCCCAGATAGTGGTCGGAGTCCGCCGCAAGCTCCTCCTCGCCCAGGGCCCAGAAGATGGAGCCCTTTCCCTGGTCGTAGAAGGAGATCAGCATGCCGTCCTCCTGGAAGCCGCCGTCCTCAAACTCAAACTGGACGTGATACCAGTCTCTGGGATTGCCGTCCTCCCAGGTCGCGTTGAGCTCCAGGGTATAGGAATTGCCCTCGAAGGGGACGTCGTTGCACCAGTCCTCATACCCCTGCATGCCGTTGACGTTGATCTGCCGCAGGGGATCGTTCTCGTCCCAGGTAAAGGTCAAGCTTTCGGTGTCCAGCGGGACCCGGATCCTGGCGCGGTTGTCTTCCAGATAAAGGTTCTCCTCAGGGACCTCGGGCAGGTTGATCTGACCGTCGCCCCACCAGTCTACCTGGATCACCACCGGTGCCTCCGGGGTTCCCTGGTACATATCAAAGAAGTAGTCCTCTGCCGTCCAGTAGATCTTGATCTCCATCTCGCTGCTGCCCCACGGCGCGAAGATAAGGTATTCGCCGCCGGAGTAGGAGAAGCCCTTGTACTCGCCGTACTCCGTCAGATTGCCGTCCCAGACCACCACGCCGTCCAGCTTGCTGCTGCGGACGTAGACGATCAGACAGCGGTTCTCGTACCAGTTGGGCTCCCGAAAGCCGATCTCGCCCTGGCTGTCCAGAAGCTCCCAGTCAATGGCCTTGGTCTCGTCGATCAGGAGGCGGACGTCCCGGCTGTCCCCGTTCTCGTCCAGGAAATAGAAGCCCTGACCGTCGAATTCGTAGTACTCCGCGCTTGCCTCGGGATAGTTTTCGTAGTCGAGACTCCGGAAGACGGAGCCGCCGTTCGCGTCGTAGCGGACGAAGAGCATCCCGTTGTCGGGCATGGAGTTCCCCTCAAACTCGAACTGGATGTGATACCAATCCCTCGGGTTGCCCCATTCGTCCGTCTGGTCCAGATACAGGGTGTAGCAGTTGCCGTAGGGCTCGATGCCGTTGAGCCACTCGCCGTCCTCGCCCAGGCCGTAGACGTTGATGCAGCGGAGATTGTCGTTCATGTCCCATTCCAGGGTCAGGGAGCTGACCTCCCGGGACAGGCGGACCATCATCCGTCCGTCCCCGATCATCACATCCTCATCGGACAGGCTGTTCACGATGCCGATGCTGCCTTCGCCCCACCAGTCCACGTTCACCATCACCGGCTTTTCCTCCGTGGGCCGGAACTGGGAGAACTCGTAATCCTGGAAGGTCCAGTAGATATCGAAGTCCACCCCGTAGCCGCTCTCCGGCGTGAAGCTCAACAGGCTGCCATCATAGCTCGCGCGCGCGCTGACCGCTTCGCTATAGAGGACCAGGAGCTCCTCGTGCCAGCTTCCGTCCAGACCCGCGTATTTGGCGACGACGGAGATGGCCCGGTCCTCGCTTTCCCAGGAATCCCGGAAGACCAGATTGCCCTGCTCCCACTGCTCAAAGTCGATGCATCGGGTCGGGTCAAAGCGCAGATAGATCGTGCCGGGCTCGTCGCCGGACCGGAAGCTGATGTTGTCCGGCCAGAAGGCTCTGCCATTGCCCTGCCGGGGCAGATAGTCCTCAGGCTCCATGTCGGGAATCTCGTCCACGCCGTAAAAGACCAGGCCCCCGTTGTCATCGTAGTTGGCGGCAAAGAGGAAGTTCCAATCGTTGTCGTCGGCGAAGTCGAAGTTGATCATGTAGTGCCGCCGTGGGCTGCCGTCGGGCTCCGTCTGGTTCAGGCTCAGGGTGTAGGAGTCGAAGTCGGGCTCCTGCCACTCCGTCTGATTCCATTCGCTTCCGTCCAGGCCGAAGACGCCCAGGGTGCGCAGGTGGCCGTCCCAGGTGAAGCTCAGCTGGGGCGTGTTCAGGGGCAGCAGGATCTTGCCCCGGCCGTGCTCGGGCTGGAGCAGGGTTCCCACGTCCACGCCCTCGTCCCAGTGGACGGTGCCGCCGCCCCAGGCGTTGAACTCGATCATCAGGGTGTCGTCGTCCCAGCCGAAGTTCCGGAAATCGTATTCCGCCTCGGACCAGAAGACCTCCAGCCGCATTTCACAGCCCGTCTCCGGGGTGAAGCTCAGAATGTTGTTTGCCAGGGTGAAACCGGGCATGACGGCCTCGCCGGCTTCCACGATCCAGTCCCGTATCTCATCGCCGTCGGCCGTCGTGTACTCGGCGAAGACGAAGAGCAGCCGGTCCTCGGGGGCCACGTTGGAGTCCACGTAGTGCAGTACGCCGTCCTGTTCATACTGACCGCGGTCCAGGCCGTGTTCCTGGTCGAAGCGCAGACGGACCGGTCGAATCTGGCCGTCCGCCGCAAAGCTCTGCCAATCGCCGTCATACAACAGCTCCGTGGGCTCGGCGTCGCCCAGGCCCATGTAGACCAGGCCGCCCCAGACGTCGTAGCAGGCCTGGAGCTCGCAGCTCCAGTTCCAGAAGAAGTCAAAGTTGACGCCGTAGTGGTTCCAGGGATCGTTGAACTCGTTGACCCGGTTCAGTTCGTAGGTATAGGAGCTGAGCCCGACGCCGGAGATCTCGCCCCAGCCGTTCTCGTCTCCCTCGCCCTCGACCCAGAGCCTCCGCAGGTGGCCGCTCCAGGTGAAGCTGACGCTCTGGGTGGTGTCGGGCACCGTGAACCGGGTGCGGGAATACTCCGGCTGGGCGCAGCTGCGCAGGATCGTCGTGCCGGGATCGACGATGACCTCGCCCTCGTTGTTCCACTGGTAGTCGATGAGGATCTCTCCCTCGTTGGGTTCAAAGTTGAAAAACGCGAAGTCGTGGTCCGTCCACCAGATGTCCACGTTGACCTCTCCGACCGCCGCCTCCGCCTTGAAGGAGAGCACGTTGTTTTCAAAGGTATAGCCGGTCTCTGTTGCCTGACCGTCCACCACGGCGTTGGCGCTGTACCAGCTGTCCTCCGTGGGATAGCTGACCCGGACGTTGATGGAGCGGTCCGCCGCCTCGAAGGGCTCGTAGGTGACGAATTCGCCGTTGTTCCAGGCCTCCCGGTTCACGGCCCGGGTCGGGTCGATCAGGAAATGGACCGTGTTGGCCTGGTTGACGTTGGTGGTCCGGTCCCCGTCCGCCAGAAAGTCCTCCTCCGTTCCCTCGGGCAGGCTGCTGCCTCTGGACCAGTAGACCGAGCCGCCGTTCATGTCGTAGGTGACCCGGAACTGATTGTAGGCAAGGGGTTCCTCCTGCGCGAACACCGTCCCGGGAAGCAGAGAAAGAACCATGCACAGGACCAGGATCATCGCTGTGAGCTTGCGCTTCATCATGGATACCTCCTTAATATTTTTCTCCAAATCCAGTATAGCATATTTATTCAAGGATGTACAGAGATTTTGGATATTTTCTCGTTGGCTTTTTCTCTTGCATCCGGCCGTCTGCCGTGCTATACTTGATATACAAACATATTAGAAGGAGGCAATTAGCATGAGCAGAAAAAACTATGGCGCGAAGCCCCTGAGCCTTCCCCAGCCGGTGTGGATTCTGGCGACTTACGATGAAAATGGGGTGCCCAACGTCATGAACGCCGCCTGGGGCGGCATCAGCGAGGAGAACGAGCTGTCCGTCTGCCTCTCCCCCGGCCACAAGACCTGCCTCAACTTCGCCAGAACCGGCGCCTTCACCGTCAGCATGGCCGACGCGGCCCACGCCGCAGGCTGTGACTACGTGGGCATCGCCACCGGCCTCAAGACCGCGGACAAGTTCGCCCGGGCCGGCTTCACCGCCGAGAGAAGCGCGCTGGTCAACGCCCCCATCATCCGGGAGCTGCCGGTCTGCATCGAGTGCCGGGTCATCGAGTTCAACAAGCAGAGCTGCATCCTCCGGGGCGAGATCGTCAACGTCAGCGTGGACGAGTCCGCCCTGACCGACGGCAGGCTCGACATGGCAAAGGCCGCTCCCCTCTGCTTCGACCCCTTCAATCACGCCTACCACGTGATCGGAGAAAAGGTCGGAGACGCCTGGGGGATCGGGAAACAACTGTTATAGAAGCAAACGTGCCGCAGAGGCCCTGGCCGCCGCAGCACGTTCAAAATAATTATTTAAAATCAAATTGATGGAGGTGTTCCCATGAAAATCGGAAAAATTCTTGGCCGTACCGCCCTTTGCGCGCTGGCACTCTCTGCGATCCCGTATCAGATCAAGAGAGACAAGGAGGCCGGAACCCTGGAAGTTCGCAGCCTTCTTTGGGGTTTGAGGAAAATCCCCGGCGAAGAGAAGGATCACATCAGCTTTGCCATCCCCGCCGCCGGTCTGGATGAAGAGGAAGTAAAGGAATAACCAGAACGCGGATCAATAGAGCGAGGTCGTCAACTTGACCAGCCTCAGTTCTTCTCCCGTAACGCTGAGGACAGCGGTGCCCTGACCGATCCTGGTGATCCACCCCTTTGTCTCGGGATTGGTGCTTTCCGCGTCCAGAAAACTGAACATGGGAAGAAGGGGCAGATGCCGCTTTGCTTCCCCCTCGCCCCAGATATCGGGATTGACCCGATACAGTCTGAAATGTACCGTGGCGCTCTCTTCGTTGATCTTGTCCACCAGACAAAAGCGTACCGGGAAATCGTAGGCCTCCGCCGGATATGGCGGGACGTTCCAGAAACAGCCGTCGCGGAATACGCAGTGAAAGCCTTCCCCTGCCTCGTTCAGAATGCTGTAATCTTCGCTGTCAGGGGAGAGGGTCCGGCCGAAATACAGCTCGAGCGTCTCATTAACCTGCGCAAGGGTCAGGGTGCGGCAGGAAAGGCCGTTTTCGTCTTCCCGTTCGACAATGGCCTCTGCGTCGTTATCTCTGCGATAGCCGAAGGCAAATCGCACAAGCTCGGCGTCCTCGTCCAAATCGGTCTCGCTGTTTTCGATATTCTGCTGCACAATGGCGATGAGAAAGGTATTCAGCCGTACTCTGTCCTCAGAGATAAACCCCGGATCCTCCCTTCTGGTCGTCGCTTTCGTCGTTTCAGGATCGTCCCTGCCGCTCGAAGCGAGGATGGAGCTCTCGGATTCGCTCTGCAGAGGAAGCTCCGTTGCGGCAGTCTGCGAGGGAATATCGCTGCCGCCGTGCGTGGGTTGGATCCCGCAGCCTGCCGCGGCGACCAGCGCGAAGGCTGCCGCCGCACACATAATTCGATTCCAAAGGAATGCCGCTCTTTCTTTCTTCACTGGAACGCTCCTTTCCGCTTCCTTTCCGAAGCTCGTCAAGCTGTCTGTCCCGATTGTCCGCACTGCGGCGCTTCGGGTCGTTTTATCGTTTGATTGGATCATCCTATCAGGCGCCGCCCGTCTTTCTCACCCATTCCGCCCAGCGGGGATCGGTCTGCATTTCGCTTTTCACCCGTTTGGCCTCCGGTACGTCCCAGAAGGGCCAGATCTCCGGCAATTCCGGCGTCAGCTTGCGGCCGAACATGCACACGAGGGGTTTGGAGTATTGGAGCAGCGGCGAGGTATAGGGCGCCATGCTGCTTTCGTCGTCATACATTTCCGCGCACGCAAGGGCTGCGTCGAGGGCCTGAAAGGCGCCGTCCCTGTCGCCGGCCAGCCACAGATAATAGGAGCGCAGCAGGTGCAGGCAGACAATCGCGCTGATCAGCTTCCCGTAATCGCCGTCGGCAAACACGAGCCCGAGCATCGTCTCTGCGTTGGAAAGCAGCTTGACGGCTTCCAGGGGCGGGATGCTGCGGTCCGCTCGCACAATGGCCGGGATCAGTTCGGACAGACATCTCAAGAGATCGACCAGGGCTTCCCCGGATGCCGCGACAGCCTCCTTGCCGTCGAAGGCATTGATGCGCAAAAACAGCTTGGAGCCCTGGATATTCGGCGCGGACTCCGCAAGCTGCAGGGCTTTTTCGTGTTCGCCGGTAAATTTGTAAAGCTGGGAGAGCTCCAGCACCGCCTGATTCCGCAGCTCGCCGCTTTTGACGGTGCGCAGGAGCTTTTCATAAAGCTGAATGGCCTCCTGCCATTCGGGATTGCTCCTGTGCCGCTCCACGTCGCAGACCTCGAAGCCGTCCGAGCTGTCGCAATGGCCTTCCCCCCTGCGGATTGAACCCGCGTTGTAAAGTGCGGAGGCGAGGGCCGCGGTCAGCTTTTCATTGCCCGGGAATTCGATCAGCGATCCCCGCGCAAGGGCGATGCACTCGTCAAGGTTGAAATCAATCCCGTTATTGATCCGATTCATCTCGACGATCCTGTCGTACAGGGCGTCGATCTTTTTCGTCCGCTCGTTTTCATAGCCAAAGAGCTCGTCGATGGAGACGCCGAAAAAGTTCGCAATCGAGGGGATCAGCTCCATATCCGGATAGCAGATCCCTTTCTCCCACCGCGAAACCGCCTGCGCCGTAACGCCGAGCTCCCTTGCAAAGGATTCCTGCGTTCGCCCGTCGCGCTGGCGCAGCGCCTTAATCCGTTCCCCCAATTCAATCATGGCCGGCCTCCACTGTGTTATCTCTCACTCGCAGCTATATTATAACAGGAGATCGATCGAAGTTCAATAATCAATCAATTGTTTTATATTCAACAAATCGTTTATTTTATGTTGTTCATACGGAAAAAATTTGATTCCACCAAAAAAGACGCCTGACGGCGTCTTTTTTGGTGGAGCTGAGGGGAGTTGAACCCCTGTCCGAAAATAACTTGACGGGAACTTCTCCGGGCGCAGTTTGTTATTTACGTTCCCTCGGCCGCACGGGAACAAACACCCTTACGGCCTTGGTAGCTTCATGATGCATGGCACGGGCAAAGCTTACCGTACGCACGGTCCCCACTGAATCACGCCCGAGCCCGGCTCGTGGGCCTTCCGGGGCGGACGGGTTGCTGATTAAGCAGCAGCCAGAACGAGATTATCGTTGTCAGTTAATTTAAAAAAGGTACCCGTTTTGTGGAGGTCAGGCGCCTCCGCCCGCTATTCCAGCCTCACTATCCCCGTCGAAACCGGTACAGCCCCGTGTAGCGCCGCTGGGCGGCGCAGATAATAGGTAATAGATAATAGTGAATAGGTATGGTGTCGCTGCGCGACAAATTAGAATCTGCCATAGGGATCTCTGAGCTTCTTGGGCTCGGGATAATCGACGCCCTGGGTGTCCACGCGAATCGAGGCCATTTTCTGCTCGGTCAGAGGCTTGTCGTTCATGTCCACCTTGACGGAAGCGATGGCGTCGATGACCTCCAGGCCCTCCGTGACCTTTCCGAAGGCGGCGTACTGCTTATCCAGATGGGGGGAATCCTGGTGCATCAGGAAGAACTGGCTGCCGGCAGAGTTGGGATTGGAGGACCGGGCCATGGACAGGACGCCGCGCTTGTGCTTGAGCTTGTTGTCCACGCCGTTCATAAAGAACTCGCCCTTGATGCAGTAGCCGGGGCCGCCCATACCGGTGCCAGTGGGGTCGCCGCCCTGGATCATAAAGCCC